>NZ_JFYD01000005.1:0-409837 GCF_000588515.1 Acinetobacter sp. 826659 | reverse complement strand
CAAATTGAAGCTAATACTATTGGTAAATTATTAGGTACTGATGCAGCAGATAATCTTCAAGCAGATGCTGAGATTTCAACTATTTATGGTTTGGGAGGCAATGATACGATTCAAGGTGGTGTACAGAATGATTATCTGTATGGTGGTGATGGAGACGATACATTAATTTCTAATATAGGTTCGGATTATTTGTATGGTGGTGCAGGTAATGATACGTTGATTTATGGCGGTAATTCCAATGTGTATACGGCTTTACAAGGTCAAGCTGGGAATGATACTTATATTGTAGATAAAGCATTACTTACTTCATCAAGCTCTATTCATATTTTAGATAATGCAGCTGAAGAAAATACCCTTCAATTAAAATCAGTATCCTCTAGTGATATTTCACTTAAGCAGTCGGATTCACTCATCATAATATCTTTCAATGATTCAGCATCGACAATACGTTTTGGTAAGGATAATTTATCTTCTATTGTATTTGATGATGGAACTGTTTGGGATAAAGCTCAAATTGAACAACATATTGCCGAACCAGTATTTGGCACAACTGGTAACGATGTAATCGAGACAAACATACCAAATCAGACTTACTCTTATATTCTAGGAGATGGTGCAGATACTGTAGTTTTTAATATTCTCGATAATACAGATAATTTAGGTGGAAATGTTAAGACTGAGTGGACGGATTTTAATCTTGTAGAGAATGATAAAATTGATTTGTCTCAACTGCTTATAAATGACAATGGAGATCTTCAAGATTATATTTCTGTAAAAGATAGTCAGGTGGGGCTAATTATTTCAGTTGATAGAGATGGGTCTAGTCAATCTACGTATCATTCGCAAGAATTAATTTTGCTTACTGATCAGCATGATACCTTAGAGAACTTAATAGCTTCAAATGTGTTTATTCATTAAGTTGTTTAATAAGATATTAAAAAAGAGGCCATTAACTGGTCTCTTTTTTAACCCGCAACAATCCGCTTCTCAAGCATCTCCATAAAGGTTTTTAAAATAATATTGTGGTTTTTGCCTTTATGAGTAATTAAACAAATGGGTGTGCTGTAATGCATTTTTTCCTTTGAAACAGCTTGCATAAAACCATCTTCAACCCATTTTTTTGCATAGTGATCGGGTAAAAAACCCAAGAATTTTCCAGTTAAAATCAGAAATGCGATGCCTTCACGGTCACTTGCTGTCGCTTTACAGTCTAAAAGCTGATGCAACTTTGCCGCTTCTGGTGTGATGGCATAATTAGGAAGGATTGCTTGCCATGTTTTTAACTCATCTAAATTCATGTTGCTGCACTGGCTAAACAAGGGATGATTTTTGCCGCAATATAAAAATGAACTCTCGCTATATAAATCGAAATAGTCTAGACCAGACAATGGCGTCACAAGGGGGATAACGCCTGCGTGCAAACGGTTATCGAGCACACGGCATTCAATATCTGAAAGGGTGCTCATACTAATGTTAATAATAACTTCGGCATGTTCCTCTGCAAGTTGGGTCAACGTATTGGTGATATAGCCTCTAGGCATAGTCACAAGATTGTTAATAATACCGATATTAAACTCACCCTTAAGACGATTATGCATTTGGTTAACTTTGGAGCGGAAGTCTTCAATCGCTGCCGTAAGTACTTCGATATATTCTAAAATTTCTCGTCCTTCATCGGTCAGGGCAAATCCGGCACGGCCTCGCTGACATAGCCGAATGCCTAAACGATTTTCTAAATCACTCATATGCAAACTGATTGCAGAACGGCTAATGCCAAGAATGCTTTCTGCAGATGTAAAACTATGACAGTCGCAAACCGTTTTAAATATTTTAAGTAATTTAATATCAAAATCAGTGACTTGATTTAATTTTTTGGGTTTCATTTAGTTTTGTTTTTTTAAATCTAAACTCAAGATAATTTGAATTTATCAAACTTATCACGCTATGTACACTCAAACCATAATTTGAAAATAAACAGGAATGGTTATGTTTGATACGGATAAATTCAGTGACTCAGAGCATACTTTGGATGCGGTTCAAACTAATAATAATATGCACATAAATTATCAGGCACATTGGATGCCTTTCTCTGCAAATCGGAACTTTGCTAAAGATCCGCGCATGATTGTGGGGGCAAAAGGATCATACCTAATTGATGATTCGGGCCGTGAAATTTACGACTCACTCTCAGGCCTATGGACTTGTGGTGCTGGTCATACCTTGCCTGAAATTCAACAAGCGGTGAGTAATCAATTAGGTCAGCTTGACTACTCACCAGCTTTTCAGTTTGGTCATCCGTTGTCTTTTAAGTTGGCAGATAAAATTGTTCAGCATATGCCTGAAAAACTACAACACGTTTTCTTTACCAACTCGGGTTCAGAGTCGGCAGATACCGCTATTAAAATGGCACGAGCTTATTGGCGCATTAAAGGTAAACCAAGCAAGACTAAATTGATTGGTCGTGCCCGTGGCTATCATGGTGTAAACGTTGCGGGAACAAGCTTAGGCGGCATTGGTGGCAACCGTAAAATGTTTGGTCAGCTTATGGATGTAGACCATTTACCTCATACCTTGCAGCCGAATTTAACTTTTACCAAAGGCTGTGCAGAAACAGGCGGGGTAGAACTTGCCAATGAAATGCTTAAGTTAATTGAGCTACATGATGCTTCAAATATTGCCGCTGTCATTGTGGAGCCTATTTCTGGTTCGGCGGGTTGTATTGTGCCACCAACGGGTTATTTACAACGTTTAAGAGAGATCTGTGATCAGCATGACATCTTGTTAATTTTTGATGAGGTAATTACAGGTTATGGCCGTTTAGGAACTTGGACTGCTGCAGAATATTTTGGGGTCACGCCAGATATTTTGAACTTTGCGAAACAAGTGACCAATGGTGCTATTCCGTTAGGTGGTGTGGTTGCAAGCCATGAAATTTACTCTGCCTTTATGCAGCAAGAGTTACCTGAACATGCCATTGAATTTACTCATGGCTATACCTATTCGGCACATCCGGTTGCTTGTGCGGCTGCTTTAGCTGCGCTTGAAGTTTTAGAGAAGAAAAACTTATTAGCTCAATCTGCGGCACTAGCACCAACTTTTGAAAAAATGCTGCATGGTTTAAAAGGTGCGCCGCACATTTTAGATATTCGCAACTGTGGCTTGATTGGTGCGTTGCAGTTAGCTCCGCGTGATGGCGATGCCACCATCCGAGGTTTTGAGCTTGGTATGAAACTTTGGAAAGAAGGGTTCTATGTTCGCTTTGGAGGCGACACGCTTCAGTTCGGCCCAATGTTTAACAGTACAGAAGCAGATATTGACCGCTTAATGAATGCCGTGGGCGATGCGCTTTATCAAGTGAATTAAAGTTTATTAGGTATTTTACCGGGATCTGTAATGCCAACAGACCCAACTTCAAAATCTAAATGAAAAATACAGTTTGATCTGAAAACTAATTGTAGTAAGGAGTAACAACAATGACAAATGGCCTAGAAGATTTTAGCTATGAAGAAGTTTCAACTGAAAATAGTACGCATAGTGAACAAGCCAAAAAAGTGCTAGGGCATTTCATTCAAGGAAGAATTGTATCTAAAACGGCAAGAAAACAGCCAGTTTACAATCCTGCGACGGGTGAAATTAGTAAAGAAGTCGAAATTGCAGATGCTCAAACCGTAAATGAGGCAGTTCAGGTAGCCGAGCAAGCATTTCCTGCATGGCGCGATACACCAGTCATTAAACGTGCACGTGTCATGTTTAAGTTCAAACAACTATTAGAACAAAATGCTGAAAAGATTTGCGCTTTGATTGGACAAGAGCACGGTAAAATTTCTCATGATGCTCAAGGCGAACTGCAACGTGGTATTGAAAACGTTGAATATGCTTGCGGTGCACCAGAGCTTTTAAAAGGGGAATATTCAAAAAATGTCGGTCCAGATATCGACTCATGGAGCGAGTTCCAACCGTTAGGTGTTGTGGCTGGCATTACACCGTTTAACTTCCCAGCCATGGTAGCTTTATGGATGTTCCCAATGGCACTGGTTTGCGGTAACTGCTTTATTTTAAAACCTTCTGAAAAAGCACCTTCTGTGGTTTTATACCTTGCAGAATTATTAAAGCAGGCGGGTTTACCTGACGGCGTGTTTAACGTGGTGAATGGTGATAAAGAGGCGGTAGATACTTTATTGCATCATCCTCGTATTCAGGCGGTTAGCTTTGTGGGTTCAACACCAATTGCTGAATATATTTACCGTACTGCAACATCTACGGGCAAACGTTGCCAAGCATTAGGTGGGGCAAAAAACCACGCGATTATTATGCCTGATGCCGATATTGATAACGTAGTAGCTTCATTGTTGGGCGCAGCTTTTGGTTCTTCAGGTGAACGTTGTATGGCATTGTCAGTAGCAGTTGCCATTGGTGATGAAGTTGCCGATGTAGTCATTGATAAGCTGACTCAAGAAATGAAAAAATTGAAGTTCGGCAACTATGCAGATGCAAGCAACGACTTTGGGCCACTTATTACCCAAGCACATAAAGACAAGGTACAAGCCTATATTCAAAGCGCAGAACAGCAAGGCGCAAAAATTGTGGTTGATGGTCGTGATGCAAAACCGACAGGTTACGAAAAAGGTTTCTTTGTCGGACCAACTTTAATTGATCAAGTCACACCAAACATGACCAGCTACCAGCAAGAAATTTTTGGTCCTGTGTTGCAAGTTATGCGTGTGAATACTATGCAAGAAGCCATGCAACTCATTAATGAACACGAATATGGTAATGGTACTTGTATCTATACCCGTGATGGGGAAGCAGCACGCTATTTTAGTAGCCATATTCAAGTCGGTATGGTCGGTATTAATGTGCCTTTACCGGTACCTGTTGCTTATCATAGTTTTGGTGGTTGGAAGCGTTCATTATTCGGTGATTTACATGCTTATGGTCCAGATGGTGTCCGTTTTTACACACGCCGTAAAACCATTACGCAACGTTGGCCATCTGCTCAGGTCCGTGAAGCAAAACAATTTTCAATGCCAACTTTAAATTAATTATTGCAACAAGGGGAAAACAATAAGTTTTCCCTTTTTCATTATCGTAGGATTTTAAACATGTAATAGATTGTTTTTATAAATATATTTTTAAGGATTGAAATATGAATAATGATACAACAAAAAAATTAGGCGAAGGACTTTCAAATCGCCATATCACAATGATTAGTATTGGCGGTGTTATTGGTGCAGGTTTATTTGTCGGTTCATCCTCTGCAATTGCCAAGGCGGGCCCAGCAGTAATTCTTGCATACCTCATTACCAGCATTATGGTATTTCTGGTGATGCGAATGTTAGGTGAAATGGCCGTTTTAGAGCCGGACACTGGTTCATTTTCTACATATGCCCGTAAAGCGATTGGTCCTTGGGCAGGCTTTACCATTGGTTGGTTATATTGGTGGTTTTGGGTGCTTGCGATTCCGGTTGAAGCCATTGCAGGCGCTGAAATTTTACATTCGTGGTTTCCGAACGTTTCAGTTTCTATCTATGCGTTCTGTTTTATTGTGTTCTTAAGCTTGGCCAACTTTTTTAGTACTAAAAGTTTTGGTGAGTTTGAGTTCTGGTTTTCTCTAGTCAAAGTAGTGGCCATTATTGGTTTCATTATTATTGGTATTTTGGCAATTTCAGGTATTTGGCCTTTAGCTAAAAATATTAGTGGAGTTGCCAATTTATATAACAACGCTGGGTTTATGCCGCACGGTATGGGCGGAATTTTATCTGCTATTTTAATTACGGCATTTTCATTCTTTGGCGTAGAAATTGTCTCGATTGCCGCAGCCGAGTCATCTAACCCTAAACAGAAAATTAGACGTGCCACCAATTTGGTGCTGTACCGTATTATTCTTTTCTTTGTGGTCTCAATGTTTATTGCTGTTTCACTTGTCGATTGGCGTTCACCGGACTTACAAAAGTACGGGACATTCCAATACGTTTTAATGAGCTTAAACGTACCGGGCACTAAACTCATCATTGATACGGTCGTGTTTATTGCCGTAGCGAGCTGTATGAATGCGGCAATTTATCCTTTTTCTCGTTTGTTATTTCGTTGGGGCACTCGTAGTGAAGCCCCAAAAGCCGTAACTAAAATCAATTATGCGGGTGTACCTGCAATAGCTGTGTTTTCTTCAACTTTTATTGGTTTAGTATGTTGTGTTATTAACTATGTATTCCCTGGAAAAGTATTTGGCTTATTGCTTTCAAGCACAGGGTCAATTGCTTTACTAGTGTACTTGGTTATTGCTTTCTCCCAATTGCGTTTAAGACATAAACTAGAAACAGCTGGAGCGGAAATTCCATTTAAAATGTGGTTATTCCCATGGCTTACTTGGTTTGTGATTATTATTATTTTAAGTGTGTTGGCTTATATGTTCTTATCGCCAGCATATAGTTATGAAACCACTTTATCTTTAGGTGTAACTTCGCTTGTGGTGGTTTGTGGATTGTTCGTCACGCGAAAGCGTAAAGCAACCAGATCGGTTGCCATGAATTTAGATTAATTAAAAAAGAGACCGTAAAAGGTCTCTTTTTTCTCTCATATTCCAAGGTTTAGACTAATTATTTAGTCGTATCAATAGAGACTAAAACCGATAAACCAGGACGTAATAATTTAACATCTTTTTGATTTTCAACGAGCTTGATCCGTAAAGGAAGACGCTGAACAATCTTGGTAAAGTTACCTGTTGCATTGGTCGCCGAGATCGGAGAGAAAAATGCGCCAGTAGATGGAGAGAAGCTGTCTACCACACCTTTTAGCTCAACGTTATAAGCATCTACATAGACATTAACTGGTTGTCCGATCTTGATCTTTTTTAACTCAATTTCACGGAAGTTAGCTTCTACATAAACCTGATCTAAAGGAACAACCACCATGAGTGGATTACCAGCGCTCACAAAGTTACCTACGTTAGCTGACTTTTGACCAATCATACCATCAATAGGTGCACGTACTTCTGTATAGCTCAAATTCAGTTTTGCTTTATCAAGTGCCGCTTGTGCTTGTTTAAGGGCAGCTTGTTTGGCTTGTACCTGAATCTTGTATTGGTTGAGCTGATACTGTGCATCAATCACTTTTTCTTTACTGCTGTCTAAGTCAGCATATTGTTCAGTCAATGTAGTCTTAGACTGCTGGGTAATTAATCTAGACTCGGCCCCAAGTGCTTGTAGTTGCTCATAACGCGCCGTATTGTCTTTTGTGAGCTTAATTCCAGCTTCTACTTTTCTCAGCTGTGCTTCAGTTTCTCGAATAACAGTGGGTTGTCTATCCACTGCGAGCATTGCTTCACTCAGGTCAGCTTGCGCTTTGGCATAATTAGATTCAGCTTCAGCCAAAGCAGCTTGATAATCACGTGCATCAATCCGCGCTAAAAGTTGGCCTTTTTTTACGGTCTGGTGATCTTTAATATAGATTTCCTCAATATTGCCAGATACCTTAGGGGCAATCGTTGAGTACTCTACATCTACACGTGCATCGTCTGTTTCAACAACCGAAGAGGGTAAAAATATAAGTTTTAAAACCCACAAAATAGATGCTAAGACAATAATAAACGCAATAGCCATAACCCAATGCTTTTTGAGAAATTGCACCTTGGTTAACTTGGGTGGTTCGGTACGGGTGGTGTCTTGGGCTTCGAGAGTACTCATAAAGATTTTCCTGAGTTATGACTATTCATTAACTTAATGAGAGCAATACGTGGCGGATAAGTTCGAACTGGCAAAATCAACATCACAATAAACAAAATAGCGGTAAGGCCAGCTAAGATGAGATATTGATCGCTAATAACTAAAACAGATTGTTGTGCTTGAATCGCAGAATTTAGGGCAGACAAACCACCTGAAACACGATCTACACCATTTGCGTTCAGAACAGGGGGAGTAAGTGGATTAATGACAGGGCCTTGAATATTTTGGAAAACATGTTGGGCGGTATTTTCAATCAGCCGTGTTGAATGGTATTCACCGCGCACTCGATTGATCCAATCCAAAATACAAACACCCAGTACACCGCTAATAGCACGCGGGGTATTAATCATAGGGGATGCATAAATTGCCATAGTTGGGTGAACACTGTTTGTTCCCATCATTAAGAGCGAGAGCACGACACAGGTTTGCCCCAGACATGAGATTGCATGCCAAAAATAAAATTGGTCTTGATTCCATGTGGTATCAAGTTGACTTGCACCTATGCAACCCGCAATGACCAGAAGTAAACCAAACCCGTGTACGTATCGGCTATCCACCCAAGCTTGATTTAAAAGCTTCACAACAATAGGAATATAGATAAATTGCAATGCCGCAATTTGTAAGCCAATCCACATGGTCTGAGTGGGTTTATAGCCATGAACAGCACTTAAGTAATTGAGTGGTAATGTGCTTGTAGACATACCAATAATGACAAAGCAAAAGAGTGCGAAAACAGCATAAGCAAAATTTCGGATTTCTAGCATTTGCGGTTTAATTAATGGGCTTGGATGGCGCCATTCATGTATGAAAAACCAAGGTAAAGTAATCGCACTGATTAAGGCCAATATACAAATTAATTGGGAATGGAACCAATCTAAATGATTGCCATGCAACAACATGGTGCTCAGGCTCGCTAAGCTAATAATCGCTAAAATGGCGCCCATCCAATCGTAAGTTTTTATTCTTGAATAATTAAGAGGATCTTGGGGAATACCAAAATACACCAGTGCAGCACTTAGCGCACAAAAAGGAATGGTTTGGAAAAATATCATTTTCCAGCCAATTACATCTAAATAAAAAGCTGAGAGTGCAGCACTTAAGTTGGGAAAGAACGTCGCAGTTAATGCATAGCAGGCTAAGCCCCATAGTCGAATATCAGGTCCTAAAAATCTAAGCGCACAGGCCATGAGCAAAGGAATGGTTAAACCATTGGCGAGCCCTTGTAAGCCACGTAATAGATAAAAGATTTCGATATTTGGGCTAAAAGGGATTAAAACACTAGAAACAAGGCAAAGTCCTATGGCAAAAAGAAGAACTCTGCGCATTGAAAAAATAACTGCCCAACTCGTAGACAGGATCATTCCAATAATCATTGCACTTGCGTAAATACTGTTAACCCAATAACCCGAGTCGACACTAATGCCCATTGCACCTCTAATGTCGACTAAAGTAATGCTGGTAATTCGGTTATTAAATTCAACAGTCATTGCAGCAAATATTGCACCTGCTAAACCGATGAGTGGCTTTGTATTCATCTTTTACCTTAAATCTTAAACATCAATTCATTGCACGGAGTAGATATTTACTGTACTGTACCGATCGGTACTCTACTCTTTAATTAAATTTCCGTCAATTCTCGATTTTGAACTTTTCGATGAGTTACACTTAGAACGAAATCGCTAAAATTTTTATAAGGTCAATATGTCTGGTTTAACGAAAGCTCATGAAAAAGATCAAAAAATTCTGGATGCAGCAACAAAGTTTTTTTTGGTCCACGGCTTTAGTGGAACAACGACCGACATGATTCAAAAGGAAGCGGGGGTTTCAAAAGCAACCATGTATGGTTGCTATAAGAATAAAGAAGCGATGTTTGCAGCGGTGATTGAACGTCAATGTACCAACATGCAAAAACAAATTATTTTAGTTGAGACAAAAGCCGATAATTTACGCTCAGCACTAACTGAAATTGGGAAGACCTATCTGTGTTTTATATTATCGCATTCAGGCTTGGCTTTTTTTAGGGTTTGTATTGCAGAAGCGGTAAGGTTCCCAGAGTTATCTGAAAAATTCTTTGAGTTGGGTCCACAGCGTCTAGCAAATATCATTGCAGGATATCTAGAAAAATCCGTTAAACAGGGCGAAATTGAATTAAGTTCTTCTTCAGAAGTTGCTGCGAATATATTTTTATCGTTATTAAGAAGTGATGCTCATCTAAAATGTTTGACGCATCCTGATTATTTAATATCAGAGAATGAAATTAGTACTTGGGTTGAATACGCGGTTGATTTGTTTTTAAAAAATATCAATTACAAACCAAATTAATTTAGGAAATTTTATTCTATCTATAAGCTCTGGATGTAGAAATAAAAAAGAGACCCGTTTGTGGCCTCTTTTTTAAATTGATTAGATCGCTTCTCTGGTCATCTCACCATTCACCAATCTTAAAATCTGCAATGGATTGCTGTCTTTTAAAGCCTCTGGCAATAAGCTTTGCGGATAGTTCTGGTAACACACAGGTCTTAAGTAACGGTCAATTGCCAAGGTTCCAACTGAAGTACCTCGGGCATCTGAAGTTGCTGGGTATGGTCCACCATGAACCATGGCATCACACACTTCAACTCCTGTTGGGTAGCCGTTTATGAGTAATCGACCGGCTTTTTCCTCTAGCACAGGAACCACATCTGCAAACTCGGTTAAGTCTGCCTCATCGGCAATTAAAGTCGCAGTCAGTTGCCCATTCATGCTTTGTAAGGCCTGAATGAGTTGGGCTTTATCTTCAACTTCAATGATGACTGTGGTTGGCCCAAAGATTTCTTCTTGCAGAAGTTGGTCCCCTGCCAGTAACAACTCAACATCTGCTTTAAACAGTTGTGGCTGTGCCTGATTGCCTTGCTGGGTTTGACCCGCCAAGTGTTCAATGCCTTGATGCTCGGTTAAGTGCTCAAGACCTGCGGTATAACTTTTTAATGTTCCGGCATTCAGCATAGTCTGTGCAGGTTTGCCACCCATAATTTCGGTTAGGTTGTTAATGAGCTGAGTAAATTCGGCTGATTTAAAACCTAAAATTAAACCCGGATTGGTACAGAACTGACCACAGCCTAAAACAACCGAATCTGCTAAGTCTTGTGCAATTTTTTCACCACGGTTTTTTAATGCTTCTGGCAACAACAACATCGGGTTAATGCTGCTCATTTCAGCAAAGACTGGAATCGGTTGTGGGCGGGCTGCGGCCATGTCACATAAAGCGCGACCACCACGAAGTGAACCTGTAAAACCTACAGCCTGTATTAAAGGGTGCTTCACTAAAGGTTCACCCACGCCATTACCATAGATCATGTTAAATACGCCTTTAGGCATATTTAATTTTTCTACTGCACGTTCGATTGCCTGCGCTACAAAATCTGCTGTCGCCATATGTCCACTATGCGCTTTGACTACCACCGAACAACCAGCCGCTAGTGCCGAAGCAGTGTCACCACCCGCAGTTGAGAATGCTAAAGGAAAGTTACTTGCCCCAAAGACTGCCACAGGACCAACACCGATTTTAATCTGTCGCAAGTCTGGGCGCGGTAAAGGCTGACGCTCAGGTAAAGCTGTATCAATACGCGCCCCTAAGAAGTCACCACGACGCAACACTTTAGCAAACAGACGCATTTGCCCACTGGTACGACCACGTTCGCCTTGTAAACGTGCAAGTGGCAAAGCGGTTTCTTGCGAAATAGTCTCTAGAAAATCTGTACTTAAAGCATCGAGTTCATCGGCAATATTTTCTAAAAAGGTAGCACGCTGTTCAGGTGATGTATGACGGTAAGTCTTAAAAGCTTGGCTGGCTGCTTCACAGGCCTGATTGACTTCTTGTTCGGTTGCATGGTGAAATTCATAAGGCAAAGTTTCACCAGTCGTTGCATTTAAACTTTTTAGTAAAGTGGAACTTTGTGCACTACGTGAACCGCCAATAAAGTTGTGTCCGATAATGGTCATAATAGAATCCTGAAATTAATGAGAATGCCGTGGCAGGTTATTTTGATTGATCACACGCATATATAACGTTGCAGGCTCTAAACAACCGCCAGTAGATAATTGACCTACCATGTTGCGATACATTTCTTGCCAAGGCGTTTGAGATGTAGAGACAGTGGGTTTCCATTCCTGACGGCGTTTTTCTAACTCTTCGTCTGAAATGAGGACATTTACGGAGCGTTTATTTAGATCGATGCGCAAACGATCATTGGTTTTTAATAAAGCAATGCCGCCCCCTACCGCAGCTTCAGGTGACATATTTAGGATAGAAGGGCTAGCAGATGTTCCACTTTGACGGCCGTCGCCTAGGCAAGGCAGAGAGTCAATTCCTTTTTTAATTAATTCTGCGGGTGGGGCCATATTTACAACTTCCGCACTACCCGGATAGCCAACTGTTCCAGCGCCTCGAATGACCAAAATACAATGCTCATCAATGTTTAAAGCAGGGTCATTAATTCGGGTATGGTAGTCTTCGGGACCTTCAAAAACGATTGCACGTGCTTCAAAGCTATTTTCACTACTTGGGTCAGATAAATAGGTTTTCTTAAATGCTTCACCCACTACAGACATTTTCATAATGGCGCTGTCAAAGAAGTTGCCACTGAGCACAATAAAACCAGCGCCATGTTTCAAAGGTTGTTCATAAGGAAAAATGACATCGGCATTTGAGGTTTTTGCATTTTTAGCAATTTCACCTATTGTTTTACCGCTGACTGATGCACAGTCTTCGTGTAATACACCCGCTTTTTGTAATTCATGCAAAACAGCAGGAACACCACCGGCACGGTGGAAACCTTCACCCAAATATTTGCCCGCTGGCATGCAGTTCACAATGAGCGGGATGCTTTCTCCAACACGTTGCCAGTCTTCTAAACTCAGCTCAATCCCCATATGACGAGCAATTGCAATTAAATGAGGAGGGCAGTTACTTGATGCGCCTAATGCTGAGGCTACCGCAATGGCATTTTCAAATGATTGTTTGTTCATGATTTTAGAAGGGCGTAAATCTTCTAGAACCATTTCACAAATTCTTTTGCCTGTCATATAGGCCATTTGCCCACGTTCACGATACGGCGCCGGAATACTTGCACATGTCGGTAAAGACATACCCAACGCTTCTGCCAAAGCATTCATAGAAAGTGCAGTGCCCATGGTGTTGCAATGCCCGACCGAAGGCGATGCTGAAGTGGTCATTTCCATGAAGCCTTCATAGTCGATTTCACCTGTGGCAAGTAAATTTCTTGCATGCCAAAGTACCGTGCCTGAGCCAATTAACTCACCTTTAAAATGACCATCTAACATTGGCCCACCAGATAACACGATTGCCGGTATATCTGTTGTTGCGGCTGCCATTAAACATGCAGGTGTCGTTTTATCGCAGCCCGTTGTTAGTACCACACCATCAAGTGGATAGCCATGTAAGATTTCAACTAGACCTAAGTAAGCTAAATTTCTATCGAGTGCAGCAGTAGGGCGTCGAGACTGTTCAGCAATTGGGTGAACGGGAAATTCCATAGGAATACCGCCCGCATCTCGAATGCCTGCTTTCACACGTTCAGCAAGCTCTTTGTGATGACGATTACATGGAGTTAAATCACTACCTGTTTGTGCGATACCAATAATAGGGCGGCCTGATTGTAGCTCGGCACGGGTCAGGCCATAATTCATGTAACGCTCGACATAGAGTGCTGTCATGTCGGCATGTTCAGGATCATCAAACCATTCTTGGCTACGTAAAAAAATCCGTTTATCTTGATCATTCATTTTTAGATCCTTCTACTGATCTCGCTCAGCAATTTAATTTTTTAAGTGATGAATATTACGATTGAACCAGTCGATAATACTTGAAAATTATAGTAATTCGCGTTGTTTTAAATTGTGCATCAAAGCATTTATGCCAAAATTCCACGGCATCGCTTTATCACTGGTCATGACCGTGTTGTATAGAGTGCCGAGCTTTGGTGAATGGATACGAACTATATCTCCCACTTTATGGGTAAAGCCTGCACCAGCTTGTTCACGGTCTTGAGTAGGCGCAAATAAAGTACCCAAAAACAAAACAAAACCGTCTGGATATTGGTGATTTTCATTCAGCGTTTGTTGAATTAAATCTTCGGGATCACGGCTAATTTGAGACATAGAGCTAATCCCATTGAGCACAAAGTTATCTGTACCTTGAATTTGCAGTTCAACATCACAAGCGCGAATATCATTTAAAGTAAAAGTATGATCAAAAAGGCGAATAAACGGGCCGATTGCACAAGATGCATTATTATCTTTTGCTTTGCTTAACAAGAGGGCACTACGACCTTCAAAGTCCCTTAAATTCACATCGTTACCTAAAGTCGCACCTAAAATCTTACCTTGGCTATTGGCAACTAATACGACTTCTGGTTCTGGATTATTCCACTCAGACTTTGGGTGAATACCAATATTTTGACCCGTTCCTACGGCTGCTAAGACAGGTGCTTTAGTAAAAATTTCAGCGTCGGTACCAATACCCACCTCAAGATATTGAGACCACATTTTTTGTTCAATTAAATATTCTTTGAGTTGCAGCGCTTTTTCAGAACCGGGTTCAATTGTTTTTAAATTATCGCCGATTACCCCTTGTACCACTTCACGGATTGATTGAGCTTTTTGTGCATCGCCGCCCGCTTGTTCTTCAATCACGCGCTCTAACATACTTGCTGCAAAGGTAACACCAGCTGCTTTAATCACTTGCAGGTCAATAGGGGCTAAAAAATATGCCTTGTTTGTATCTGGCTCGGCGACTGTATTGGCAAACAACTCATCAATTGAGCCAACTAATTTTCCTTCAATTTCAGCTAAAGCTTTTAAAGGATCTGAACTCTCAAGTAACTGGGAAATAGTGTGGAACTTTTCAGAAATATCAAAAACCTGATCGCCTTTTAAAAGAATCGGAGATGGACCGGAAATTTGATTTGGAATCCACGCGCGACCAATTAGACATCCTTGGGTAGCGTCGTCTGGTAATGAGTTCTGGGAATTTAACGTAAAGTTCATTTAAAGCATCCTTCTTTTATTTGAAATCATGATATGTTTCTTATTTAATAAACACCAATCGTAATAATTTAATTATTAATAACGAAAAGTTATCGAAAGGGATTTTTGAAAATGGCTGATTTGACTTACACAAGCTTAAATAATTGGTTGAAATTTAAACATTTAGTGCTATTAGAAACTTTGGCTAGAACCAATAACATGCATTTGGCCGCCGAGCAGATGAACCTAAGTCAGCCTGCGGTGAGTAAAATGCTAAAGGAAATAGAAGGATTACTGGGCTTTCCTGTTTTTGAACGGTTACCCCGAAATATGCCAGTAACAGCCTTGGGTGAACATGTAATTCGATATGCGCAGCGTGTGTTAAATGATGCAAAGCATTTTGTCGAAGACATTGAAATTTTACGATTAGGTGGTCACGGTTTTTTAAAAGTTGGTGGTATCTTTGCCGCAACCGCAGTGGTGATTCCAAACTCAATTATTGAGATTAAAAAACAATGGCCCTTACTTTCTATCGATGTTGTTGAGCAAACCAGTGACCATTTAATGGAAATGCTAAGTGAGCATACTTTAGATTTAGCCATAGGTCGTTTTACCGATGTGACGCAAAGCCAGTTTTTTGATTTCCAACCTTTAGGCCCAGAGCCGTTTTGTATTGTTGTTAATAATGCTCATCCATGTGCTAAGAAGAGGTTTTGTACATTAGAAGAATTATTAAATTGGCCGTGGGTACTCTATCCTAAAGGCACGCCAATTCGACAACGGATGGAAGGCGCATTTGCCCGAGCAAAAGTCAAAATCCCCTTAAATACGGTAAATACCATGTCGATGCAGACCTTTTTGCAGATACTAAAAGGTGCGCCTATGGTAGGAATGTTGCCCGAAGCTATGGTGATCGATCAGGTAAAAGAAGGGCAACTACAGATTTTAGAAACAGATCTAATTTTAGATGCACAGGATTATGGAATTTTGACGCGTAAAGATGAACCAGTGTCTGATATTGCATCAGCATTTATTAATATCTTACTTAAAAATGCAAAACGTAAATAAACAATTCAGCCTCAAACTATGACTACGTCTGAGGCTTTAAAATAAAAAGAAAAAACCTGTTTTGTTTTATAAATTTATAAATATAAAACTGATATTAAAAAGTTATCAATATTTAGAAATTATTCATTGGAAATTATTGAAAGGAGTCCTTATCGTTTAATTCACGACAATTACAAAAGTTTTTAAGTGAATAAAAACTAGGAAAGGACCTCTGTATGAATGTACTAATCACCGGTGGAACTGGTTTTATTGGAAAACAAATTGCTAAAGAGATCTTAAAGGCTGGCAGTTTGACTTTAGATGACAATAAACCGCAGTCCATCGATAAAATTATTCTGTTTGATGCATTTGCTGGCGATGATGTGCCACAAGATCCAAGAGTTGAAGTGATTGTCGGTGATATTACCGATAAAACTACAGTTGCTCATATTACAGAAAATATTGATGTCGTTTGGCACTTGGCTGCTGTGGTGAGCTCAGCAGCGGAGGCTGATTTTGATTTAGGTATGGATGTTAATCTGTATGGGCTCTTAAATTTATTAGAAGAATTAAGAAAGAAACAAACCACGCCTCGAGTCATTTTTGCCAGCGGCTGTGCTGTATTTGGTGGCCAATTACCAGAGGTTGTGACAGATGAGACAGTTGTTACACCAAAGTCTTCTTACGGTATGCAAAAAGCAGTAGGAGAATTGCTGGTCTCGGATTACTCAAGAAAAGGTTTTATTGATGGCCGTATTTTAAGACTACCGACTATTGTGGTTCGTCCCGGTAAACCTAATAAAGCGGCATCGACATTTTTTAGTTCAATCATTCGCGAACCGTTAAAAGGTGAAACGGCCGTTTGCCCAGTCCAGTCAGATACTCCAGTTTTTATTACTTCACCGCGACGTTGTGTTGAATCAATGATTAAAGCTGCGTCAATTTCTTCAGATGTACTTCAAGATAACCGAATTATTCCTCTACCGGGATTAACAGTCACCGTTAACGAAATGCTTGAGGCTCTTGAAAAAGTTGCGGGCAAACAAGCAACTGAATTGGTGCAATGGCAAGAAGATAAAACCATTCAACGTATTGTCCAAAGTTGGCCTGTTCAGGTGAAAGCTGAATATGCCGAATCTTTAGGTTTCCAAGCAGACGAAAATTTTGAAAGCGTGATTCAGGCACATATAGAAGATACCCAAAATTAATGGCAGTGATCGCCAGTTGATGTGAGAGTTATTATGGAAGATATCAAAAATGTAACTGCTCTCGAAGAGCAGACAATTAAACGTATTTCAAACAGAATTATCCCGTTTCTCATTATTTTATTCATTATGGCATTCCTAGACAGGACCAATATTGGTTTTGCCGCGTTACATATGAATGATGCACTTGGAATTACTCAAACCATTTTTGGTTTAGGTGCAGGTGTATTTTTTCTAGGTTATTTTATTGCAGAAGTGCCGAGTAATATCTTGCTTCATCGGTTTGGAGCGCGAATCTGGATTGCCCGAATCATGATTACTTGGGGAATCATTGCAGCACTCATGGGTTTTATTCATAGCGGTACGCAGTTTATTGTTTTACGTTTTTTACTGGGTATTGCTGAAGCAGGTTTCTTTCCCGGTGTGATCTTTTATTTAACCTTATGGTTTCCTGCAAAATATCGTGCCCGTGTTTTTGCCACGTTTTATCTTGGATTGCCAATTGCTCAAATTATTGGAGCACCAATTTCAGTCGGACTCATGCAATGGGGCAATACCATTGGCTATGAAGGCTGGCGTTTGATGTATGTGCTGGAAGGGATCCCATCCATTATTTTAGGACTAATTTGCCTTAAATATTTAACCAATAACCCAAAAGAAGCAGAGTGGTTAACAGCTGAGCAGCGTCAATGGTTAATGACCACATTAGAGCGTGAAGAAAGAGAAAAAGAGCAATCTGCCGATGCTGCTTTAACTAAAGGTGAACTCATTAAACAAGTGTTTAAAAATCCTTTGGTTTGGATTATGGCGGTTGTTTATTTTGGAATTACCTCTGGTTCAAATGCGATGTTCTTCTTCTTACCAAGTGTTTTAGAGTCATTCCGTAACACATTTGGTATGCAAATTAGCCTTATTCAAAATGGCTTACTCACCGCAATTCCATATGCATTTGCAGCTGTTGGGATGGTTTTATGGAGCCGCCGTTCTGACCGTAAACAAGAACGTTATAAACACGGTGCTTGTGCTGCACTTATGGCGGCGTTAGCTATTGCGATTGCACTGATTGTGAATCATCCTTGGGCAATTATTGTGGGCTTTATTCTTCTTGCGATTGGTGTATTTAGCGCAATTAACATTTTCTGGACCATTCCTGGGCAAACTCTAACGGGTGTGGGTGCCGCAGCTGGAATTGGGTTAATTAACTCGGTAGGTAATTTAAGTGGTTTTACTGGTCCATATTTAACAGGCTATTTATATACCACCACAGGCACCTATACAGTGGCATTCCTTGCTATTGCTGGCTTTGTAGCAATGGGTGGTTTGGGCTTGTTGTTATTAGCAAAGTTAAAATCGAATAGCTTAAAAGTAGAACAGCAGCAACTTAAAGTTCGGACTGCTACGGAGATGAAATAATGGCGACCATCGGATTTGTGGGGACAGGCATTATGGGACTGCCGATGGCTATGCATTTACTCAAAGAAGGCCATCAAATTAAGGTTTGGAATAGAACTTTATCTAAAGCAGATAGTTTAAAAGAAGCTGGTGCCCAAGTTTGCTCTGAACTTAAACAAGTCGGAAAAGATGTAGAATTTCTGATCTGTATGCTTAGCGATGGAAAAACCTGCGATGAAATCCTGTTTAAAGAACACGGCGCGATTTCACAGCTAAAACCTGAAAGTACGGTTATTGTCATGAGTTCGATACCCGTTGATGTTGCAAAAGCACAAAGTGAAAAATGCAGAGAAAGAGGATTTAAATATTTAGATGCTCCAGTCTCTGGAGGCGAAAAAGGTGCCCAAAATGCAAGTCTTGCTATTATGGTAGGTGGTGAAGCTAAAACATTTTCACAAGCTGAAACTATTTTAAGTGCAATGGGCCGACCAATTTTAGTAGGTGGGGTTGGCTGCGGAATGCTCGCAAAACTTGTGAATCAAATGATTGTAGCAACTACCATTGCAACTGTAAGCGAGGGCTTATTACTGGCCAGTAAAGCTGGAGCTGATCCTATTAAGCTCAAACAAGCGCTCACAGGCGGTTTTGCAGATTCTCCAATTTTACAGCAACATGGCGAGCGTATGCTAAGTCGAAATTTTAAACCGGGAGGTACAGCTCGAAACCAGCATAAAGACATTCATACAGCCGTTAGCTATGCTAAATCCTTAGAGTTAAATTTACCTGTTGCCCAACAAGTGAGTCAGTTATTTGAAAATATGCTTGCTGCTGGAGACGGTGAACTTGACCATTCTGGTTTAATTCGTGAACTTGAGCGAATGAATCCAGTGTAATATTGCTTTAAATTTAGCGGTACTTGATGAATAGACATAATCAAGTACCGCTTTTTTTATGGTTGATGCTTAGATATTGTAATAAGAAAAATAATTAGTGGTTATTGAAATTTTATTTACGATTTAGACGAAATATATTTACGCATAGCAAAGATAAACAGCGTAAATAAAATACTAAAACCAAAAACAGGTAAGCTGAGACCTAACACGAGTCCCCCCAATATTAACCATGTTTTTTGTGAGCCAGTTGCGCGGTTCCAAATTAATAGACTTTGACCAATGAAGTGAGTTGTCATGAGTTTTAAATTCGAGTTTTTAAACGCAGCCCTATATGCATAAATAATCATAATACACAGTAGAAAGGCATAAAGTGCCAGTACCAATTGATTTATCCAGCCAAATAAAACCCCAATATGCGCATCAACTCCCCAACGAGTGAGTTTTGCCACTAACGAGTAGTCTTTAAACGCAAGTTGATCGATGACTTTGTGTTGTTCCATATCAATGGCGATACTGTCTGCTTGAGTTGGCCATTTACGCTGAATTTCGGCTACAGTCCAAGCTTGATTTCCACTAGTCGGTGGTTTGATTTGTATCTGTGCTGCATCAATACCATGTGCTCTGGCGATTGAAAGAGCAGTATCGTACTCACTTGAGACAATATTTAAATTAAGATTTTCACTATGAGGCATTTCGTGATGTTCATGGTGCATCACTGTAGGTAAATTATCTGTTTGAAGGGAAGTTGCTAATGTTGGTGTTTGCCAGTTAAACCACTGACGAGCAACTCGAATATTATCTCCAGCCCACTCAGACCATGTAAGACCCGTAATGGCAATTAATAATAAAAGTGGAAATAAAGTTAAACCCAACGTGCTATGCCATCTTAATAATCTATTTTTTTGTGTTTGCCTGATTTTAAGATTTTGACGGCGCTTCCACCAATTATAAAGTCCGGTTAAAATCAAAATTGCTAACCAGCTTGCAGCAAGTTCACTATAAAAGCGCCCCCATTTTCCTAGTAATAAATTGCTATGTAACTGGTCGAGCGTCGTTCGAAATGGCAGAACCCCACTGGTACCATAAACCGCTAGATGGCCTTTGGCTTTAAGTGTAAAAGGATCAATAAAAACGGCTTCACTTGTAAAATCGTGGATAGGGTCTGAAAAAATTACACGTGTTGTCTGATCAGAGCTAGGAGTTGGCCTAACTTCAATTACCTGTGCAGACTTAGGCATTACTTGCTTTGCAGCCTCAATTTGCTGGCTCAGCTTATGTGGTGTTTGATTCAGTGGCTCAACATATAGAACATCTTTGTAAATTGCTTGTTCAAGTTGTGGCGTGATGGCATAGAGTAAACCAGTGATTGCTGCGAACAAGATAAATGGTGCAATAAAAATACCGGCATAAATATGAATTAAGCGGTAAAGACTACGCCAGAAAGATGATTGGGTCAGCATCGGAAGATAATGTCTATCAGATTTTGGGCTGGATTATAACGAGTTATTTATTTTAATGTTGATTGAGTGGTAACCACTATTAAATTATTTGATTAGCCACCTTGTAAACTTTTTGGCCTAATAATTAAATAGTTTTTATTACTTGGTAAATTTGGCGTTTTTTTTGCTTACTCTTTAATATCTTAGCTATCTCATTTAATTTGACAGCTGTATTACCCATGATTCAAACCGTCTTGCTCACTTATGGTGTTTTTTCACATGAAAAATGCACCAAATAGGCACATCTTCTTATTATGCACTGTATTTGTGCAAGGCATGCCGTAATGAAGTTATTCACTTCATTACTCACTTTACTAATTCTATGTGGATGTTCTTCATCTGAACAAAGTGGTAAAGCGCAAGAAAAGTTAGCAGCCCATTCGATATGTGTCTTTGATAGTACAAATACAAAAGTCTGTGTAGCCAAACCCGCCCAAAGAATTGTTTCTTTGTTTGAGTCGGGTTTAGATGGCTTATATATGCTAGGGCAAGGTCATAAAGTGATTGGCATACCAGCCGAAGTATACATCCAGCCTTTATTATTTAATGCCTATTCAAAAATAGATAAGCGTATCGCCAATAAGCAGCTTGCGACGCCTTCACAAGGGGCAAATGCAACCAATATTGAAAGTCTTGTGTTGTTAAAACCTGATCTGCTGATTGTAGGGAGCGGGCAGACTCAAACAATTGAACTATTACGGCAGTTCGGCATTGCTGTATATGTGATGGAGTCCAGTACCTACCAGCAAGTAAAAGAAGAACTTTCTGAAATTGCTATTCTGAGCGGTGCCCAAAAGCGAGCTCAAGAAATTTTAAATTTCTCTGATGAAATTGTGGCGGAGGTCGCAGCCAAAACTGCACGTCAACCAAATAAACAATCGATTTACTATGCTTGGTCTGGTGGCCGAATTTTTTCTACCTCGGGACGTCAGTCGATTACCAATGATTTTATTGAGCTGGCGGGGGCGTACAACATTGTTCAGACCAATACGAATCAACCCAATGTAAATCCCGAGACTTTAATTGAATGGAACCCCGACAATATTGTGCTTTGGAACACCAACCCCCAACTAATTTATGAACGAAAAGAATTACAGGGTTTAAGCGCTGTACAAAACCGAAAGGTATTTAATTTGAGTCCTGCATTTATATATAACCCGCACACCATCAAAATTATTATTACGGCGATTTATTTGAATCATAGTATTTATCCTGAACAGTCTGATTTACCTGTAAGTGCTTTACAACAGCGTATTTTAACTAAGTTGTATGGTGAGCAGCTTGCCAAAGCGTTGGTGCAATAAATATGGAAAAACTGAAATATTATTGGTTTTACCCTTTACCTTTCCTCATGATTTTTATCTCGCTGCTTATTGGGCCAACTCAAACATTGAGTGCATGGGATTATTTGCGGTGGGGTGTGCAAGCGGTGTTTGGTACGCCATATTTTGATGCTGAGCAATTTAGACTGATGCAAAACATTCTCGTAAATGTGAGATTACCCAGAATTTTACTGACCTTTATGGTGGGAGCTGCGTTAGCAACTGCGGGAAATGGTTTACAGGCCTTGTTTCGTAATCCCTTGGTTGATTCTTATGTACTTGGTATTTCATCTGGCGCTGCGTTCGGTGCAGCCTTGGCACTTTCTTTAAGTTGGCTTTCACCAAACCTATCAGCCTTTATTTTTGGTGTTTGTGCTGTTGGCTTAACATATTTGTTTGCGCATCAAAAACATGAAAGCCAGACGTCTTTAGTCATGGTAATTTTATCGGGCATGATTGTTTCGGGGCTGTTTTTAGCAGGTCTCACGATTATTCAATATTTAAGTGATCCATTTAAATTACAAGCGATCGTGCAATGGACGATGGGCAACTTACATCAGGCGTCTTGGCAAAAGGTTCAATATGCCGTGCTGCCTATTTGTATTGGCCTTGCCGGATTATTTGCGATGCGTTGGCGCTTAAACTTAATGGCACTTGGTGCTGAAGAAGCGCAGGCAGTGGGTGTTAACCCAAGGTGGGAACAGCTTCTTTTAATTGTACTAGTGACTGTATGTACCTCAACTTCTGTGGCTGCGGCAGGCATTATTAGTTTATATGGGCTGTTTATGCCGCATATTGTGAGAATGTTAGTTGGGCCAGATCACCGCTACAGTATTCCTGCCAATATGGTGTTGGGCGGTAGTTTTCTACTCATGATTGATAACTTTTCTCGGGTTTTACTGACGTTTGAAATACCGATTGGTATTTTTACCATGCTACTTGGCGCACCATTTTTCTTATTATTAATGAAAACACAGAGGACTCATTGGGCATGATTCAAATTGATCAGTTAAATTATGCCTATGGGCACAAACAGGTTCTCAAAAACATTCATCTGGAGTTTCCTGAAAATCAGTTTTCCGTCATTTTAGGGCGTAATGGTTGCGGAAAATCGACACTTTTTAAATTGATGGCTGGCCTAGAACCTGTAAAAGATGGCTTGATTCGTTACTCTGGAAAACTACTATCGGACTTTAAAGGGAAAGATCGGGCTGCATTGCTCGGCTTTTTACCGCAGTTTCATAAAACTGTATTCCCATTTTTGGTTAAAGATGTAGTGATTACCGGACGTGCTGCTTTTAGCCGATATCGTCCTTCAAAATCAGACTGGGAATGTGTAGACCAAGCTTTGCTTGATTTAGATATTGAGCATTTGCGTGATCGTCCTTATACCGAGCTATCGGGTGGCGAAAGACAATTGGTCATGATTGCCCGTATTTTAGTGCAAGCACCGAAAGTCATTTTGCTTGATGAACCAACCAACCATCTCGATGTTTATTATCAGTCTTATTTAATGAAAAAATTGCGTCAGTTGTCGCGGCAAAATTTTACGGTGATTGCGATTATGCATGATCCCAATTTGGCCTTTTTATTTGCCGATCATTTGTTTTTTATGCGCCAACATGAGGTGGTTAAGCCTGAGTCTAAAACACGAATCACCGATCCTAAGTTTTTAAAAAGTGTCTATGATGTTGAGTTCCATGAAGCCATGATTCAAGACAAAACCATTGTGATTCCTGATCATTCTTGGCTATGAATATGTTGAATTATCAGCTAGTGGGCAAATCAGACTATGTGTCTGCGGTAGAATTCGCGCTTTATACAAGACAGCTCTTATTCCCAGAAATTTATCATGGGCAAGTCCCCAAAGATTTACAAAATTTTGAACAATATTATGTCCATGACCCATTGGGCTGTTTTATTACGGTAAAAGACCAAAATCGTATTATTGGTACGATTGCATATCGGGCTTATGACCATCGTTTTGATTTAAATTTACCGTCTAATACGGTTGAGGTGGTTAAGTTATTTGTATTGCCTGAATACCGCCGTAAGGGCATCGCGACCCAGCTATGTGACATGTTGTTTAGCCATGCCAAAAACAGTGAAATTACGACTTTGTATTTGCATACCCATCCATTTTTACCGGCGGCTGAAGAGTTTTGGACTCTACAAGGTTTTGAGGTTATTCAACGCGAATGGATCGAGACCTATGACACCATTCATATGAGTAAATCTTTATAGCGCTTTATCATACGCATGGAATCTTTTTTGAAAATGGGTAGGTGGATAACCCATAATTTTACTGAACATTGCGGTAAAAGCTGCCGAGTGTTCATAGCCCAAACTAAAAGCAATTTCCGTAATCGAGATATTTTCTTTTAAGGCATTTAAAGCATAGATGATGCAGACTCGATTACGCCAAGCTTGAAAGGACAAGCCAGTTTCAGACTTAAACCAACGATGAAAAGTTCGTTCACTTTTATTGTGGTCATGTGCCCAATCTTTAGGGCTACTATGAATATCAGGATGCTCCATAAACTCAGCACACTGTTTAGATAGTAATGTGTTGTGAGGCAATGGAATAAACAGAGGCAGGGCTGGTGCAACTTCTAACTCATATAACAATAAATCGATAAGAGCACCATCACGGCCTGCACGTTGGTAGTCAATAGGCAGTTGATTTGCCTGAATGAGCAATTGATGTAACAAAGGCGAGACTTGTATAACCTCGCAATATGTTGCCTGTCTTGGTGCACTATTCGCTTCTATGTACAAACTATAAGTACTGACTTTAGATAGCCATACCCGATGTGGTTTACCTGCGGGTATCCATACACCGCTGTACGGTAACACGAGCCATTGTCCATCTTCAGTTTCAACTTTCATCAAGCCTTCGGGTGCATATAAGAACTGTGCACGGCGATGGCTATGCGTATCTAATAAGGTATCAGCAGGATAATCTGACCCTAACGCTAGAACTGCTTGTGGTAGATGGTCTACCTCGTTAATTGAAATATTACGCATATATTTTTGGCTGAAACAAATAAAAAAATGGCTTTTCTACGTTAGTTTGCCATAGAGCTATTTTATATCATGCCTCTATAAACGTGAGGAAGATGATGATGCTATATGAGCTATTTTTATTTGGACTACTTTCAGGAGTCACCACTTGGTTATTTGGTTTTGGCGGCGGTTTTGTGGCTGTACCTTTGCTTTATACAGTCATTATTCAAAAGTGGAGTAATGAAAGTAATATCGGCATACATGCCATGCAAATCGCCGTAGCTACATCAGCTTTTGTCATGCTCTGCTCGGCAAGTTTTGCAACCATTCGGCACTATCGTTCTGGACATATAGATTGGCAAAAAATCCGCTTTTTAGGGGGTGGTATTGCACTTGGTGGAATTGTCGGTGCGGTAATGGCCTCATTGTTTAATGGAAATTGGCTTCGCTGGATATTTATGGGCTATGTGTTCATAACCATTCTAGATTGTTATTACCGACCAGGGTTTATAGTGACCTCAAGGCAAAAGCAACACTATGGTCAAAACAGTGAACTCATTAAAGGGGGCATTATTGGTTGGGTTGCAGCACTTTTAGGTGTTGGAGGAAGTGTAATGACGGTTCCTTTATTACGGCGGCGGGGCAGTTCTATGGCAGAGGCTGCCGCTATTGCAAATATTCTCACGCTGCCTTTGTCTTTAACTGCAACGCTGACCTATTGCGTATTGTCACTTTGGCAATCTACACCCAACGGATTTATCGGTCTAATCTGGTTTGAAGCTGCTTTATTCTTGGTTGCTGGAACATGGATCGGACTATATTTTTCAGAAAAATTTATTTCAAAACTACCTGATTTATGGCGGGCAAAGTTATATCCGCTACTTTTAATAATAGTTCTACTCGTCATGTTTTTTGTAAATTAACTTTTTATTTCAATTAATTGAAGAATCATCTCTCTTAAATATCGAATTTCTAAATGCTCTAAAACTGCAAATTTTATGTCTTAAAGGGCGTTGAAAAAAGTTTAAAAATTAGACTTGAAATATATAGTGGCTTTGTGCCACTATATATTCATCGAAGGTCATCAGACAAAAAGAGGATGATATGGCTATCCAGCTTTTAGATGCGGCAAGAAATGAAATTCCAGTGAAGTTCACGCAGTTTTCTGGTGGCGAGCGTCATGTTCAAATTGATGAGAAAACATTGAATTCACTATCTGGCAACGTATTGGTCCGCGCACAAATGACCTCAAGTCATGATGTGATGGACTATTTGTTACTTGAAAATATATTGCTGACTCAAGGCTTAATCGTTGACCTAGAAATTCCGTATTTTCCATATGCACGTCAGGACCGTATTTGTGCAGTAGGCCAAGCATTTTCACTCGATGTGATGACTAAATTACTTAACATCAATGCTGACAAAAAAGCGGGCAAACAAGGCAAGGTGACTGTTTGGGACTGCCATAGTGAAGTAACAACAGCCTTGCTCGCTGCAAATACTTCTTTTAGTGAAGTTGTAAACATCAGTTCAGTCGACATCATCGAAAAGAGTGCAGCGCTAAGCACATTGTTAAAAGATGAAAAAACAGTACTGATTTGCCCAGATAAAGGCGCAAAAGCACGTACACAAATGGTTGCAGACGCTTTTAATCTTGAGCGTAAACAACCAATCACTATTGTTCAGTGTGATAAAAAACGTGATCCAGTAACTGGCAAAATTTTAGGGACACATGTGCATGCGACTGACTTATCAGGTTTAACAGCGGTCATTACCGATGACATTTGCGACGGCGGTGCAACCTTTATTGGTATTGCCAAAGAACTGCGTCGTCTCAATTGCCATAAGGTCGTTCTATATGTGACCCACGGTATTTTTAGTAAAGGAATAGAGGTTTTTGATGGACTGCTTGACCAACTGTTTACCTCAGACAGCTTTCCACAACAACCATCAGACAAAATTTCAGTAATTGCTTTTGCAGCAAAATAAAGAGAACAAAGATGACGATTAAACTTAATCCATTAAATGCTATCGATTTTTATAAAGCTGATCACAGACGTCAGTATCCAGCAGGCACAGAGTACGTGTACGCAAACTTTACGCCGCGTTCATCTCGACTCGCAAAAATGTTGCCTGACTTCGACGATAAAGTTGTGTTCTTTGGGCTACAAGGTTTTATCAAACACTTTTTAATCGATACGTGGAATGAAGGCTTTTTCAAGCAACCTAAAGACAAAGTGGTGGCTGCTTATAAACGCCGTATGGATAGTTCATTAGGTGAAGGTGCTGTGCCGGTTGATCACATTGAAGCACTACACGACTTGGGCTATTTACCATTACGCATTAAAGCATTGCCAGAAGGTAGCCGTGTCAATATGCGTGTACCCGTGCTTACTGTAATTAATACCGATTCACGTTTCTTTTGGCTAACGAATTATATTGAAACTGTGTTAAGTGCTGAACTTTGGAAAAGCTGTACTACGGCCACAATTGCCTATGAGTACAAACGTTTATTAACGCAATATGCTGTAAAAACTGGCGCACCGCTTGATTTTGTACCTGTACAAGGACACGATTTTAGTAGCCGTGGTATGAGTGGAATTTATGATGCTGCACAATCTGGCGTTGGCCACTTAACCAGTTTTATTGGAACAGACTCGGTTGCTTCAATTGACTATGCAGAAGAATATTACAATGCCACAGGGGTGATTGGAGTATCTGTACCAGCGACCGAACACAGTGTGATGTGTATGGGCACAGAAGACAGTGAGCTAGAAACATTTAAGCGTTTAATTTGTGAGCTTTATCCGTCGGGTGTTGTCAGTGTCGTGTCTGATACGTGGGACTTTTGGCGAGTCATTACAGAATTTACGGTGGCTTTAAAACCTGAAATTCTGGCAAGACAACCTAATGCTTTAGGCTTGGCTAAATTGGTTTTCCGACCAGACTCTGGTGATCCGGTTAAAATTATTTGCGGTGACCCAGAAGCCGAAGTCGGCAGCCCAGCATATAAAGGAGCAGTTGAATGTTTATGGGAAATATTTGGCGGTATAACAACTGAGCAAGGCTATAAAGTACTCAATGAACGTGTTGGTTTAATTTACGGCGACTCGATTACCCTAGACCGTGCACAGCGTATTTTAGAAGGCCTTGAAGTTAAAGGCTTTGCTTCAAACAACTTGGTGTTTGGGATTGGCAGCTTTACCTATAACTACTTAACTCGCGATACTTTTGGATTTGCTGTGAAAGCGACTTGGGGACAAGTGAATGGTGTAGGCCGTGAGTTGTTTAAAGACCCAATTACTGACTCAGGTGTGAAAAAATCTGCGAAAGGTCTGTTACGCATCGAAGAAAGTGAAAATGGTTTTACCTTGTTTGATGAGCAAACAGCCGAACAAGAACAAGGTGGAGCACTTAAAACAGTCTTTGAAAATGGTAAACTTCAATATGAGTGTACTTTGGATCAAATACGTGAGCGTTTATCCATCGCATAACTGAGTTTAGATGAGTCGTTGCATGAATATCGGCTCATCATTTTCATTGAGAGACTGAACGTGACTATTCAAACTGAACAAGAATTCCTTGCCAGTTATGATCGCCGAGATTATGACGCACCTTTACTCACGGTCGATATGGCTATTTTCTCGGTATTTAATGGTCAGTTGCAGGTACTACTCATTAAGCGACCCAACTTTCCAGCCAAAGACCAGTGGGCTTTACCCGGCGGTTTTGCCGATTTAACCCAGGACCAAGACTTGATGGCCACGGCTTATCGTAAGCTAGTGGAAAAAACAGGAATTAGTTCACCTTATTTGGAACAAGTTGCCTCTGTGGGTAATGCTAAACGTGACCCGCGTGGTTGGGCCGTAACCATTTTGTATTTTGCATTAATTGATTTTAATGCATATCAACATCAAGCATTAGCTGAATACAGCGAATGGGTGCCTGTAGCAAAAGCAAAAGATTTAGCATTGGCGTTTGATCATAATGAATTGCTTAACTTGGCATTAGAGCGTTTAACTAATAAAACCCGCTATACCGCATTGCCAGCTAGTCTAATGCCCGAGTTATTTACGCTAACCGAGCTACAAACTAGTTATGAAATTATTCTTGGGCAATCTTTAGATAAAAAAGCATTCAGGCGCCGTATGATAGAAGCAGGCGCAGTTGAAGAAACTAGTCAAAGTAAAATTGTAGGCAAACGACCAGCTCAGCTTTACCGTTATGCACTCGATTCTTTTGATTTTATATTCCCACGTTCACTCGAATTACCCAGAAATAAAGAGAGTGAAGACAAGCAAAACAATGAGCTTTCTGACTAGCGCATCTTGATGCACTTTGATTTATAATGCCGCGCTTATGATTGATGTCATGTTTTGATAAGCGCTTTGCCTATGTCACACGTTTCTCCCTGCTTCCAGCAAAACCAGTTTTTTGTGTTGGTGGAGTACCTCACTTCACTACATGAAATTTATCCTGTAAGACATGAGTTTGCAGGGTATCCGGCTGCAATGACATTGGCAGATCGCGTACATTCAGATCATGATATTGCGCCGCTTGAAGCCAGCAAAAGTTATCCTGACTCAATTGATAAAGTCTTACACTTTTCAGGTAAGGCCCGAGACATACAAGACTTTGAGCATTTTTTAGAGCAAGCTCAAACAGCCAATATTCAAAACTTGTTATTGCTTACAGGCGATAAACTCAAAGAACACCATAATGGTCGAGATGGACAGCCTCGTAGTCGTTACTTAGAGTCTGTAAACGCCGTAATGGCTGCCAAGCAACATGGTGGGTTTCGTATTGGGGTTGCTTTTAATCCATTTAAATATGTCGAAGCTGAGCGTGATGCACAGTATTTAAAACTGCATAAGAAAATTAAAGCAGGTGCTGACTTTATCATTACCCAATTGGGCTATGACATTGAAGCCTTAAAGCAAGCCAAATCATTTTTAACAAAGCATGCTTATTCGCAGCAAATACTGGCTTGTGTCATGCCGCTGACTTTGGGCCGTGCCAATTTTATGGTGAAGCATAAAGTCGCGGGTATTGTGATTACTCCACACATGTTAAAAGTCTTGGCAGACGAAAAACAGGCAGGACATACAGACCGAGTTTATTTGCGCTGTGCTTTACAGATTTTGATATGTAAAAAGTTAGGGTTTGTAGGAATTCATTTATCTGCTTGCCATAAGCCAGAAGAGCAAATGCTGCTTGAAAGCTACATTGAGCAATACAGACATCTGGAGCTTGAGGCCTTAAAAGAGCTTTGGAATTCACTTTGGCAAGTCACGACGGGCAAAGAGTTTTCACCTGAAATTTCTCATTTTTCGCGTCAGCCATCATCTAAACAATTAATTAAATATCGCCAGCTACATGTTATGCATGAAGCAATGTTTGGATCAAAAATTGCCAAGGGGCTTGGACGCTTTATTTTTAAAGCATCTTTTTGGGAAAATACTTTGGTTGCCAAACTCCTACTTAAAACAGAAGTGCTCAGTAAACATAGCTTAGTGGGCTGTGAAAGCTGTGGTCAGTGCCGTTTAAGTGACACTTTATATATTTGCCCTGAAACATGTCCAAAAGGTTTAGCCAATGGGCCTTGTGGCGGTACAACTTTAGACCGCTGTGAATTTGGTGACCGTGAATGTATTCACTCAGTAAAAGCAAGACTTGCCAAAGCGGTTGAACAAACCGAAATATTAAAAGAAAAACTGATTCCAACTGTGCCTATTGAAACGAGAGGAACCAGTTCTTGGAAAAATTGGTATTTAGCGACTGAGGCTTAAGTTCTGTACTAACCTGTGATTTGATCTTGCTAAAAAAATCAAATGATAGGCTAAAGCACGGCAATAATTTAAAAATAACAATTGTTTGCCTTAATTATGTCCAATCAAAATGGCTATCGAGGAGTATACTTAAAGCAAATCTTTTGCGTTAAAGGAAAGGCTGTCTCAATGAAAAAATTGGTTGCTGTACTTACTGTAATTGTTGTTTTAACTGGATGCGTTTACGACCCTGTTAATTACAACAAAATACACGACCAAGAGTTCCAAGATCACCTCAGGCAAAACGGTTAGTAATAAAAAAGCCCACTCAATGAGTGGGTTTCATTTTTATTTTTAATTTACATTCTTCATTAGCGCTTTTATTGTTGAGAACGAACTCTCTTGCTGCAACTTGGGAAAAAGTTGGGGAAAATAATGCATCAGCATATTATTTTGATTCAGACTGATAGTTTTGGATGGGAATTAATCCAAGCAATATGCGAAGCACACTACGGTGTTTTTCTTGAGATGTATTCATTTCGAGTATTATTTAATAATAAGTGCTAGATTGGATGTTGATAATTCTTCTAGCGACTTCGATTAAAATAGAACCGCTAGAGATAGCAGTTTTATATTGAATCATAATTAATCACTTGTTAAATTACCCTTAAATAAGAGGGTGTTTAAGTGCTTAGACTTTTAATTGCTTTACTATTATTAGCTATTAGCCATAGTACGTTAGCAAATAATAATTTTGATGCAGATGGCAGACTTATAAAACTTGGGATTATTGGACAAGACTTTAAATATAGAGATCTTGATAAAGCAATTGAATTTTTTAAAATTGGAAATGAAGGAGCAAAAAGTACTTTTCCTTATAAAGCCAATGATTCTATTGAAATTATAGAAGGATCAACAAGTCCATTTTATACATCAATTACACTCAAGGTACTTGTGAAACCACCAATTGAAGATGAAAATGAAGTGATCGATTTTATTAAAACTGATGAAGGTATTCAGATTTGGTGCGATGGAGTATTTTATCCTAAATATATGAAAGTGAATAATCATCAATATGAACTATTTTATATAAATAAACTTGGGAAAAAAGAAAAGCTTATTTTGTTGAATAATGAAAAATGCAAATAGTACATTTCATGCTTTCAAATGAGTTAACTAATAGTCTTTATTAATAAAAATTACTACTTCAAAGGTGGTTTTTAACCTTCTGAACTGGTAAATTTTACTCATTAATAATGATGGGTAATTAAATGAATAAAGTAACTATATTTCTATTAATAATTGGAATGACAAAATCCGTATTTGCTGGAACAGTTCCAAGAATAACTGAGGAAGAGCATGAGAAAAAATGCATCCAAATTGCCCAATTGGCTCAGCTTTTCAACTCTATGAGAAAAATAGGCTGTAATAATCGCACTGAAATGGCTTTACTCATTCAACATTAAAACAAAAACAATCCTCAATTTTGAGGATGCGAATGAATGAGCAATTTGTACTAAGTTCTTAAGATCACAACTTAAATGGATTTTAAGTCATCATGTCAAATGCAGTTGAAAAAAATAATTGGATTGAATTACAGGGTTTAGCAAATGCTTCAGTAGATGCCATCACTAAACTGATTCATGAAAGAAAAGTATCCTGTGAAGAACTCGTGCATCATTACTTCGACACTATTGAAAAACAACAGTCTTTAAATGCTTTTATTAGCACCGATAAAGCTTCAGCAATTCAACAAGCTCAATATTGGGATAAATACCTGCTTAGTGGAAAACCATGTCCAGCTTTGATGGGTATTTTAATTGCAGTTAAAGATAATATTCATGTTGCAGGTTTCCCGAATAGTGCAGGCACACCAGCTTTAGCTGATTTTAAACCTCAAAGCTCCGCACCGATTATTCAAAAACTTATTGATCACGGCGCGATCATTGTTGGTAAAACCAATATGCATGAATTGGCCTTTGGAGTCACAGGCTATAATACTGCCATGCATATTGAAGGTGTCGTGGGTACACGAAATGCTGTAAACCCATTGCACATTGCTGGTGGGTCTTCTTCTGGTAGTGCTGTGGCTGTTGCAGCGGGCATGGTTCCAATTGCGATTGGTACAGATACGGGTGCTTCGATTCGTTTGCCAAGTGCATTAAATGGTTGTGTCGGCTTTCGTCCAACGGTAGGAAGATACTCACAAGACAGTATTACCCCAATTTCACATACTCGCGATACCACTGGCCCTATTGCACACACAGTATCTGACATTATCTTAATTGATCAGCTTATTACTCAAGAACCAAAGAAAGAACCATTACAGTCACATCAAATTAGGCTCGGTATCCATCCATATTTTTGGAATCATTTAGATGAAGACGTTCATAAACAGGCGCATATTGCACTTGAGCTTTTAAAAGATGCGGGAGTCGAAATTATTCCTATCGAGATGCCAAATTTAGAACAACTCAATCACGCTATTTCATTTCCTGTGGTTGTCTATGAAGGCAAATATGACCTTATTCAATATTTGAAAGATCATCATGTAAATTTGACTATTGAGAATGTAGTCGATCAGATCTCAAGCCCAGATGTTCAGGCAATTTTTAAACAGAATATTCTTCCCCAATTAATTCAAGATCACACGGGTCAACTTGTTCCAGTTTTACCTTTCTATGAAAAGGCTATCAGGGAAGCTCGTCCACAATTGCTTGAACTCTACCAAAACACATTTAAAGCGCATAACTTACATGCTTTATTATTCCCGACGTCACCGATTGTTGCACCACTAGCAAACGAACAAGTCAGTTCAATTGAGAATTTCCAAACACTAATTCGAAATACAGACCCCGGCAGTAATATCGGATTACCAGGGCTGAGTTTACCCATTGGAAAGGGAGTGAAATCGAAACTACCAATTGGGTTGGAAATCGATGGTTTACCTCATCAGGATAGTGAAATACTTGCAATTGGAGTAACTCTAGAAGAAATTTTTAATGATTTAAATCAGTAAAAAATAATCCGTAAATTCACTAATTTCTGAATAAAAAAGAGTTAAAAAGTAACTCTTTTTTAACATTAATTTTGTTTTTTAATAATATTGGGGTTCTTAGGTGTATGTTGGGTTGGGGCTGGGAGATTCTATATTATTTTACTTAATATAATTAATCAAAAGTTGTCGGAATAGTCTTTTGATAAGTGCTTTTTACTATTTTGAATAAACCAGAATATTTATATTTTATCCTTATATTAATATTAGAAAATTTCTCTATAACTATTTGGCGGTTACATAGATCTTTAAATAATTCTACTTAATTAATACAAATAGAAAGTTAATCTTTAATATTAGTGAAATAAACATCTTTATATGTAAGATTTTTTTAAATAAATCCAACTATAGTAATTATTTGAATTTTAATGATAATTTTTATTTATTTAAGCTGTTTTTATAAGTGGTTATTTGAAAAAATATAAAATTACATAATTTTTAAACATAGTTTATATAACTTGCTTTATTGACATAAATAGAAAAAATATCTGGCAAAGAGGTCAATGATATTTAATTCACTTAAGAACCATAATTTGCACCAAATTTTACGATGTCACGATTCATTGAATAAAACCAAGTGAAAAGTTACGTAAAAAAGAAATCAATAGTTTTATTGACTTAAATAAAAAATCGAATATTACAAATAAGCGGAATGAATATGGATAACGTAGCTCAGCTAGAAACTGATACTAATTTCCAAAGTCGAAAGAAAATAACTTGGGGTGTTTTTAGTGTCCTGCTGTTATTTTTAGTTGCTGGCATCTTATATTATTTTTTTGTATATCGATTCTATCAATCTACGGATAATGCTTATGTGCAAGCCGATGTCACTTGGGTGATGCCAAAGATTTCAGGCGAAGTGATGGAGTTATTAATTAACGATAATCAGGTAGTAAAAAAAGGGGAAACTTTAGCAGTATTAGATCATCGCGATTATAAAGCTCGTTATGATCAAGCTCGTTCAGTAGTCAGCTTGAAAGAAGCTGCACTAGGTGTACAACAACAAAATGAAAAATCTGCCAAGTCTTCAATTATTGAAGCTCATAGTAGCGTAGTGGCAGCACAAGCTGATTTAACTCGTTTAAGAAAAGAGTTTGAGCGTTATCAAGATTTATTAAAAGATGGGGTGATTACCCGACAAAACTTTGAAGGGGTTCAGTCTCAATATTTAACGGCCCAAGCTCAACTCAGCAAAGCGCAAGCCGCCGTAAATGCGGCAGAAGCTCAGTTGGGGAGTTTACAAGCGAGTCGAGCGCAGCTTCTAGCAGATATTCAAAGTGCCAATGCAAACTTAAACCTGTATCAGGTCGATTTGGCTTCATCCAAAGTGGTCAGTCCTGTAAACGGTAAGGTCGGTAGCCTTGCAATCCAGAAAGGTTCACGTGTTTCTCCGCAAACCCGCTTAATGGCGATCATTCCTGAAAATAGTTTGTATGTACAAGCGAACTTCAAAGAAACCCAAATTGAAAAAATGCATATTGGTCAGAAAGTTAAATTAAAACTTGATGCCTACCCAAGCCTGACCTATACCGGAAAAATTGAAAGCTTTTCACCTGCTTCAGGCGCAACTTTTTCACTCATGCCACCAGACAATGCCACAGGCAACTTTAACAAGGTTGTTCAGCGTATTCCTGTGCGTATTGCCATAGATTCAAGCCCACATATTGATTTGATAAAACCTGGAATGTCGGTGAGTGCCACCGTTGACCTAAGAACTTAATAATAAAATTTTAGGTAATAACCAATGAATAAGCACCTTGAGGCCGAGTGGAGATTCCCAGCAAAAACTGCATGGGCAATTTTTGGTGCCATGATTTTTGGCAACTTCATGGCGATTCTTGATATTCAGATTGTGGCGAGTTCTCTAAACGAAGTTCAAGCTGGTATGAGTGCAAGCCGTTACGAAGTCACTTGGGTGCAAACGGTTTATTTAATTGCCGAGATTATTGCAATTCCCATGTCGAGTATTGTCTCGCGGGTGCTTTCAACACGAGTGTATTATACCATCTGTGCAATTGGTTTTACGGTGAGTTCTTTACTTTGTGCCTTGGCATGGAACTTAGAAAGTTTATTAGTGTTCCGTGGCATTCAAGGTTTTATGGGCGGCGGCATGATTCCGACTTCCATGACGGCGTTGTACTTACTTTTTCCAGAACCAAAACGTTCATTGCCTTTGGTGATGTTTGGAATGATCAGCACTTTGGGTCCGGCCATTGGCCCCACCATTGGCGGCTGGCTCACCAATAATTTCTCATGGCACTGGATGTTCCTGATCAATATTATTCCGGGCATCATCATTGCTACGGTTATTTACTCAGGCCCCAATATCGACCGTGCCAACTATTCACTCATCAAAAGCATGGACTGGTTTAGCCTGATTGGTATGGCGATGTTTTTGGGTGGGCTTGAATATTTCCTTGATGAAGGCGCACGGCATGACTGGCTTGCAGACACAGGCGTTCGGATTGCGTTTATGATCTGCGTTGTGGGCGGCATGATTTTCTTCTCTAGAAGTTTTACTCAGCCTAAACCTTTGCTCGATTTATCTGTATTTAAAAATAAAAACTTTACCTTAAGTGCCATCACAACGTTTGTGATCGGCATGGCGCTCTATGGCTTGGGTTACATGATTCCCGTGTTTCTTGGGCAAGTCCGTGAAATGAACAGTAGCCAAATTGGTCATGTCATGATGGTGACAGGTATTGTCATGTTCTGCTTCGCGCCGTTTCTTGCATGGCTGATTCCTAATTTTGATACCCGAAAAACCGTATTTGTCGGAATGATTTTGGCAGGGTTTGGTGTCTGGCTCAATTCACACCTCAGCATTCATAGCGATTACGACTTTATGTTTTGGCCGCAAATTTACCGTGGTATTGGTCTCATGATCTGCCTGATTGTGGTTTCGCATTTAGCCATGAGCACTTTGCCGCTGAGTAAAGTGGCTGATGCCAGCGGTATTTATAACCTGATGCGTAATATTGGCGGCGCGGTTGGACTAGCTCTCATTAACTCATCTTTAGATTGGCTCACTGCGCTTCATGTCACCCAGATTAATCAGGGGATGACACCACAAAACTGGATTTTTACAGAAAGACTCGATCAACTCACGGCGCAATATCAAGAAGCCGGCTCAAATGCACAGCAAATCGCGCTCAGTGTGATTTATCGTGACATTCATTTTCAGGCACTGACATCTAGCTTTAATGATCTATTACGCATGCTCGCAATCATTATGTTTGTGACCGCATTTTTAACTATCTTTATGGATCGGGGGAAGAAAATGAATATGTAGATATTTAAAAATAAAGGGCAGCTTTCAAAGAATGAAAAACAATAGGGCATATCAAAACGTATCCCTTCATAGAAAAAGAACATTGATCTGAGTTTTCTAAAAATCGGTTGATGAGATCGGGGAACTCACAAATTAGAGGTGGAAGGTTAAAGGATTATGATTAATACAACGTATAAACTAATTTCAAAATTGAACCTGAAAAACACGACTTATGGTCAATATTTTGAAAAAGAGCAAATCGATACTGAACGATTAAAAGTGATGTATTCCATTTACGAACAGTATTATGAAAATACCAGATTTTCTATTTTCGTAGATGATTTCCAAAATAAAAGCGGTGCGATCTTAATTTTTGACTCTGAAACAGATGAGATTGTCGGTTTCTCGACTGTGGTGGTGCAGCATTTCTATTTAAACGGTAAAGACTACACCGTGTTATTTAGCGGTGATACGGTTATTTTGAAGAAGTTTTGGGGCACGCGTAGTCTGCAAAGTACCATGCTCAAGCTCATGATTAAGCTTCGAATCAAATATCCATTTAACGAACTTTATTGGCTCCTCATTTCTAAAGGTTATAAAACCTACTTATTGCTCGCCAATAATTACTATGTCTATTACCCAAATATTAAAGATGAAAACCAGCATCTCTCGGAAGTTGTCGAGCACTACTGCGAGAAGTTTTTTGGGGAGTACTACGACCGTGAAGCAGGCCTTTTAAATTTTGGTGATGACTATCAACCATTAAAAGGTGAAGTTGCACCAATTACTGCCGAAATGAGAGAAAAGAACCCAAATATTCATTTCTTTGAACAAAAAAATCCGACATGGAAAGCAGGCACAGAACTACCGTGTATTGGTCGTCTTGGTTGGAAAGACATAGCCCGTTTCCCTGTGAAGCTGATGACTAAACCGACCAGTAAAGGAAAGTTTGAAGCATGCGTAACCCATAAAACAAAACGTAGAGAGGCCATCCAATGAAATCTAATGAATGGCTAACTCTTGGTTCGCATCTGATTTTAAAAAAATGGTGTGATGCATCTGACCGTAATTTTCAAAAACAGTTTAATGCATTAGAGACCACGCAACGTCAAATTTTGCATTCGATATTACAGACCTCTACGTTTGCTAAAGATAAGAAAGTTCAAAATTATGAGCAGTTTGTAAAATCATTTCCTGCAACACGTTATGGCGCATGGCGAGAAGATATTCAGCGTTATCGTGAACAAAAAATGTTACTCTCTAGCAGTAAGCTAGTTCGTTTCCAGCCAACCAGTGGTTCAAGTGAACAAATCAAGTTTATTCCATACACCAAGCTGTTTTTAGATGAACTTGATCATGCGATTGCGCCGTGGATGGCAAGTTTATACCGTAAATGCCCACAGCTGAGTTTAGGTACGCATTATTGGTCGGTGTCGTGGTTACCTGAAAGCCAACGTGAAGTTTTAAAAGACAAAAACCTAAATGACGATAGTGCGCTACTTGGTGTAGGTAAGCGAATTTTATCTAAATTTACCCAAGCGGTTCCAAGTAACGTTGCCTTTGCCGCCAATGCCGATGATGCACTGTTTGCCACCATTTGCTATTTGGTCGCAAACCGTAACTTAGCCATGATTTCGGTGTGGAGTCCGACTTTTGCGCTGCAATTGCTTGAGCGTTTGGAGTCACTACAACAAGACGTGATTGAGGTTTTACAAAGTGGTTCATGGGGTAACCGTCAGGCTTCATTAAAAGAAGTGACTGCACCGCGTAGCTCTGAAAGTGCTCAAGCCTTAATTGCAAGTTCAAACGGTGCACAGATCGAATTTAAAAAGCTCTGGCCAAAGTTAAGTTTAGTGTCGAGTTGGGACACTGCAGGTTCAAAAGCTTGGGCGGAGAAATTAAAAGAGAAATTACCCAGTGTTCAGTTTGAAGGTAAAGGACTATGGGCGACGGAAGGTGTAGTGACTATTCCCTATAATGACCAATACCCACTCGCATACCAAAGTCATTTCTATGAATTTGAATATTTAGAAGGCGATAAACAAGGTCAAATTATTCCATCGTGGCAACTTAAACAAGGTGATGTGGTCAGCCCGCTCATTACTTCGGGCAATGGCTTACTTCGCTACTGTTTGGATGATTGCTTACGGGTAACAGGCTTTATAGAGCAAATTCCGTGTTTTGAGTTCCAAGGCCGCCGTTTTGGGGTCGATCTGGTCGGTGAAAAACTCGCGCCTGAAACAGCTCAACAGTTGTTGTCTCAGTTAAATGAAACCGAGTCAAAAGCGATTTCTTTACTGGCGATTGATACCCAACAACAGGTTAAACCATTTTATTGCGTGCTTTTTGAAGGCGACATTCATCACAGCATTAGCAATGAATATATCGATAGTATTTTGCGTCAAAACTTCCATTATGAACTTGCGCGAAACTTAGGGCAGCTCGCCCAGCCTCAAATTCGCCAAGCCAATAATGGCTGGAATGCCTATAAAAAACTGGTCATGTTTGATGGCATTATCGAAGGCAATATCAAGCCTGAGCCACTCAAAAAAGTCACCCTCAATAGTTTGGAACAACTATGAAAGGGATGAAGCCATTTAACTCTCGTTTTTTAACACTTCGACACGCCTTGTATCTAGGCGTGTTGTTGGTGTCGAACACACACGCCATGACTTTAGATGAGGCTTTATCTGCCAGTTTAAGACATGAAAGTCAGCTTGAAGTCAGCCGTTTAAGCGTGAACCAGTCCACCGCTGTGCTTGAACAGGCCAAGCAACGTGATGGACTCAAAGTCAATTTAGTTGGTCAACTGGACTATGAAAGAATAAATACGCCTTCACACGTCCTATTTCCAACCGAAGGAAACCGTAAAGGGCGAAGTTTGCAGTTGCAGGCAGATTATCCGATTTATACGTCTGGACGACACCGTTTAGGAATTGATGTTGCCGAAAGTCAGCTTTCTGCACAAAACCAAGGTTTATCAGATCAAAGATCGGAAACCATTTTAAATACTGTGATGGTCTATACCGATGTATTAAAGAAGAAAGCCATTTTAGAGCTTAGACAAAAGACTATGGCAAACCTGCAACGGTCTTTATATGAGTCAAAGCGCCGTTTTGATGTAGGAATGATTACCCGTGCAGACTTGGCTCAGGTTTTGGCGCAAGTTGCTCAAGGCCAAGCCGATATCACACAGGCCCAATCTAACTTAACCGTAAGTGAGGCACAGTTTTATCAAGTAACGGGTACAACACCTGACAACCTTGTTGCCATTAAACAGCTACCCGCTATTCCCGCGAGCTTGGATGAAATCTTGGCGCAAACCAAAAACCATCCAGCTTTAATGCGTAGCAAATACGAAAAGCAGGCCGCAGAAAAGCAATATGCTCTCACTAAACGGGAACTGTGGCCAACGGTTATGCTCACCAGTCGTGCCGGAAAGCAAGATGAAGCGAGCTATATTGGCTCTGAAAGTAATAACTATATGGTTGGGGTGCAGTTGAATGTACCGCTCTATGACGACGGCTTAAATCGCGCTAACGTCAAAAAAGCACAGGCCGATATTGATTTGGCTCACCAGAAAATACGAAGTCTTGAACTAGACTTAAATAAGCGTACCCGTACAACCTATGCGCAGCTTCAAACCATTCGACAAAATAAAGAAGCACTGGCAAATGCCATTGAGGCCGCGTCTATTGCCTTTGTCTACACACGTAAAGAGTTTGATGTGGGCACCAAAACGACATTTGATTTGCTCAATACCGAGCAAAAGCTACTCGATGTACAAACCCAAAAAACCGTGAATGACCAAGACGAAGTGGTGTTTGTCTATCAGCTACTCGACCAAATGGGCCGTTTAAATAACTTGGTTCCTACACAGGCCGTACAACAGGTGAATAATGAATAAAACAAATCCACCACTTACTGACAATACGCTGATTACCCGTGAAGCAACTTTGGCTGATGATCAGGCTTTAAGAGACTTAATCGCCGTACCCATGACCACCAAAGGCATACAAATTAGCTTTCAGCGCGAACCGAGTTATTTTAGAGCGTCTGACATTGTCTATCGGCATAAACTGCATGTTGTAATTGAAGATACTGAAAGCCAAAAGAATGTCGCTTGTTATAGCAATGGTTACCGTCCGTGTTATGTCGATCGGAACATTCAAAACTTACGCTATGCGGGTGATTTACGTGTAGATCATAGTTATCGGGGTAAATCACTGGTGAAGGTATTAGCCAAGCATGTAAAACAGACCATGCACGCACCGAACTTTAGCCAAATGATTATTTTTGATGATAACCATGCCGCACGCGCTGCCATCCAAACGGGCAAAACGGGAATGCCTGATTATTATGACGAAGGGCTTATAGAGACATTAAGCCTGACCAGTACTGGCGCAAAACGGAAAATCACGGCTTTTTTAAAGCAAGTTGATAAACAGAGTGATATTCAAGAGATCCGTACATGTGTTGCTGAAGCTCAACATGTGCAAGCCATGAATCAGTTTATTAGCGACATGGCAGAACACTATAACTTTATTCCTGCCTATAACTTTGAAGAGCTGGCTCAAGGACATCAGTACTTTTCAGGGATAAAACTCTCGGACTTTTCACTTTACTTTAAGGGTGAAAAACTGGTGGGTATGTTTGGCTTGTGGGATCAGCATAGTATTAAGCAAACCAAAATTTTAAATTACAGCTCTGCCATAGGCCTGCTTAGACCTATTTATAACTTATTGACGCCAATGACTAAGGGCATGCGTTTGCCTAAACTCGGTGATTCTATTCAATACCACGTGCTACATACGCTTATGTGCCATCCCGAAGATTTGGCTTTGCATCATAAAATGCTCGAAGATGCCTATAACAAGTCAAAACAGCAGGGTATTGGCGTGGTGAGTTTTACGCTTTCACATAAAGACCCGCGCTATCAGTTAAACCAGTTTTATAAAGGTGAACGCTTAACGGGTATGCATGGTTTTATTAGTTATGAGGGCGACCCAAGACCACATTTTGATAAAAACTTAATTCCATATTTAGAAGTTGGACGTATTTGATTTTTTGATTTAAAGCTTGAAAAGACATTTTGAATGAAGCCCACGGAAGTGGGTTTTGTCATTTTGAATTTGAACGTTTAAGTTGAAGATCAGTTTATAAAAGAAAATATAGCAATAATTTATAATATAATTATTTAATTTTTAATGGAAAAGTATTTTAATTTTTATTGATGCGTAGTCACTAAACGTACATATAGCGCAACTACTATACAAATCGAAATTTAAGAACATGGTAGTTAAGTGATGAAAAAAAGTTTATTGGGCGGCCTTATTCTGTCTTTGTGTACAACTCCAGCTTTTGCACTAAATATTCTATTGGTTAACGATGACGGTCTAACCAGCAATGTCAAAGCGCTTTATGATGAATTAAAAGCAAATGGTCATAACGTGCTTGTGTCTGTACCGTGTTCACCACAAAGTGGTCGCGGTGGTGCAATCGTGATGTATAGCTCGACAACGATTTCTGCGGATAATGATAAGCAAATTGCGGCTGAAAATGGTTGTCACAATGGTGCAGCACCAATTGGCGCACCTGCGGCTGGAACCTTTACCAAAGCGGGTTATACCAATGGCGACTGGAACTACACGCATGGCACACCAGTGATGGCAACAGTTTATGGACTAGACGTGGTTGCGCCAAAGCGTTGGGGTAAAGCACCAGACTTAGTTTTATCTGGCCCGAATGAAGGACAAAATGTCGGAAAAGTCGTTGTGCACTCTGGCACGATTGGCAATGTACAGTTTTCGGCAGGACGCGGTATTCCATCTATTGCCTTAAGCGCCGATACCAACACGGTAGATGACAAAACTTTAAACAACCCTAACTCTGCGATTGTGGCAAAACAAACCGTAGTGTTATTAAAAGAATTACAAGCTAAGGCAGGTAAGGGCCAATTGTTGCCAAAAGGCATTACCTTAAATGTGAATTTTCCTAAAAATTTAACAACCAGCACACCTTTTGCTTTTTCAAAAATTGGGACGTATGACTTATATAAATTGAAGTTCCAAGTGACTAAAGACAATAAAGGCAACAACCAATTTGGTCTAGGAATAGATGCGGCACCATCGGCTCCAACAGCCGCGCAAATGTCGGATGAAAGCGCTGTAATGCAAAGCAAAATTGCTGTAACTGCAATGCAAGTTGCTTATGACCAGCGACCAGCAGCTCAAGAATGGCTCAAAATTCGTTTAAAAAGCCTATTTAACAAGTAAGGGAGAAAGACCATGAAACGTTGTTTGTTGGTTTTACTTCTTGGGCTTGGATTGGCGGCTTGTAATGACAATGATCATGATGACCAAGTCTCGACTGAAAAACCTGCCTTAGCTCCGAGCTTAGATGTCGGTACTTATATTATTAGTACCGAAACTGATCAAGAGTTACCGATGGCGGGTAAATACTATTCTGGCGCAGATGGTTCTAAATTATTGGTTTTAGATGATGATGAAAATCGTGCCAAGATTGTGATGAGCTATGACGCAAAAACCAAAGCTTGGCAGAGCAATCAGTCTAATCAATCAATGACCGTTGAATTGGCACATTATGAAAAAATTGATGATCAGAAAATTACGCTGAATCAATTGGTCGGCAATTACGATTTATCTTTTCCAGATGGAACAACGGTAAATGCCGAGGTCAATGCACAAGGCAAAATTGTCTCGAAAGACCCAAATTGTGTATTTACAGGTGTTATTACTGAAAGTGCTTTAGCGAACACTGCAAATTATCAACTGACCGATAACAAGTGTGATGCGCTAAAAAATAACTCGAAAGGCTATGTTGTGGTAGATGAAGACTTAGAACCTATGAGTTTTAGACTTGTATCTGACACGGTTGCCTCAAAAGATATTTGGGCATTTGCACAATCTTAAAAATAAAAAGGCAACGGATTCATTTCGTTGTCTTTTCATTCCAACCTATCTTGCGCCGTTGAAACGGCTAACATGGTTTGAAGATAATAATCTACACGTGATTGATTATTTTCTTTATGTGAGTTATGCGCATTAAATGCTGCATCATGAAGTTTCACAACTCGAGCAATTGGATTTAAACCACAACGCATTAGATATTCTTCGCGTGTTTCATCTTCGCGTTTAGTTAATGCATCAACGGCATCACGGACTTCTTTGCCGAATAAACTTTCGATTTTGGCTAGGGTAAGAGGTGTGTCTTCAACGCTATCGTGGAGAAGGGCTGTAATAATATAGACTTGTGAAAATCGATGCTCAATTAATGAATTGACCACACCTTTAATATGGTAATCAAAGTAATCATGAGGACCATACTTTTGACCTTGATGCGATTCTTTTGATAATTTCTCTGCTAATTCAACTTTATTTTGAGTCATTTTTTGCTCTTATCACTTTAAGTATATGACACGGCCTAATTTGTGAGATTGGTCGCTTAAGTCATAATTTTATACTGGATAGCGACTCTTAAAAACATCCCTTAATAACAGTAGTGTCTCTTTTTATTTATTCATTCTTGTTTGATAAGAACAAGACCCAACCTTAAATTTTTTTCAACTTTAAAATTTAACTTAATGATATAAAAGCAGATTGTAAATATTACTTAAGAATATCCTTAATTATGTAATTAAATGAAAAACAATAATTATTTAAATAATTTCTAGCCAATTTCACATTGACACCTTAAATATTGAAGATTAACATTTGGCTTCTGGCCTACATTGCCAGGCAGTTTTGACAGACTGCTATAGGACCGCATCGGGATTATTCCTTCCGAGGAATAGTTTTGTGTGTACTTCTCGTTCCCTCCCGTAGCGGTAGGACGGGAGAGGGACACCTTTGTGTGTGCTGGAGTCCTACCAGTCTGTCAACCCTCTTTCGTTCTGCCACCATAATTCTAATGTCTTGGCAGAACTCCATATATAAGGAGTTGGCTTTGTACATTCATCATTTCTTGGCAACCATTGCCAAAAGCTATAACAACACAGCTTAAAACATTTAACGCAGCTTGATCGCCGTAAGGCTTTAGCTCGTTATTACTTAAAACTTAGACAATTAAACCTTGAGATGTGCTGCGCACAGTCTTTACGGCTTTGCTATGCCTTTTTTCTCCCAAAAGGAAGCGGTTTTTATATCTCATCTATTTACAACAATAATTTTATAACGGTAAAAATATGCCAAAAATAGTTCTCCCAACACGTGCAGTACAAGTCGTAAATAAATCAATTGAGTTATTTCACTACAACGGGTTTCATCTGGTCGGCATCGACAGACTTGTGAAAGAGTGTGAAGTGACCAAAGCGACTTTTTATAACTACTTTCACTCAAAAGAACGGTTGATTGAAATCTGCCTGATTGTGCAAAAAGAGCGCTTAAAAGAAAAAGTGGTTTCAGTGGTTGAATATGACCACAGCACAAACGCAACAGATAAACTCAAAAAGCTCTATCTTTTGCATGCAGACCTAGATGGACTGTATTACCTATTATTTAAAGCTATTTTTGAAACAAAACTAACTCATCCAAAAGCGTATATAACCGCCGTGCGATATAGAACATGGCTCACCAACGAAATATATAGTTTGCTTAGAGCACTTAACTCTGATGTTTCTTTTACTGATGCCAAACTGTTTTTATATATGATCGAAGGCGCCGTTATTCAGCGTTTAAGTTTGGGTGAAGTTGATGAAAGGATGGTTGAGGTGTTTTTGAGGGGGATGGGGTGAGTTCCATCTAAGACCAAAGTCAAGTAGCTGTCTTATTTGTTATTGAATTATATTATGTTTATTAATTACAAATACTTGCAGCAAAATTTCATAATTAACATTGTTTATTCTACATGAGTTATAAAAAATCAAGATTGCAATAGCTTTAAAAGCAACTTAAATTTAATATAATCATTACTTAATGAATAAATCTTTACTTAACTAATTTTGAAGAGAAATTTTTTTAATGACGAATCTAGATTTAGAGTATCAAGCTGAAGTAGAAGGATTGGATGAAGGTAATTCTGAATCTTGGGCTGACTATCCTCTAGATACAGTTTTTGTCCGCAAGGATCAACGTACTGTTGGTGAAATTATTACTAGAATCAAAAAGGGACGTTATAAATTAGATCCAGAGTTTCAAAGAGATTATGTATGGAATATTAATCAGCAAGTTCGATTAATTGAATCTAGTCTAATGAGAATTCCATTACCTGTTTTATACGTAGCTGAGGATGTTGATGGGCGCATTATTGTTGTAGATGGACTACAAAGATTGACTACATTTTTTAAATATATTAACGATGAATTTTCTCTAAAAAATATTGGTAGCAATGATCCAGATGACCTCATAAGAGATAAAAAATTTAGTCAGTTACCAATACATTTACAGGAACGAATAGAGGATACGCAACTTACATTATATATTTTAGATTCAAAAGCTCCTGAACGAGCAAGATTAGATATCTTTGAACGGGTTAATAGTGGTGTTCCATTAACACGTCAACAAATGCGTAACTGCTTATACTCTGGACCAGCAACAAAGTTTTTAAAAGATGCTTCCAACTCTTTACCTTTTATACAAGCTGTTACTCCAGCTCAAAGTATGAAGAAGACTATGCGTGATAGGGAAATTATAAATCGCTTTTGTGCTTTTTATATAAATTCTATCGATGACTATAAAGGAGAAATGGAAGATTATTTAGCAGAAGCACTATTAAAAATTAATGTAATGCCACAGCATGATATTGATACAATGATGATTGATTTTATAAAATCAATGAGTCTTAATTTTAAAATATTTGGTAAAAACTCTTTTAGAAAATCAATTGCTAGAAATCCTAATCAAAGAACTGTCTTAAATGTTTCTTTGTTTGATACAATTTCAACTTGTTTTGCATTAAATTGGAGTAAATTAGAGAAATTAGATCATATTATGTTAAAGGATAAACTTATTTTTCTTCTCCAGTATCCTCCATTTTATGATTCTATTACTTTGTCAACAAATAATACTTATAATATTAGATATAGACATCAATTAGTAAATAAAGTATTTGGACATGATTTGGATAAAACATGTGTTCAAAATATTATTGAGTTTGAGTTGTCACATTTTAATACCTCTATTGATAATGAAATGGTCAAATCGTTAGTAAAGTGTTATGAAAATATAGCTATGTCTAGTGCTCCATTTAATGAGAGATATTCATTGTTTAATAATGAGTTTGAAAATATTTTTATGAAATATAATTTTAAATATTATCCAAGGAATATTTTTTTATTGTTTGAATGTATGTTTGGTGAGTATAAAAGTTCTGTGGATATTTGAAATGATTAGAAGAATTCATCTTAAAAATTTTAAGTGCTTTAATAATAATATTTTTCCTTTAAAGAAATTAAATCTTTTTACAGGGTTTAATGCTTCTGGTAAATCTACAGTATTACAAGCCCTAATCCTACCAACACAATTGAAGACAAAGAGTAATAACAGTTTTCTTCAATTAAATGGTTGTCATCTTAAGTTAGGTTCAACTGGTGATGTTCTAAGCCGTAATGCTAATAATAGAAATATAGAATTTATTTATGAGATAGAAAATATAGAGAAGAAAATAATTCTTGATGCTAGCAAGCGTGGTACAAATACCTTAGATATTTTATCTGATAAAAGCGATGCCCAATATCTTGCTGATTATCTCACTAATTTAATTTATATAAGTGCGGTAAGATTAGGTTGCCAAGATGTTTTTCCTATACCAGAAGATTCAAATAATATAAATGTTGGAGAGTGTGGCCAGTATGCTCCATGGTTTTTTAACCAATTTTCAGACTCTGATGTTTGTTCTCAAAAATTACACTCCAATGAACCTTCATTAAATTTTAGAAAGCAATTTAACGCATGGATAAATGATATATTTCCTGATGCGGAGGCAAATACTGAAATTATTGAGAAAACCCCTCTTGTTCGGCTTGAGTTAAAAAAAAATAGGTATGAGGATTGGGTTAGCCCTGCCAATATTGGATATGGTTATTCATATGCGTTCCCAATACTTGTTGCAGGATTACTTGCAAAAAAAAATGATATTTTAATAATTGATAGCCCGGAAGCACATTTGCATCCACGTGGACAATCTCAAATGGCTCAATTCCTTGCAAAGATTGCTTCTGCTGGTGTACAAGTTATTATTGAAACCCATAGTGACCATATTTTGAATGGTATAAGGATTGCCGTAAGGAAAGAAATTTTAGCTTCTGAAGATAGTAATGTTTTATTTTTTTCAACAAAATATGAAAATGATAAAACTCAATTTATAAATCATATTTCAAATCCAATTATTGATCCTAATGGTAATTTAAGTGATTGGCCTGAAGGTTTTTTTGATCAATATGAACAAGATTTATCAGTTCTTAATGGATGGGTTTAACTTACATGTCATTTATTGCTAACGATCTATCAATCACATTTGGATTTGATAATCATCAGGAACTTGTGAAAGCATTTGATGATTTAATAAAAGTTCTAATTTCTAATCAAAAATATAGATCATCCTTTTATATAACTAATACTTTTTCCTATAATAAAGTTGATGAAGAAAATACTGTTCGAGACGTAATACTTAAACTTAATAAATCCAATACAAAATCACTTATTTTATCTTGGCTAGATAAATCAAGATTATTTTGGAATGATAGTAGAGTAGCTAATCAAGATGATTATTTTGAGTTTAATAAAGTGGATGTTACAAATCAAGGTATAGGAGAGTGCTCTCGTAGAAGTTTAATTAAGATTCCAATTTTTTCATTTAGTTTTGGAAGTAATTTTTGTGAAAATAAAATTCGTGTTCAGCATGGTTTGGCTGAGGAAATTTTAAATATTATTGAATTAGATAATATTTGGAGGTTAGAGGATTTTAAAGAAACAGTTCAAAAATCTAGAGGAGAACCTAAAAATTGGAATGATGTAATTACTTTTGCAAAAGATGACTTTAAAAATTTAAGGTTTAGTGAGAAACTTATCGAGCAGATCAGTATTCAACCATTTCATTTAGGTATAGCTCGTCGTTTTTTTGATCTTTCTAGGGCTCTAGACGAAATTATTATTAGTAGAGATGTTCAAAAGAATTTTACTGATAAAACTATAGAATTAATAACTAAATACTTTCACGGAGATAAAGCATGGTTTACTGATGAAACAGAAAACGATAAAAGAGATTTTAAAAATGAACTGAAGTTCTATCCCCCTAGTTCTGATTCATTGAAGTCTTATTCTTTTCATGGGAAAATTAAAATTGAGCAAATTAGAATATATATCGAATGGCCTCTTAAACCTGAGCATGAATTTATTGATATAGTTTATTTTGGACCTAAAATTACCAAAAAATAGAATTTTTTGGTAGAAATATTTAAGAATTAGCTATACGTATACGTTATATGATTGATCATAAATTATAAAAGGGCTCATACATTTAGTGCTTAATTTTATATTAAAATTATTCTCCAGAAATAAAAGAAATTAGTGACCATGAAGAAGGCTTATCTCTATTGTTAGAAGATTCTATCAATAGCGGAGCTTCAATAGGTTTTTTAGCTCCTATAGAAAAGAACGAGGTCTTAAATTATTGGCGTGAGGTCAACCATAAATTAGCCCAAGGTAATAGCCGTTTATGGATTGCCATACAACAAGGCAGAGTTGTAGGTAGTGTTCAGTTGTCCTTAGTGAGTAAAAAGAACGGCGTTCATAGGGCAGAAGTTGAAAAACTCACGGTGCTTACATCGCTAAGAAAACAAGGAATAGCAACATTACTAATGAATGAACTAGAAAATTTTGCACGAGAAAAAGGTCTGCGTTTACTTGTTTTAGATACACGTGAAGGCGATGTGTCCGAACTTTTATATACCAAAATTGGATTTGTTCGAGTGGGGGTAATTCCAATTTTCGCTTTAAGTTCAAATGGGAACTATGACGGCACAGCTATTTATTATAAAAGGCTTGTTTAATTACCATTAAAAGGTTTCTATTTGGAAAGTTCCCCCAATTGAGAAACTTTCCAATATTTGGCTTAAAGATGCTTTTGAAAAAATGGAATAATTTTTTCTAAGGCTTGAGCAACAGGTTCAGGTTGGTCATATAAGTCATAATGGCTTGCATCTTTAACCACAAAGAGGTTTTTATCTTTAGAAGCCGCTTTGCTATATAGCTCATAACCATCGCGATAAGAACCGAATCCACCCACTATATCACCAATCACAATTTGCAAGGGTTGAGTGAGTAGGTGATCTGCCAAATGAAAGGCATCAAACCCAACAGCAGCCGCTAAACCTGAAAAGCGAAGTTTATTTGGTGAACCTTCTGCCTGACCGCGCGGGGTTTTGTAGTAATCAATCGCTTCTTTGATATCAATATCATTGATACCAGCTTGCTCACGCTCTTGTTGTGAGTTTGGAATGTACTGGGTAATAAATGGTTCCGCACCACGCGCTTCGGCTGTTCGCTGCGCAGCAATTGCTTCTAAAGTTTTAATAGCTGCTTCAGGCGTTTGGTCACCTTCACGCATTAAACGGCCATAGTTTGCTGCTACAACAGTTGCGACTGCTTTAAAACGGCGTTCAGTCATAGCCGCATTGACAGCATAACCGCCACCACCACACACACCTAATACACCAATACGGTTTTCATCAACATAAGCAAGCGTTGTTAAATAGTCGGCTGCACAGCGGAAATCTTCTACACGTGTTGCAGGGTCTTCAATAAAGCGAGGTTCGCCACCGCTAGCACCTTGATACGATGCATCAAACGCTAAAGTAATAAAACCAGCTTCAGTCAGTTTTTCACCATAGATTGCGCCTGCAGTTTGCTCTTTACAACTACTAATTGGATGCGCACATACAATTGCTGCATATGTTTTGTTTTCATCGAAATCTTTTGGAAAACGAATAGTTGCAGAAACATCGATATTTTTATTTTTGAAAGTTACAGTTTTCATCATCTTCTCTCCGAAAGAAGAACTAGGTCGATGAAATTAATATAACCGTAGTGATTTATTATGATAATCCACTATAATCAGATAGTACTTATATTGAATACTTATAAATAATGAAAGAAAATTTAAATGATTTGCATACTTTTATGGTTGTTGCTCAAGAGCGAAGCTTTACCCGTGCAGCCGCAAAACTCAGAACGTCACAGTCAGCCATTAGCCAAACACTCCGTAATTTAGAAGACCGAATTGGCATAAAACTATTATCAAGAACTACCAGAAGTGTCGCACCGACAGAAGCAGGTGAATATCTACTGAATTTGCTTCAACCTGCAATAGAAGAAATAGAAAATGGCATAAATCAAATTAGTGCTTTAAAAAATGATCCAGCAGGAACATTACGTATTAGTGCAGATGAATATGGAATACAAAGTGTTTTATGGCCAGCAGTTGAAAAAGTCATACAACAATTTCCAAAAATTTCAGTAGAGATCATATCTGATTATGGTCTTGTTGATATTGTAGAAGGGCGTTTTGATGCAGGACTTAGAAGAGGTGGTTTGGTTTCTAAAGATATGATCGCTTTACAGGTGAGTGAGCCAATACAAATGCTAACAGTTGCAACCAAAGAGTTTTTAGCTCGTTATGGTCACCCAAAGCATCCAAAAGATTTAGTGGAATACCACTGTATTAATTTAAGATTACCAACACATGGTGAACTCTATCGTTGGCAATTTACCAAACAAGGTAAAACACAAATAATTACTGTTAATGCTAAAATCGTTTTTACAACCCTATCTCCAGTGCTTCAAGCAGTAAGGAGCGGTGTAGGAATCGCTTATTTACCTATTGACATGGTTCAGCCTTATATTGAAAGTGGTGAACTGGAAGAAACGCTAAAGGACTGGCGACATAGCTATGAACCTTATCATCTGTATTATCCCCACAGACGTGAGCAAGCACCTTTATTAAATATCTTAATCGATGCGTTAAAAGAAAATTTTAATAAAAAATAGCTGCTCATTAAATAAACATGGGTATTTCAGAACATCCGTGTAAGAAAATTGGTTTAAGCTAATGATGAAAGAAGAAGTTTGCTTAATTTATTCATCATTTAACGCACATTCAAAATTACTTGGATTTTCTTTACATCTTACCTTTTTCAAAAAATTCATCATTTTAGGGTCGTAAATACCTGCTTTGGTTAGCTGTATACGTGCTTCACGCATCATTTTCATATAGTTTAATTGTTCATTTTTAGGAATATCCATCCAGTACTTTGAAGGAATATCACTTTCATATTTAGCAATAACGCCAAACGTTCTGTTTAGTTGGCTGGCTACCCAAGTTCGAGACTTTTGCCCAAAACCTGCTGGAAATTGGTCTTTACGAATAATGAAGTTGGCTGAAATTTGAGTCAAAGGAAAACGAACGATAGCTCCTTTTTCACCTAAACCTTTGTATAGCTCAAAAGGTTTAAATGCCACAACAGGAGCGGGCACAATATCAATTTCATGGTTATTAAACTTCGCACCGGCATTGGTGACATCTACAGATACAGCCTGACCACCGACATGTTGAACAAGCTTTGGTTGGGCTTCATCATATTTGAATACCCCAATTTTTTTACCGGCAGCTTTAGCGAGTGTATTGATACTTCTATCATTTACAAACAAATATGCAGGGCCAATTGTGCCTAAACCTGCAATTTCGTAAGGACCGACCACCATGTTTTTTGCGGCCATTGGTGAGGACAACAGCTTATAGGCATTAATTGCCGTTTTCATATTTGTTAATGCGCCAACTGCATCTAAAGATCCTGTGTATTTATTAAATTGACGGCCACGTAAACCACTAATAATAGCGCCATCACACTTACCGACTTTTAAATCTTCAGCCGCAATGCGTTCATCTACATATGCTTTTAAAGATAGATCAGCACCCCAGTTTTTAGCTTCAAGTGCATAGTCTTTGGCTAAAGCGAAAGCATCTCCCGATTTACCAATGGGGTCATACACACAAACGACTTGTTGTTTGGCATAAATAGTTGTTGTTAAAAATGTGCTTGCAATAAGTAAAATAGTTTTAAAACGATCCATATTTAATTATCCATTATTTAAATTATAAAAATTATTTTATGAATCTTGCTTAGATTAGATATGACATTTAAATAAGAATTTAAAGAGAAAAGGTCAAAAGAGAGCTTTGGATCAGCATCTTATTTTTTTTAATTGTATGGCTATATTGTATATGAATTGAGATCTACCATTGAGCTAAATTTAAAGAACAGCTGTATACACGTACTATATCTTTTTTTTCAAGCATGTAAAAGAATTTTTTTAAATATTTTATTTAAATTTCAATAGCATACAGAATGATTTGAGTTTTAGTTTTTAATTTAATAGGCTAAAAATTTTGAGGATTAGAAGGAGATTTAGAAAAAGAAATCTCTATAGCAGCCAGTAGTTGCAAATACAGCTTGTGAATTTAGTAGGTAGCTCAGCTCACTAGGGTAAATATAAAAGTGTAATGACAACTTACAGAAAGTTGTCTAGAAAATTTTATTCTGGTTAAGATTAGAAATAGGGTTTAATACATAAGCATCCAATAGAACCAGCTTAGGCGTTTAGTAATTTGCTAGAACAACACATACAGTTAACCAAGCTAAGTATTCATCACAGTAAAGAATTAGTAGTGAAGCAACAACATAGAGAAGCGAAGCCTTATATATGGTAGGTTTCCAAATCTTTTATTTAACATAATATACATTATACGAACAGTTGTATAATTTAATATTGACCCATAGCTTGGTAGCTATCCTTCATTTGTTTGTAGCGCTTATTTTCTTCTAGTTATTGCTGTACGTTTTAGCTATGTGGAATGAATTTTTATTCTAATTAAATTCAGCACTAGCATCTTCTGACGTTGCTATTGATGGATAATAAATAGGATTCATAAAATCTAATTAAATAGAAATTATGATTAGGTTTAGCTAATAATCGCTTGTTTGATTTTTATTGAACTTCTTCCTACCTAAATCCAAAGGAATCTACGAATTATATTTCGTTAGTTCATTTTCCTAAAATATTTAAAGTGTATGCTAAATTCTAATTCATTAGGTCTTATATGCTCAGGTCAGAAATATAAAGCAAATTTAATTACACATTAGCTTAATAATGTATATTCAATCACATTTTTATTAAAATCTATATTTTATTTCTCAGTAGTAATTTTGAAACATAAATTATAAATAAAATAAATAAATTATATTTTTATTAAATATTTTAATGTATATCATATTGTTTTAATTTTTAGTTTGTTTTTTTATTAATCATTATTTTTTTAATTTATATAAATAACAATAACTTAATGTAATTTTTGTGGTTTTGTTATTAATAAGGTTTTAGAAATTTTAACTATTACATTATTTAAAGTGTTTAATGTGATTTATATCACGTACAAATTAATAATTTTTTATTATTTAAAGCTTAATGATTGTTTTTAAATTAAAAATAAGGTATCAAATATATATAAACTATTTTATAAATAGGTATATAAAATGAAAAATAATATATTTAAACTTCTTGTTTTGATGGTGCTTTCCTCTTCCCCACTATTTTGTTATGCAAGTAACACAATAATGATAAGAGGAAATATTGTTGAAGATACATGTTCAAGAGAACATAGCGAGATAGAATGTGTTGAGGTAAATAATTTAAATATTAAACTTGATAGTGAATATTTAAATAAAGATAGTCTTTTTAAATTAGCTCAACATACTGAGAAAATGGACACAAGCATTGAGAGCATAAGTTCTAACCACAAAGTCGTGCTTATTAATTACCATTAATATCCAAACTTATTTTTGTAGTAAGTTTAATGAAAGAGTGATTTGTCGAATTGATCGCATGTTTTGATCAATTGATTGATGAGTCACTCTTTTTTCATAAAAATGACTATTTGTATATTTTTCTGTATACATATGCACAATTTATTCTATATAATTGTATTCTATGAATTTAAGCTTATTTTTCACATAATTTGTTTAATTCTTTTTTATTTACATCGTGTTCTTATGTAATTTTCTTCTCTTTATAGCTTTTCTTTTTTATAAAATAAAAAAACTTTCATAAACAATGGTATAGGCTACTGATAGCGGCTCTACATCTCAAATAATAAATGTGATTGAATTAAAATTATGAAAAAATAATGTGATCTAGTTTGCATTTTGTTTAATAAGTGTTAAGATCGCCGCATTACTTTTCAAGATGTCAAACACTGGAAAAGTAAGGAAATAAACTTTTATCCAGACTTTTGAGAAAACACTATGAAAAAACTTGCTTTGATCGCTGCTCTTTCGGTTGTAGGGATTGCTAATGCTCAAGCTGCTGATGGTACAATTACAATTAATGGTTTAGTTACAGACAAAACTTGTGACATCGTTACCCCTGCTGGTAAAGACTTCACAGTTACTCTTCCAACTGTTTCTAAACAAACTTTAGCTGTTGCTGGGGATGTTGCTGGTCGTACTCCTTTCCAAATCAACTTAGCTAACTGTTCACAAGGTAAAGTAGCTACTTACTTCGAACCAGGTGCAACTGTTGACTTTAATACTGGTCGCTTACTTAACCAAGACGCTACTGGTGCTAAAAACGTTAACGTTCAACTTTTAGGTAGCAACAACAACTTCATCCCAGTACTTGCAGCGGGTGCAAACGGTGCTCAAGCTAACTCTCAATGGGTTGACGTAGCTGATGGCGCAGGTGCTGACCTTAACTACTACGCTGAATACTATGCAACTGGCGCTTCTACTGCTGGTAAAGTAACTACTTCTGTTCAATACACAATTATCTATCAATAATTAATTGATAGCGGGGTTTCTATGTCCGCATGGAAACCCTGTTTTGTGTAACGCTTTCCTGAATCTTTCTTGGTTGAGAACTCGAAAATGAAATTGAACAGTTATAATTTTTTGTTAGGTTTAGCATTTGCTTCAGCAGTTATTGCACCTGCTACTCAAGCAGAAATTGTAATTCATGGCACTCGTGTAATTTACCCGTCAGATGCTAGAGAAGTTACGCTACAAGTTAGCAATAACGGTTCAAAGCCAGCACTTGTCCAAGCTTGGATTGACGAAGGTGACCCAAAAAGTACACCGGACCAATCAAAAGTTCCTTTTATGATTGCTCCTCCTATTTCTCGTGTTGAAGCAACGAAAAGTCAGACTCTTCGTATTACAGCTTTACCAAATGCTTCTCAGTTAAATCAGAAGCAAGAAACAGTTCTGTGGTTGAATATTTTAGATATTCCACCAAGACCTACTTCAAAAAGTGAAGATACGACGCCTGATAATTTCTTACAACTTGCAATTCGTTCACGTATTAAATTCTTCTATCGTCCTTCATCGATTAAAGAAGATGCGAATTTAGCATCAGATAAGCTTCAATGGATTAAATCTGGTCAAAATTTAACTGTAAAAAATCCTACCCCTTTTCATATCACAATGACTTCTGTTTACCAAAAGGCAGGTGATAAAAAGGTTGATTTATTACCTCAGGGGCTAATGATTAAGCCTTTCTCTGAAGCGTCAGTTCAGCTTAAGAATGGCAACCTTCAAGATATGAGTTTTATTAACGTCAATGACTATGGTGGTCGCGTTGAGCACCCGATAAAACTTCAGTAATCAGATTTATCTTTTTAATAAATTTAAGCACCTATATGTGTAGGCGGACTTAGCTATGCCAAAAAAAAGGCAAGAATCTTATAAATTATTAAAACGCCATATTTGTTACTACTTGGCTTCTGGTGTTGTCACAATGACAATGCCCGTATTCGTGCATGCTGAAGAAACAACTACGAGTGCTCCAGTAGAGGCTGAATTTGATTCTGCTTTTTTAATTGGGGATGCTCAAAAAGTTGATATTTCTCGTTTTAAATATGGAAACCCTGTTTTACCAGGCGAATATAACGTTGACGTTTATGTAAATGGTCAATGGTTTGGCAAACGTCGTATGGTCTTTAAAGCATTAGACCCTAATAAAAATGCAGTAACGTGTTTCACAGGAACAAACCTGCTTGAGTACGGCGTTAAACAAGACATTTTGTCTAAACACACTGCCCTTCAAAAAGAAAATAATAGCTGTTATAAAATTGAAGAGTGGGTTGAAAATGCATTCTATGAATTTGATACCTCTCGTTTACGTGTAGATATTTCTATTCCGCAAGTTGCTTTGCAAAAAAATGCGCAAGGTTATGTCGACCCAAGCGTATGGGATCGCGGTATTAATGCTGGTTTTCTGTCTTATAGTGGTAGTGCATATAAAACATTTAATCAGTCTAATGATCAAAGCGAGACAACAAATGCGTTTATGGGCATTACAGCTGGTTTAAATATTGCTGGTTGGCAATTACGTCATAATGGCCAGTGGCAGTGGCAAGATACGCCTGCTGAAAATCAATCTAAATCAGATTATCAAGAAACAAGTACATACTTACAAAGAGCCTTCCCTAAATATCGTGGTGTTTTAACGCTAGGTGATAGTTTTACCAACGGCGAAGTATTTGACTCTATTGGTTATCGCGGTATTGATTTTTCAAGCGATGACCGCATGCTACCAAATAGTATGTTGGGCTATGCTCCTCGTATTCGTGGTAACGCAAAAACCAATGCAAAAGTTGAAGTTCGTCAACAAGGCCAACTTATCTATCAAACAACTGTTGCACCAGGTAACTTTGAGATTAATGACCTTTACCCTACTGGTTTTGGTGGGGAAATTGAAGTTTCTATTATTGAAGCAAATGGTCAAGTACAAAAATTTTCGGTTCCATATGCTTCAGTTGTACAAATGTTGCGTCCAGGTGTAAACCGTTATTCTTTAACTGTAGGTCAGTTCCGAGATCAAGATATTGACCTTAATCCTTGGGTAGTTCAGGGTAAATACCAACAAGGTATTAACAACTATCTAACAGGTTATACAGGCATACAAGCTACAGAAAATTATGCTGCTGTATTGTTAGGTGCTGCTTTTGCTACACCAATTGGTGCTGTTGCATTAGATATGACCCACTCTGAAGCTGACTTTGAAAAACAGTCATCACAATCTGGGCAAAGTTTCCGTTTAAGCTATAGTAAGTTAATTTCTCCGACTAACACAAACTTAACTCTTGCTGCATATCGTTACTCGACAGAAAACTTCTATAAATTACGTGATGCTCTACTTATTCGCGATTTAGAAGAAAAAGGCGTAAACACTTATGCAGCTGCTGGTCACCAGCGTAGTGAATTCCAAATTACTTTAAACCAAGGCCTTCCTGAAGGTTGGGGTAACTTCTATGTAGTGGGTTCGTGGGTTGACTATTGGAACCGTAGCGAAAGTACTAAGCAGTACCAAATTGGTTATAGCAATAACTACCATGGTTTAACTTATGGTTTATCTGCCATTAACCGTAAGGTTGAGTACGGTTCAAATGATGCGACGCATGATACTGAATATTTAATGACGCTTTCATTCCCAATTAACTTTAAGAAGAATTCAGTCAACGTCAACGTTACTGCTTCTGAAGACAGCCGTACTGTTGGCGCAAGCGGAATGGTTGGCGATCGCTTTAGTTATGGTGCCTCTGTTTCACATCAAGACTATGCAAACCCAACATTTAACGCTAATGGTCGTTATCGTACGAACTATGCAACTGTTGGTGGTTCTTATAGTATTGCTGACTCTTACCAACAAGCAATGGTTAGCTTAAGTGGTAGTGTGGTTGCACATTCAGATGGTATTTTATTTGGACCTGAGCAAGGCCAAACAATGGTACTTGTGCATGCACCTGATGCAGCTGGGGCAAAAGTGAATAATACCGTTGGTTTAAGCGTAAATACGGCTGGTTATGCGGTTATCCCGTATGTAACACCTTATCGCCTAAACGATATTACGCTTGACCCACAAGAAATGTCGAGCCAAGTAGAGCTTGAAGAAACAAGTCAACGTATCGCACCTTTTGCTGGTGCAATTGCGAAAGTAGATTTTGCGACTAAGACAGGTTATGCAGTCTACATTAATAGTAAAACTGCTGATGGCAACAGTTTACCGTTTGGCGCTCAAGTCTTTAATCAAAAAGATGAAGCTGTAGGTATTGTTGCACAAGGTAGTATGATTTACTTACGTACCCCACTTGCTCAAGATCGTCTCTATGTAAAATGGGGCGACGAAAGCAATGAACGTTGTTCGGTTGAGTACAACATTAGTAATCAGTTGCAAAATAAGCAACAAAGCATGGTAATGACTGAGGCTGTCTGCAAATGAAAAAATTACTCTTAAACAGTGCATTAGTTGCAGTAGGTTTTTGTATTAATACGGCGACTCAAGCTGCGTGTTCAACTAGTTCGGGCTTCAAAACAATTGATGTTCCTATGAGGGTTGGACGAGTTGTAGTTCGACCAAGCGACCCTGTGGGTAAAGTTTTAGTTAAATCACTTTTTGAGATCAGACCAGATTCTTATACCTACTATACCTGTAGTCTTTCCGATATGTTGACGGCACAGTTATTACAAAATTACCCAATTAGTTCACTTGGGGATAGCATCTATTCAACAAATATCCCAGGAATTGGTATTCGTCTCTATCGTGAAGCATTTAATGCTGGAAATTTCTCTGGTTACTACCCTTATACTCGTCGTGTCCCAAGCAGTCGCTTTTATCTTGCAGAAGGTTATTTCGTTGTAGAAATTGTGAAAACAGCTGAAAGTACTGGAGCTGGAACTTTAGTTCCTGGTGTTTATAGTAGTTATTATGCTGGAAACCGAAGTGATCGTCCATTCTTAACCAGTACCGTATATGGCAACGCAATTACTATCGCTTCGTCTTCTTGTGAATGGCGTGGTGCTATTAATAAACAGGTACAACTGCCAACGGTTACAAAGGCAGGGTTTAAAGGTGTTGGTTCAACTCAAGGAGATCAACCCTTCGAACTCAATATTCTGTGTAATGGCGGTATAAACCCAACGGGTTATGAAGAAAAAAACCTTATTAGCTTGAGTTTTGATTATCAACAAGACGGCACTAATACTCAAGTTTTAAAAAATCTTGAACCAAATGCAACTAAAGCAAATGGTGTTGGAGTTCAACTTGTATGGAATTATCAAAATAAGAATCAGGTTATTGGTGTAGGTAATAAACTAGAATTGGGAACCGTACAATCAAATCAAACCATTCAATATGATGTTCCTTTAACAGCTCGATACTATCAAACTGCAGCAAATGTTACGCCTGGTAAAGTTCGTGCAATGGCCACTGTAACTATTGAATATGATTAATCATATTCAATAGTTTATAAACATAATAATTTTAAATATTAATAATAAATTTTACTTTATCAATACTTTATAAAAAGTTAATACTTAATTTGATAGGAATATTTATGAAAAAAATAGGTATAGTTACTCTTAGTGCAATTACATTATGTTGGGCTATATATGATGTATATCCTGATAATACCAATACAGTAACACATAATGATTCAAGCAAAAAAGCCGGATCTAAAAACTTTTCATCAACTGCAAAGAATGAAAAATTAGCGTCTCAAACCCTCTTGGCCCAAACTACCTCCCTTAATTCTTCTGCCCCAGTCTGCCAATACAATTTTGATGCAACTCAAGAAGATTATGATCTTTGGAATAATGAACACTCTGATTATTGGTCTATGAAAAAATTCCCATTGATAATTGGCCAAAAATTTAGTCTTAAAGTGGATCAGCCTATACCAGAAAATGAATATGGTATTGTAGAGTATGTAGCTAAAAGTAAAGCTAGTCTTTATTCATCCAATAACATTGGAGATTTCATATTACCTCACACAGGTATTATTGCATTTGAAATAGAGCTTAAGCTTCCAATCTCAGCTATTGGAAACTCATCATTTGGTAATTCTGCTTATTACTTCTCTGCCATTGGTTTTAATGGCGTAACAAATAATGGCTATACAGTTAGATCCAACTATTGGTTTGATATGGGCACTTATGATCCAGATTTTGGTGAGAATCCTGCTAAATTAAGCTATAATATAGCTTACCGGCTTAGAGATAATAGCGGACCCGACCATCCATACTATAAAGGCCAGAAGCTGACAAATAATGCAAATGGATACCAAAGATTAGGTATCTATATTAATCAGAACATTAAGCAAGTTGGCTTTATTATAAATGGTGTTGATCAGGGATATAAATCTACTTTACCCGCTCCACTTGAGAATATAAGCTTTTCTGCTTCAAGTGCTATATCAATAGATGCTGAACAATTATTTGGGCAAGAGTTGTCTAGTGAACTTATTACTGACCGTAATGCGCTACAGTTTAGTTACCCTCAAGGCACAACAGATATGTGTGGTAATGCCATTTAAGATATAAAACTATAAGTGGTAAAAAAGGGCTGAATCACAGCCCTTTTTTTCTTTTATTTAGAAATGAATGACAGTACGAATTGATTTACCTTCATGCATTAAATCAAAAGCAGTATTAATGTCTTGTAGAGGCATAGTATGAGTCACAAAAGGTTCAAGTTGAATCTCACCTTTCATAGCATCTTCGACCATTTTAGGAAGTTGTGAACGGCCTTTTACTCCACCAAAAGCAGTACCCAACCATTTACGGCCCGTCACTAACTGGAATGGGCGTGTCGAAATTTCTTGACCAGCACCAGCAACACCAATAATGACGGATTGTCCCCAACCACGATGTGCACACTCTAAAGCTGAGCGCATAACATTGACGTTACCAATACATTCAAATGAATGATCTACGCCCCAGCCTGTCATTTCTACAATGACTTGTTGAATTGGTTTATCGTAATCTTTGGGGTTTAAGAAATCTGTAGCGCCAAATTGCTTAGCAAGTTCAAATTTATCTGGGTTGGTGTCTACTACAATAATTTGCCCAGCTTTCGCTTGACGTGCGCCTTGTACAACAGCTAAACCAATACCGCCTAAACCAAATACGGCAACAGAATCACCTTCTTGTACTTTTGCTGTGTTATGCACGGCGCCAATACCAGTAGTCACCCCACATCCCAGTAAACAAACTTGTTCGTGATTCGCTTCAGGATTGATTTTTGCTAATGATACCTCTGCAACTACCGTATATTCACTAAAGGTTGAACAACCCATGTAGTGATAAATTGGTTCGCCGTTATATGAAAAACGTGTGGTTCCATCCGGCATTACACCTTTACCTTGAGTAGCACGTACCGCAACACATAAGTTAGTTTTTCCAGATTTACAGAATAAGCATTCTTTACATTCAGCTGTATAAAGTGGAATCACATGGTCACCAGGTTTAACGCTTGTTACGCCCTCACCCACTTCAACCACAACACCTGCGCCTTCATGACCTAAGATGGCAGGAAAAACACCCTCTGGGTCATCGCCAGATAATGTAAAAGCATCGGTATGACATACCCCTGTATGGGTAATTTTTATTAAAACTTCACCCGCTTGAGGTGGTGCAACATCAACTTCAACAATCTCTAAAGGTTTTCCTGGGGCAAAGGCGACAGCTGCACGAGATTTCATCTTTGGGTTTCCTTTAAATCATTCGGTATTTATAGTCGAGCAAAATAGATTATATATTGATAATATAAGAGCTTAATTTTGCTTAAATTAAAATTGGCTTTCATGACAATCTATCACAGCATAGCCAGTCAAATACATCTAAGCAAGCCTACATTTAAAAAAGAGGAAAACCTCTTAGTTGAAGAGGTTTCTTATCAAATCATTAGCTTATAAGCAGCTTGTTTTTACTTAGAGGTAAATATCTGGTGGATATGGTGTGTTATCACTAATTGGAGAATAAAGCGTATTTTCAACAAAGAAGCCATTTGGGGCTTGAGTGGTATCAATCGTAATTGAATCAAACATAACTTGTGGATATGCCCAGATAAATTGCTTCATTAACCCTAAAGAAACATTGTTTTTCATGTCACCAAAAATTCGTTGCCAAATGGGTGTTCGATATGGCTTGGTTTTTTCAAAACCATAGATATAAGCAATAGAGGCATCGGGAACAAAACCAGACAAATAAATGACTTTATTGGCAGGATAGCCTAGCCCTTGTATAGGTATTTGGGAAACTGCCTGATGTGCCAAGTCTAAGCGAGCTTCTAGCAACCAGTCATAAGCTTCTGTCATCATGTAATCAAAATTAGGATATGAGTAGTGCTGGCTTGGATAGTTAATATAAGTAGCTAAAGTCTGAATTGGGGACTGAATGGAAGGAAAGAAAATGAGCGGACTAACTTTGGCACTGGAATATTTTGCTTTGATCACGGTACGAATATTTTGACAGGTTTGACCTAATTTATTTCTAAGCCATGTTTTAAACTCATCATATGGCGTTCCTGTTTTATTCATTGCCTCATAAATAGTACCTAAATCTGGTGCATATAATCCTGTATCTGCATTAAAAGCCAATTTTGTTGGGTAGTCATACACACAAGGTAGATTGGTGTCAGTGTTATACCACCACCAAGGTTCACCGATCTGCATATTTACATCGCATCCACCCACTACCATTGCATCAGCAAACTCAATAAAGACTTTATGTAGATATGCCAAAGCATTCTGATGACTTAAACTAAAAAAATAGCTCGGTGGTTGGTAGCCTGTTTTACCTAAATTACTGTTCCAGTCACGCTGTGCCCAATATTCATTGGCCCCCAAGGAATACATTTCAAAACTGACCCCAAAAATGGGTTGTAAACTGACGTTATGTAAAGCCTGGGCATATTTCTCATGCCATTTACGAGTGCATGAGTTAACGACCGCCTCGCCTGTCACCAACGTATCAGATATTTGCCATTTATTAATATCGCTTTTCCATGTCATTTCTGGATAATGCGACATTCCACAATAGTGGTTAACGAAACCCTGGTATCCTAAAGCGACCATATTGTTGACTAGGCGCTGCGGGTTTAAGTCATAATGGTCGTCATAGCTGGTGCAGATGCCATAATTGTGCTGTGGCACAACTACACGGCTCAAATTTAACTTTGCATTTGTTCCAGTTACAACTGAGTTAGTGAGGCGAATGTAGCCATCTTTTGGTTGACTTAAAGGTATAGCGGTTTGACCATTATAGTCACTGGTAAAGCCAGAAAATGAGATTCGCTGAATATTGGTTACCGGAAAGCTATCTGTAGCAGAGAAGCCTGCTTTTACTGTATCCCAATTAATACGAATATGCGCCGTTCGCGAGGAAGGATTATTTGCGTAATTAAATAGAACAATATATGCAATTTTATTTACGCCATTTTCATTATAGTACACCGTTAAAGTGGGCGTTAAACTTGGATTGTTAAGCACTGGCATCGTGGCAGATAGCTCAATATCGAAGTCCCAAACCACCCCTGCGTAGCTATATTTGGTTTGATACGCTAAAAATTTATGATCTTTATTGTCATAAGAATCCCAAGTAATTCCTACCAAATCATTTGTCATACGTGATCTAAAAGATGCTTCAAAACCATTTCCATAGTTCGTAATGGCGAAAGACATCGTTTGCGGGCCGTCTATTCTCCAATAAATAGGGCTAAACCGATCAATAAGTGTATTCTGAGTGATTGGGCGAGGTGATGTATTAGTATTATTTTGTACATTCTGTGAGTTATTTATCATGTCTACATTCTCTTAATGTATTAAGAGGTTTTATATTAAATAATAATTCCTATTTTATTGTTCAGATAAGTAACAATGACGTTTAAATTATTTACAGTTTATATTTTTCATAAAGTTCAAAATAAAATTAAACATGAAATCTTAATATTATCCTAAAATATTTTTACACTGAGGAGTTAATAAATGGAAACTTTTATACAGCCTATAAATTTTAAGGGTTTGTTTTTATTTACTCCTCTTGTATTTGCATTATCAGGTTGTACAGAAACTTTATATTCCAACACAACTTCGACCACAAAGATCTCTTCGGAAAGTAACGTTTATCCAGAGATCGACGCAGTATTAGGAGAAAAGTTACAGCCTAACGAAGAGTTGCTCGCTCAAAACATAGCTCAAGTTATTGAAAAATCGATTCGGGAACAGTATACGGCAGGAAATGCTTTACGTGATGCACATCCTAAGGCGCATGGATGTGTTCGTGCCGATTTTCATGTGTCAAAAAATATACCTGTCCAGTTTGCTAAAGGGATGTTTATTCCAGATCGAAGTTATCAAGCCTGGATTCGTTTTTCTAATGCTTCAAATGATGCCTCTAATGCCGACATTAAAAAAGATGCACGTGGCATCGCAATAAAAATTTTAGGTGTGTCTGGACAGAAAATTTTAGAAAGTGAAAAGCAAGCAACCACTCAAGATTTTATTATGATTAATCATCCAGTCTTTTTTGCGAATGATGCTAAACGATATCTTTCTTTTATGAATGACGTGAATAGCCATAATATGGTCAGAAAACTTCACATTCCATTTGCGTTAGGTTTTAAAGGAACAATGAATGCTCTGGGAGCACGTAATTCACAAATTGCAAATCCATTATACGCACGTTATTGGTCTATGGTTCCCTATCAGTTAGGGCTTGGCAATGATCGACAAGCAGTTAAATATTCAGTACGTGCTTGTTCAATGCAGCCAAACAATCTACCCAAGAATCCTAGTCATGATTTTTTAAGAGAAGCTTTAAAGAAAACTTTGCAAAGTACAGATGCTTGTATGGAATTTCTTATTCAACCACGAACTTCAAATCAAATGTTGGTAGAGGACTCAATGACAGAATGGGATGAAAAAGCAGCTCCTTTCTATCAAGTAGCAACTATTCATATTCCCAAGCAGAACTTTGACACACCAGAACAAAATAAGTTTTGTGAGAATCTGTCTTTTACACCGTGGCATGCCCTACCTGAGCATAAACCATTAGGCGCAGTAAACCGAATGCGCAAAGTCATTTATGAAAACATCAGCAGAGTTCGACATGATATGAATTCAGCTCTTAGACAAGAACCTTAAATACCTTATCCATTGTGGTTTGGTGTAAAAATTTTTCTAAAGATAAGAGTTTGCAATTGTTTCTTTTAAGGGAGATTTTTGCTTGTATCGATAGTGATTCGATCAATAAAATCTGCCAACCATAAAATGAAGTCATCTTCGCTTTTATGCTTTGGAATCAAACTCATATCTAACTTAATAGGAAGTTCATTTTTTACACTAATAACAACACCTTCGAAGTTCACAAAGTTATATAAAAACTTTAGTTCAGTGCCTGCAATAGCTTTTTTTATTTCTACAATAAGATTATTTAAATTTCTAAAATGATTGTTTGAATAAGAATTTTTAATATTTTTATTAATTTTTTCTGCTAATAGTAAGTATTTTGGCATTTCTACCTCCTTATTAATTATTTGTAAAATATAAGTATAAGTTGAAAGCTATAAAAATAAGTTTTTAATTTTTATTAAATTGTTTCTGTATTTTTAATTTTAATTGATAAATTATGTGCAATATAACTGTTTTATAGATTTAAAATGTGATTTGTTTGGGATTTTATTCTGATTAAATTGGTAGGTATTCTTTAATCTTATTTAAGGGTAATTAATTAAGTTTTATATTAAATAGGCTCAATATTTAAAATTTTGAGCCTATTTAATTTTTAATATTCACTTAAGACTGAAAGTAAAAAGCTACATCTTAAGTCAATTTTGGGAAATTCTTGATTTTATGAATTTTCCCACATTTTCTGCATTCTTTAATTTCGTCATGAGTAATATCAAAGTCATATTCCCAGACATGAATACAGAAAAGCTGTCTAAGGTTGTGGAGCATAGACACCTCCTTATAAAAAACCAACTCATTAGTAAGTTCTTTATGAATGTAGTTCGCTTATTTTGATGAGTTCTCCTCTTTAGCTTTATCCTCCTTGTGTTTACAGCAATAACCGAAAACAGCCCCAGCACCAAAGAAAAACATAGCTTTGAACATACTTATCTCCAAACGATAGTTAAGTAAATTTAAAATTAACATTGAAGGTTGTATCTGTTTTTAGGCCAATGAGACTGATTATGTGCGTTATGCAAACTTTTGTGAAAAGTTATAACAATATATTTTTTATGAATAAGGTGGGTAAAATTAAAAAACCGCCCCAGTAGGCGGTTGCTGAATTTACAGCGAGATATAGAAGTGTAGTGGACGATCACTTCTATATTTTTTATGTACTTATTTTTCTTGGCTTATAATTTTATTAAAGGCATCTGATTTGAAATAATTAATGATCATCTCTCCATCATCTTGTGTAGAAGATGATACTTTGGGTGGTTCCTCATAATTAAACTTAAAGTCTGGAGGAATAAATTTTGAGATCGGAGGAAGCTTCGCCTCCCCTCCTGTCGTAATTCTTTCAATAAAACCCGCAAGCCAAAGTATATATTCGTCTTTATTTTTATATTTAGGCATAAGGCTCATGTCTAACTTAATGGCACACTCCTCTAAGGGCTTGGTTAGGCATTCCTCAAAATCTATAAAATTGTATTTAAGTTTAAATTTGGTGCCTTTAATTTCATTACGAATTACACCAACTAATTGATTTAAGTTTTCTGCCGAGCTTTCTGAAAATAAATTTTTGTCCTCAATCTTTTTATATACATTCTCAGCGATGATTAAATATTGTGGCATCTCTATTTTCTCCCTTTTATTATTAAGCTACTCACTCAGCCCTTTAAGGAAGTATGATAGATATCATGTTTTCTAATGTAATTGTTGTACTGTCAATTGTAATTAGTGTGTTTTTGTGAAACCTGCAAGCATAACTATCCGAAAAAATTAAATTTAATGCAAACTAAGTCTCATTTTTAAAAAATTCTTTAGTCAAACAATATGTTTAGTTCATTCAGAGTTGGAAGTTCATCGTAAGATTCATCTGCATCTACTGTGTTTACCCAATTCGACTTTGAAACGATACAAAAATTAAGCTTTTTTAGCACAACAATATCTTTGTCTAATAAACCTAATGGAATCCATATAAAATCAGTAGTGCCTACTAAGTTAGGTACTGGTGATCCACATTGACTGCAAAATGAAGATGTGAAGCCTGTTTCTTTTTTATAGGTGCGGACAAGTTCTAAACCTGATAACCATTCAAATTTATCCTTATTTACTAATGTTGCTGCATTTGCCCCCGTTCCAGTTTGTTTGCGGCAGAGACTACAGTGGCAATGATAGACCGTGTTTATTTCGTTAGTAACTGAAAATTTGACTTCATTGCATAGACAAGAACCCACGTGACTCATCTCAAGCATCCTTAAAAAATAATATTGAATATAGCATTAGGCATAAAAACGTTAAATTTTACTTTATATTTTTTAATGGATATATTTTCTAAGAAGTGCCAATAAATATAAGGAATTGCTAGCGTTGAGGCTTGGCAGAATGTATTTATAACGTTTAATATGAATTTTGACATATAAATTGAATATAAAAATGCTGAGATGTGTTTATCTTGGATGCGACTTTAAAAGCTTACATGATTAATCAAATCTATCAGCAGTATAGTAGTATGGCATTAAATGCTTGGGGCTTTACACATACACCTTCGTATAACGGTACATACGACCCTGATGAGAATGATATAGTGACGAATAGCTTTAATTGGTTGAATGATGAGCAAGCTACAAATAAAACAGAACAAGGACTGACTGCTTTTGTGGCATTAGATGATGCCTTTATCAGTATCGCTTCTCGTATGTATCTGATTAGAAATGCAAAAGAAAAAATCGATTTACAATATTATATTTGGACAAATGATTTTGTTGGAAACTTAATGCTGCACGAGTTACTAACGGCGGCAGATCGTGGCGTAAAAATCCGCTTACTTATTGATGATCAAAATGGAGTAAAGCTGGATGGAGTTCTTAGAAGCCTTCTCCACCACCCCAATTTTGAAATTCGATTGTTTAATCCATACAAGTTTAGATATTTAAGAATTTTAGACTATATTTTTCGGTTCAAAAAAGTAAACCATCGCATGCATAATAAGTTAATTATTGCGGATGGCGTGATTGCGGTAACAGGCGGTCGAAATATTAGTAGTGAATATTTTGACGCAAGTAGTAAATTTCAGTTTACAGATCTAGATATTTTATTTTATGGACATACCGTACAACATGCACAGTCTGTCTTTAATGATTTTTGGCAAAGTGATTTAAGTCAAAATGCTACTGAGCTGGTGGGAACATGTGCTGTTCACCATTTGCAAACGCTAAGGCAGCACTACCATGATTTAATTCATGAAAGTGAAAATCATACTCAAACCGAAGATAAGCTTTACGATGCTCAAAGCTATTTAAAAGAACTTTTAGAGCACTATCCAATCCAGTGGTCAAAAGCATATTTTGTTGCTGATTCACCTAAAAAAATCTTAAGAATGGCCTCTCAAGAAGAGATGCTTTATGGGCAAGTCTTAAAGATTATGGGTGAACCAAAGCAGCATATCGAATTAGCTTCTGCTTATTTTGTTCCTACCCAACAAGGCACTTACTATTTAAAACAACTCAAGGTACAAGGTGTTAAAGTCAGGGTTTTAACCAACTCATTTGCTGCAAATGATGTGGCAATTGTGCATGCCTTTTATAGTCAATATCGAGTTGAGATGCTCAAAAGTGGTGTAGAACTATTTGAGTTTAAGCCCTTTTTAGAACGCAGACGCAGAACTTGGTATGAAGTGGTGACTGGAAGTGTGATTCCTGCTAAAGGTAAAAATAAATCGAGCTTACATGCCAAGTTTTTTGATGTAGACGGTAAAGTATTTATTGGTTCGTTTAACTTTGATCCTCGTTCGACTTACTTAAATACTGAGGTCGGTCTGGTTATTGAGTCGAGTCAATTACAAGCGCAAATTTCGGTCATGCTCGATCAGCACTTACCTCAAGTTGCTTACCAGCTTAAGTTAAATAGTGAAGGCAAAATTGTTTGGTTAGATTATCAGTCGGATGGAAAGATTGTTGAATATGAAAAAGACCCAGATACGAGCCTTTTCCAACGTACCATGATTAAAGCTGTTTCATATTTACCAGTTGAATGGATGATGTAACAGCATTTCAAGTTTACTTATAAAATGCCTATCTCTTTAAAGAATTTTTGATAAGCCTCTGCTTTCTTCTCTAGCGCTAATGGATATGCTCTAGAAGAAGATGGTAGACGATATAAATTAATATTTCGTCCAGCAAAGTAAGTCGAGGTAGACATTCCTATAAGCGGTTTTTCGGTGTGCTCTGGTAAAACTGAAATTAAAGTATCAGTCGCTTTATCGCCTGTGGTCATAATGGTTTGACATAGAGGAATATGCTGAAGTAAAACTGCAAGATCTGTTGGTGTTACTATTTCAAGAAATTTATCTGCGGCATTCCCTTTCAACCGCTTAATTTGATAAGCGGTATCAAAGATTGCAATACCAGTTTCAATCAAGAAGTTTCGAATACGTTCTTCATTAAAATTTTTTTGGCTTTCACTTAAAAAGTAAGTTTTGTCTTGAAAAAAGATCAAACCGAAAATACGCCACATATCATTTTGGAAATTGGGATAGTAAAAATCCATCTTCCATTTATTACGTGGCGGTGGAAAACTGCCTAACATTAATAAACGGGCATTTTCAGGTAAAAATGGCTCAAGTGGATGGGTTTCTATCTCAATTATCATAAAAAATCAGTATTTACTTAAAAATTTTATAAACAAATTAACCTATTTTTTAGTTAATCACGAGTCATGAAATGCAATTTCTCTTAATTAAAGCGTTAAAGGTTGTACAAAAGCGATCATTATTGAGGAATGCTTATTTTAAAAATACTATGTGAATATTGATTTAAATAATCGACTTGACCTTTATGGGCAATGACAAGAGCTTGTACAACCGAAAGACCTAACCCAGTGCCACCTAACTCTTTATTTCTTGATTGTTCTAACCTGAAAAAAGGGTTAAATAAATCTTTGCGATGCTCAGCTGAAATGCCAGGTCCTTCATCTTCTATTTCAAGAATCCAGTTAGTTTGTTCTTGTCTCGTTGAAACAACTAACTTTCCCGGATTTGCATAACGTGTAGCGTTATCTAGTAAAGCAATTAAAATCTGTTCAATTCGCCGTTGATCACACTCAACTTTTGGCGCTTCAATATCGAAAATGACTTTAAGCTGAGCTTTTTCTAATTTTTCTTCAAACATGTGCACGACTTTGTGAGCAGTTTCATTAAAACAAATCGTTTCGAGGTTAAGTCTAAGCTGTTGGTTTTCAAAAAGACTCAATGTACGTAAATCTTCGACTAGGTTTGAAAGACCTTCTACTTGATTCAGTAAGTTTTTAAATAAAATAGGGTCAGCTTCAAAAACACCATCAATAATTCCCTGCAACCTACCTTGCAAAATGGTGACTGGCGTTCTTAACTCATGTGCAATTGCGGCATTCCAGACATGAGCATTTTCAACTGAGGTCTCTAGTTTTTGAGCCATATCATTAAAATTATCCATAAGCTCACCAATTTCAGAAGAATGATGCATTGGTTTTTCAACTCGTGCGCTTAAATCCCCATGACTAATTTTCTTAGCTGCATCGGCTAATAGATTAATAGGCACAATAAAACGTTGAGCAAGCTTGATGCCTAAAATAATTGATAATGCTGTGCCAAACAAAAGCACGGCGAATAACCATATACCATCTAGATAGTGGAAAAACTCATCACTTTCTTTCAGCTTTTCGAGAGATATAAGCCCTACTTCAATTGCAACATAGTAGGTGCCATAACCTAAAATTAGCGAACTCAGCGTAACACTTAGGCTGGTAAAGCTCAGTGCAATAATCAGTTGTTTACTAATGCCCGTTTTATTTTTCATGTGGATGATCCAACCTGTAGCCTACACCGCGAACATTAATGAGCATATTTCGTAAACCAAGATCTTCTATTTTCTTTCGTAGCTTACTGACGTGACTATCGACCGTACGTTCTAATGCATCTCGATCTGGTAGACACTGATTCATGAGTTCTGAACGGGTAAAGACTTTATGAGGATGAGGCAACATCAGTAATAAAATTTTGTACTCAGTTAGAGTTAAATTGAGTGCTTGTTTTTGATCGCCCGAATGGATATAAGCAGTATGAATTTCGGTATTCACCTCAATATTTTTATAAATCAGATTTCGGTTGGGAGTTTGCTGGTTTTGTTGAGTACGTCTTAGTACTGCTTGTACACGTGCAACCACTTCATTTGGGTTAAAGGGTTTTACGACAAAGTCGTCTGCTCCAATTCTTAAAGCCATGACTTTATCGATTTCTTGATCTAAAGCCGTAAGCATAATGACTGGTGTCGCTGCTTTTTGCCGAATTTTATTCAGTACTTCCCACCCGCTCAGTTCCGGCATTTTTATATCGAGAATCACCAGATCAATAGGTTGCGCTGCGTGTATTTCAATTGCCTGCTTACCATTCATGGCCCGTACAACACGCATACCCTCACGCTTAAGATAATGTTCAATAATATCGCCAATATCATATTCATCTTCTACAACAAGAATAAGCTTATCCTGAGAATTAAACGTAAAGGTTGACTCGAACATAGCAATAAGACGCGGGAAAAATTTGATTTATCATACGCGTATTTTTTGATAGATCTCCACACTTTTTCCACATATTCGTGATTTTGGTTACACACACATCAAAAATAATGCCAGCATCTAGAAGTCCATTAGGTGTTATAAAAGTGCAAAAGCATTTTTTAGTTCCATTCGTTTTATCTTTCGGTCTTGTATTACATGGCTGTGGCAATGAACAAGTAAGTGATCAAACACAAGTATCTACGGCTAAGGTTACCGTTATTTCAATTCAACCGCAGTCTATTAACTTTAGTGAAAATCTACCAGCGCGCGTTCAAGCTTTCCGAACTGCCGAAATTCGTCCTCAAGTTGGCGGTATTATCGAAAAAGTTTTATTCGCTCAAGGTAGTGAAGTTAAAGCTGGGCAACCTCTATACAAAATAAACTCAGAAACATTTGAGGCTGATGTAAATAGTAATCGAGCTGGTCTAAATAAAGCTGAAGCAGAAGTAAACCGACTAAAAATACAACTTGAACGCTACCAGCAACTTTTACCAAGTAATGCGATTAGTAAGCAAGAAGTAAGTAATGTCGAAGCGCAATATCGACAAGCGATTGCAGATGTTGCTCAAATGAAAGCATTATTAGCTCGACAAAATCTTAATTTACAGTATGCGACAGTGCGAGCACCAATTTCCGGACGTATTGGTAAATCATTCGTAACGGAAGGCGCTTTGGTTAGTCAGGCTGATAGCAATACTATGGCGACTATTCAACAAATTGACCGCGTTTATGTCGATGTAAAGCAGTCTATTGGAGAATATGAACGCCTACAGGCGGCTCTACAAAGTGGTGAGTTATCAGCCAACAATCAAAAAGCTGTACAGATTTTGAATAGTTTGGGACAGCCCTATAACGTTACAGCAAAAATGCTGTTTGAAGATATAAATGTGGACCCTGAAACTGGGGATGTCACCATCCGTATTGAAGTGAACAATCCTGAAAGAAAATTACTGCCGGGTATGTATGTCCGCGTTAATATTGAGCGTGCTTCGGTTCCTCAGGCCTTACTCGTGCCAGAACAAGCTATTCAGCGTAATATGAATGGCGATCCTCAAGTTTATGTAGTGAATGCCAAAGGTGGCGCAGATGTTCGCTCAGTAGAGTTAGGGCAACAATATGAGCAGTTTTATCTCATCAATAAAGGGCTGAAAGCAGGCGAAAAAGTTGTCGTTGAAGGTATAGAGCGTATCCAGCCCAACCAAAAACTAGCAATTTCAGCATGGAAAGCGGCCTCAACAGAAAATACGGTGAAGCAAGGAGATGCTAAATGATGTCTCAATTCTTTATTCGCCGTCCTGTTTTTGCATGGGTAATTGCAATTTTTATTATTCTATTTGGTGTGCTGAGTATTCCAAAGTTACCCATTGCACGCTTTCCGAGTGTCGCTCCACCCGAAGTGAACATTACAGCAAGTTATCCTGGCGCTACTCCCAAAACGATTAATGATAGTGTAATTACCCTCATTGAACGGGAAATGTCAGGAGTAAAAAACTTACTCTACTATAGTGCTACAACGGATTCGTCAGGAACCGCTGAAATTACCGCGACATTTAAACCCGGTACCGATGTGGATATGGCGCAAGTCGACGTACAAAACAAAATTAAAGCGGTTGAAGCACGCTTACCCCAAGTCGTCCGCCAACAAGGCTTAGCTGTAGAGGCATCTTCCTCAGGCTTTTTAATGCTTGTCGGTTTAAACTCACCTAACCATCGTTATTCAGAAGTCGATTTGAGTGATTATCTGGTACGTAATGTGGTCGAAGAGCTTAAACGTGTTGAAGGTGTCGGAAAAATTCAGTCTTTTGGTGCCGAAAAAGCGATGCGAATTTGGGTAGACCCAAATAAATTAGTTTCTTATGGTCTATCGATTAGCGATGTAAATAATGCAATTCGTAACAATAATATCGATATTGCACCAGGTAGACTTGGTGATCGTCCTCTAGTTAATGGTCAATTAATTACTATACCTTTATCCGCTCAAGGACAGCTTGAAAATGTAGAGCAGTTCAAAAATATTAGTCTAAAGAGCAATATTAGTGGCGCCAATATTAAGTTGTCGGATGTAGCCGACGTAGAAATGGGTGCTCAGTCATATAATTTTGCGATTTTAGAAAATGGTAAACCTGCAACAGCTGCGGCTATTCAGCTGAGCCCTGGTGCGAATGCAGTAAAAACAGCAGATGCGGTAAAACAGAAACTCGAAGAGCTAAAAGTAAATTTACCTGAAGGCATGCAATTTAGCATTCCTTATGATACTGCGCCTTTTGTTAAAATTTCGATAGAAAAAGTTGTTCATACATTAATTGAAGCCATGGTTTTGGTCTTCATTGTGATGTATTTATTTCTTCATAATGTTCGCTATACCTTAATTCCTGCGATTGTTGCTCCAATTGCTCTGCTTGGTACGTTTACCATCATGCTTTTAACAGGTTACTCAATTAATGTGTTAACCATGTTCGGCATGGTGCTTGCGATCGGGATTATTGTCGATGACGCGATTGTAGTCGTTGAGAATGTAGAACGAATTATGGCAACCGAAGGTCTATCGCCTAAAGAAGCGACTTCAAAAGCCATGACAGAGATTACCAGCCCGATTATTGGTATTACTTTGGTACTGGCAGCCGTATTTTTACCAATGGCTTTAGCAAGTGGTTCGGTCGGTATTATTTACCGCCAATTTACCATTACGATGTCAGTCTCAATTTTATTCTCGGCATTTTTAGCTTTAACGCTCACCCCTGCACTTTGTGCAACCTTATTAAAACCAGTTGATGCAAATCATCAAAAGAAAGGTTTTTATGCATGCTTTGATCGTAGCTTTGATAAAGTCACAAAAAAATATGAAGCGATTTTACTTAAAATCGTTAAACATACTATTCCGACTCTAATTATTTTTGTGGTGATTACAGGTTTAACTTTTGCAGGCATGAAATATTGGCCCACTGCTTTTATGCCAGAGGAAGATCAAGGCTGGTTTTTAACGTCGTTCCAATTACCTTCAGATGCGACTGCTGAACGTACAACAAAAATTGTGAAAGATTTTGAAGGCCATTTAAATGAGCAGTCGGATGTTAAAAGCAATATTTCAATTATGGGTTGGGGATTTAGTGGCGCTGGCCAAAACGTTGCACTCGCTTTTACAACCTTAAAAGATTTTGGCGAGCGTGATAAATCTACTACTGACTATACCAACTTCATAAATGCAGAAATGGCAAACAGTAAAGAAGGTACAACTATGTCTGTACTTCCTCCGGCCATTGATGAATTGGGTACATCTTCAGGCTTTAGTTTGCGTTTACAAGACAAAGCAAATTTAGGAATGCCTGCTTTAATTTCGGCCCAAGAAAAGCTCATTGAAATGGCGGCACAAAACAAAAAGTTTTATATGGTTTACCCAGAAGGTCTACCTCAAGGTGACAATATTAGCTTGAAAATCGACCGCGAAAAACTAAACACTCTAGGAGTAAGCTTTGCTTCTGTTTCGGATATTATTTCGACCTCAATGGGATCGATGTATATCAATGATTTTCCAAATCAAGGCAGAATGCAGCAAGTTATTGTTCAAGCCAATGCAAAATCACGAATGCATTTAAAAGATATCTTGAGTTTGAAGGTTGCAGGCGCAAACGGACAACTGGTGTCTTTATCTGAGGTCGTGATTCCTCAGTGGAATAAGTTGCCACAGCAATATAACCGCTACAATGGCCGACCATCATTAAGTATAGCTGGAGTGCCTAACATAGGGGTATCTTCAGGTGATGCGATGCGAGAAATGGAAAAGCTGATTGCCAAACTTCCTCAAGGTATTGGTTATGAGTGGACAGGTATTTCATTACAAGAAAAGCAATCTGAATCTCAAATGGTATTCCTTATTGCTTTATCAATGTTAGTCGTGTTTTTAGTTTTAGCTGCACTTTATGAAAGTTGGTCAATTCCATTATCTGTCATGCTTGTTGTTCCCTTAGGAATCTTTGGTGCAGTATTAGCCATTATGTTAAGAGAAATGCCAAACGATATTTTCTTCAAAATTGGTCTCATCACTATTATTGGTTTATCTGCCAAGAATGCGATCTTAATTGTTGAGTTCGCAAAGATGCTCAAAGAAGAAGGCATGACTTTAATTGAAGCAGCCGTTGCAGCAGCAAAGTTACGCCTACGCCCAATTTTGATGACTTCCCTTGCCTTTACTTGTGGTGTTATCCCATTGGTCATTGCAACTGGAGCAAGTTCGGAAACTCAGCATGCATTAGGTACAGGGGTATTTGGAGGTATGATATCTGCCACCATCTTGGCCATCTTTTTTGTTCCCGTGTTCTTTATTTTTGTGTTGGGAGCTGCAGAGAAACTATTTTCCAAAAAGAAAATTAATTCTTAGTTAAATACATTGAGGCGAAACGTATCTATGTTTCGCCTCAATGACTTAGAAATATGAAAAATGTACTTACAGAAAAACGATTAAGAATTAAGGACTTTAAAGACTTTACCTGTTCTAGGATGAGCAAAGCTATTATCTGGATCTAAATTGATGACTTTATCCGAAATCACAATTTTAGAAAGTGGTAACCAGCTCTGTTCCAGTTCAACGTCTATAAAGTTTTTTTCATTGATATTTTCATAAATTTGTTCGACAACGATTTCCATACCACACATACTTTTAGCATTCACTTCTTTTAAGATATGGCGTTTTGACATACTAGTCTCCATTTTTTTATTATCCGCATCGACAATAATAAAGATTGCACTGATACAATATGTAAATTTTAATAATGAAAGTGTTTTCTTTGTTCTAATCATATTTTTGTAATAATTAAATGAATAGTTGAGTGATTATTTAATTTAAATATTATTTTTAAGTTAATCTATTCAATGTAAATATTACTTATTAAAAAATTTACTTTTAATCAAAATTAAAGGGTTCATTAACTGAACCCTTTTTATTTAATTCTAAACTTGTACTGCGTTATCCAGCGAACCATCATCTTTATTTTTAGCAGTGTCTTTACTAATCAATGAGTCTGTATCACTATCTGTGGTAAAGCTTTTGCTATTTTTTTGCTTTTTCTTGTACATACACATCCCAATCGCGATACCTGTTCCCAATACTATAATTGACTTTAACATTTTGCACCTCTTCGATTAACGGAGTAACTTTTGAGAAATTAGCTTAAATTAATAGCATAAAATTTGTTATTTAACGGCTTTCATTTGCTCCGCTTTTGTAAGGTGTTTATTTTTTATGTTAATTGAAGAGTAAAATAATCCCGAAAAATAAATTTTGATACAAAGCAAAAAGCCTATTCTAAAAAAGAATAGGCTTTTCACTGTATTTCAGGATTAAGCAGTATTATGAATCGCTTTATGCAATCTTATTATCTTTAAACATACATTACAAATGTATTTAATGCTGAACTTTTAGTCAAGATGGGATTGAGGGTTTTTACCAATAATTAGCGATTATTGTGATGAATGTCACGTTTATATAATTAGGATAAGAAAAAACCCATTTCTACTTCTCATAAAGAAATGGGTGATGTGAAAACCACAAAAGACCTGAAATACCAAATGTTCTTACATTCAGTAAGGTTGAGTGTAGTGAATATACCGAATGGTTGACAATTAAACTATTTGTATTTTTTTTAGTCATTTCGGCCAATAAAAAAATAGTTATGATTCTGTAGATTAACTCTGTTTAGTCATTCATTATTGACCAAAAACTCTATAAAGCACCCTAACCCAATTATTAAGACATATATTTTCAATCAGTGTTTTTGAATAACCACGCTGTTGCATACGTTCAATTAAGTGATGTAGGCCTGTCACATCTTCAAGTTCAGTACCTATAAGTGCACCATCGAAGTCTGAACCAAAGCCCACATGTTCTTCGCCCAAATGATCCATTAAATATTCTAAATGTTCCAAAATTACATCAATCGATGTATCTGCATTGCGTTGTCCATCCGACCGTAAAAAAGCGACATCGAAATTTACGCCTACCATCCCTTTACTTTCCCTTATTGCTTTGAGTTGTGGGTCAGTTAAGTTGCGAGCTTGAGGACATAAAGCATGTGAATTAGAGTGGGTTGCTACAATTGGCTGCTGCAATATATCTACAGTATTCCAAAAAGCTTTCTCATTCATATGTGAAACATCAATCACCATCTTTTTATTGGCACAGCGTTTTATAAAGTCTTTGCCATCACTCGTGAGACCTGCTCCAGTGTCAGGTGAGTGCGGAAACTTAGCATTTAAACCATGTCCAAAGCGGCTAGGTCTATTCCACAGGGGGCCAATACTACGCAAGCCTCTTTCATAAAATACATCGAGTAAATCAGGATTTTGTTGTAAAGCTTCTGCACCTTCCATATGCAATACAATTGCTAGCTTTTTCTCAGCTCTGCAATCTTGAATATTTTGAACCGAGGTGCAAATTTTAATATTTTTAGAATACTGAGCAAGTTGGTGAGCTAAATCAAGTTGTTCCAAGCAAATTTGTTCAATTTGCTGTTGCGTAAAATCAGAAGCATTCTGATCAAATAATTTATTGGAATGATGCTGTTGCACATAGCTATATGGCGGTAAAAAAATTGCAAACATTCCACCAATAAAACCAGCTTCTTGACAGCGTTTTAAATCAAGATGGCCCACTAAACGTTCATGAACAAAAGCATGTACAGGATCTGGATAGTCACTTAGCCATAAGCGTGTTAATGCGTCATTATGTCCATCAAAAACTGGAATATGGCTAGGCTTCATGAGTATTCCTGTTAATTGCTATATGTCTGTAATTGTGTGGACTGGAATATTTTGGGTGGCGCTTAAAGATTTAGAGTTTCTACTATTACGGAAGACTAAATTTTGTAGAGGTGCAACCAACTGACTTTCTGCCCGTGCTTGTTCAATCATTTGATGATACGGCGATTTCCCACATACAGGATCGGCATTAGCCGCATCTCCAGTCAACATATAGGCCTGACAACGACATCCGCCAAAGTCACGATCTTTATCGGGACAGCTACGGCACCCTTCTGGCATCCATGCATCGCCACGGAAATGATTGAATCCGGTTGATTTGTACCAAATATCTGACAATTTATGTTCGCGGACATTTGGAAACGAAATGGGCAGTTGTCGTGCTGCATGGCAAGGTAGCGCCATACCATCTGGAGCAACCGTAAAGAAGATTTTACCCCAGCCATTCATACAGGCTTTTGGTCGTTCTTCATAATAATCAGGCACTACAAAAATGAGTTTGCAAGGGTGATTTTGCGCTTTTAATTTTTCTCGATATTCATTGGTAATCCGTTCTGCACGTGTCAGTTGCTCTTGTGTTGGTAATAAACCTTGGCGGTTTAAAAAAGCCCAGCCATAAAACTGACAAATTGCCAACTCGACTGTATCTGCATTGAGTTCAAGGCAAAGTTCAATGATTTGTTCAATCTGGTCAATGTTATGTCGATGAATAACAAAGTTAAGGACCATCGGATAATCGTATTTCTTAACCAATCGGCACATTTCATATTTTTGTTCAAAAGCATGCTTTGAACCTGCCAAGGCATCGTTTACCACAGGATCGCTAGCTTGGAAGCTCACTTGAATGTGGTCTAAACCCGCTTGTTTTAGATCGGCAATACGTTGTTCGGTAAGACCCATGCCTGAGGTAATTAAGTTGGTATAAAACCCTTGCTGATGAGCATGTGCAATGAGTTGTTCTAAATCTTGACGTACCAGTGGTTCACCGCCAGAAAAGCCGAGTTGAACAGCACCCATCTGACGTGCCTGATCAAAAACGCCAAACCACTCTTGGGTGGTTAGTTCATTTTTATGCTGAGCGTAGTCTAATGGGTTTGAGCAATATGGGCATTGTAGCGGACAACGATAAGTTAACTCCGCTAATAACCATAAAGGCAGGCCAACACCTTCTGTCATACTAAATCAATCCAGTGTTGCTGCTTTGCGACCAGCATGTAATCCACTACATCTTGATCAATCTCAGCAATATCACCAAATTTTTGCTTTAACTGAGCAATAATTGCAGAAACATTTTGCTGCCCATCAATATATTGTCCAATTGCCCCTGCACTTTCATTTAATTTGATCATGCCTTCAGGATATAAAATCACAAAACCATTTTGAGCTGGCTCGAACTGAAAACGGTAACCTTGTCGCCATGTTGGCACAAGGTTTAAATCAAACTGCTCTTTATTCATTTAAATAGTCCTTTGTGCCAAACTCGTTTGCTTGTCACGCTGTGATATGGTGCTTCATTGTGAACATATGCCAAAGTTAAAGCATCTAAAATGCTCCATAAAATATCCAGCTTAAACTGTAATATTTCCAGCATTCGTTCTTGTTGCTCAAAAGTTGTAAATGAATCAAGCGTAATTGTTAAACCATGTTCAACATCACGGCGTGCCTGACTTAAACGAGAACGAAAATACTCATAGCCTTTATCATCAATCCATGGATAATGCTGCGGCCATGAATCAAGTCGTGACTGATGAATTTGAGGAGCAAAAAGTTCTGTTAAAGAACTGCTTGCTGCTTCACGCCATGAAGCACGACGTGCAAAGTTCACATATGCATCTACTGCGAAACGTACACCCGGCAAAACTAATTCTTCGGAAATAACTTGTTCACGACTCAAGCCAACAGCTTCGGCTAAGCGTAACCATGCTTCTCGACCACCACCATCTGGATATTCACCATCTTGATCGATCATACGTTGAATCCATTCTTGACGAACTCGTTGATCAGGGCAATTTGCCATAATCGCCGCATCTTTAAGCGGAATATTAATTTGATAGTAATATCGGTTTGCAACCCAAGCCTGAATTTGTTGCTGGGTGGCTTTACCTTCATACATCATCACGTGAAATGGATGATAAATATGATAATACTGGCCTTTATCGATAATGGCTTGTTTGAATTGTTCAGTCGTTAAAGCTTCAGGTGTTTGAGTCATGTTTCACCTTAGAGTTCAATCTGCATGCCATCATAGGCAACTTCTACACCATTTGCTTTAAGCTCAGCAAACTGGCTAGAGTTTTCATTTAAAATTGGATTGGTATTGTTAATATGAATTAGCACTTTTTTAGGTGTACTCAACTGGTTTAAATAAGACAATGAACCACCTTCGCCACTAATATATAAATGCCCCATTTCACGGCCAGTTTTAGTTCCAACCCCTGTTTGTTGCATTTCATCGTCTGTCCAAAGCGTACCATCAATCATGACACAGTCTGAACTCTGCATAATCTGCATGATTTGTTCGTCAATTTTTCCAAGACCTGGCGCATAGAACAACTGCTTCTGTGTTTTATGATCTTTAATAATTAAAGCAATATTGTCGCCGTCATGTGGATCATTTCGATGCGGTGAATATGGTGGCGCAGCACTTTTAATAATTAAAGGCAAAAATTCTAAATTTTCGAAATTATCAATTTTAAAGGCTTGTTTAGGATTAATTTCATGGTATTGAAGACCACCATTCCAGTGTTTGAGCATATTAAAAACTGGAAAGCCGCTCGTTAAATCTTGGTGGACCATTTCTGTACACCATACATTCATTGGGCAACCTTCACGTAAGGTTAAAAGCCCAGTCGTATGGTCTAACTGACTGTCCATTAAAATAACGCTTGTTATTCCTGTATCACGTAATTTACGCGCTGGTTGCGCTGCTTTAAATTCGAAAAGTTGCTGACGGATATCAGGTGATGCGTTTAATAAAACCCAGTCTGTCCCATTTTCAGAAACAGCAATTGATGATTGAGTACGAGCTTTGGCTTGGATTGTACCTGTGCGTACACCATGACAGTTCGGGCAATTACAATTCCACTGCGGGAACCCGCCTCCGGCAGCTGAACCTAAAACATAAATATACATAAAATTAATATCTTATTAGAAAGAGATAAGCCCTAGAACAAGACTAGGGCTTATGACATATTTGATGAAACTGATTAACGTGCTTCAAAGTACATTGTAACTTCAAAACCAATACGTAAATCAGTAAAAGCTGGTTTAGTCCATTGCATAAATTATCTCCGGTTCATATTAATCTTATGAAATGAATCACTTGATTAAGATTTATAAGGCAATTAAAAATTTATTCTAAATAAAAAAATTGGGTTTGTAGACCACCCCTAGCTAAGATATTGTTCGATAATTGTGTTTTTTGTCCAAATTTTAATATTTCGAACATATTTACTTATTGGGTCTTTCATCAAACATTCATACTAAAAGCGTATTTTTTTATCCGTCTTAATTGATCAAACGATAAAAAAATGAAAAATTTAACAATACTTTTTAAAGTAACAACACTTTCTCTGGCTGTAGCATTATTGGCGGGATGTAATGACGATGATGATAATGACACAGCACCACCTGCCCAAAGAAGCAATCAAACCGTAAATATTTTAGCTTTTAATGACTTTCACGGAAATCTTGAGCCACCTAAGCGTTATGTCGAGGCACCAAATCCAAATGATGCTGCTCAATCTGTTCGTATTCCTGTAGGAGGAGTGAGTTACTTTGCCGATGCAATTAAAAAACTTAAAGCAGAAAATCCAAATAATGCTGTGGTTTCGGCAGGCGACTTAATTAGCGCCTCTCCTCTCACCTCTTCTTTATTTTTAGATGAACCAACCATTGAAGTCATGAATGATATTCAAATTGACTTTAATGCTGTAGGTAACCATGAATTTGATCGGGGTACAGACGAATTACGCCGTTTAAAAAATGGTGGATGTCAGCAATATACCAGCACTGCACCTTGTCAAATTAATAAAAATTTTAGTGGTGCAAAATTTGATTTCCTTGCTGCTAACGTCGCAATGAAAAATGACGCTAGTAAAACAATCTTCCCAGCCTATAAAGTTAAAACTTATGGTGGAATTCCAGTCGCATTTATTGGTTTAACTCTTAAAGCGACGCCAAGTATTGTTTCTGCGGCAGGTATTAAAGACGTTGAGTTCCGTGATGAAGCAGATACAGTAAATGCGTTGATTCCTGAATTAAAAAAACAAGGAATTGAAGCGATTGTAGTCGTTGTCCATGAAGGTGCGGCGCCAAGTACGAAGCTCAATCAAAAAACATGTGATGGTTTAAGTGGTCCGATTTTAGGAATTTTGGATAAGCTTAATCCAGCAGTTGATATTGTTGTTTCAGGTCACACACATCAATCTTATATTTGTGACTATGCAACAAAAAATCCGGCTAAACCATTCTTACTTACTTCAGCTGGACAATATGGCACGCTCATTACTGACATCAAGATTGAATTAGATGGTAAAACTGGTGATATCATTAAAAAAGATGCGAAACAGGTTCCTGTACAAAGTGAAGCATATACGTCTGGTACAACCACAGTAAGTCTTACAGATCTCTATCAAAAATTTAGTAAAACCCCAAGCATTGAAGCGATTTTAGATAAATACCGCCAAGCTGTGACCACCATTTCAAGTCGTGTGGTTGGTACATCTACTGCCGTTGTGAGCCGTACTCAAGTCGAAAGTGGTGAAAGTCCGCTAGGTATTATGATTGCCGATGCTCAGCAAGCGGCTGCCTTAAAAGCAAGTAATCAAGGCTCAGACTTTACGCTAATGAATCCAGGTGGTGTGCGTGCGGATCTACTCATTAATAGTAGTAACCAGATTACCTTTGGCGATGTTTTTGCAGTTCAACCTTTCGGTAACTCTATTGTGACTTTGAGCTTAACCGGTAAACAGATTAGAGATGTGCTTGAACAGCAATGGTCTGGTGCAAATGCAAATTCGCCTAGAATTTTACAACCGTCTAAGGAGTTGAGTTATCAATATGCGGCAAATACATCTGTTTCACCACGAGCAAGTAATATTATGATTGCAGGTTCGCCGTTGGTTGACACTAAAGTGTATCGCGTGACGGTAAATAGCTTCTTGGCAGATGGTGGTGACAACTTTACGGTATTAAAAGAAGGCCAAAACCGTGTCGGTGGTGGTCAAGATATTGATGCGCTTGAAAACTATGTTGCTGAAAACTCTAAAGATTCACCCTTAACTATTCCAGCTACGACTCGAATTAAAGTTATCAAGTAACTGATTTAATGAGAATAAAGGACAGTATGATGCTGTCCTTTATTTTTATGGCAGTTTAAAAGATTTTTATTCGGTATATAGATTGAGCTCAACACTACTGATATCGACTCCGGTATTTGCAAAAATAATATCAGTAACCTCATGAAGTAATTCTTTAACTTTGTCATGTTCAAAGTTCAAGGCTTCAGAGGTTTTGAGCGAAATGAGGTTACAACTCATCTTGTCTTTTCTAAGCTTATAAATACTTTTACTTTTTCCTAAAAACACCCTTTTGATGAGTTTACGGTTTTCAAATTCCGACAAGATTCGATAAATCGTTCCTAGCGTTATTTTATGTTCATTTTTAATTTGCGTATAAATACTCACAGCACTTAAGCCTTGTGGATTTTGATTTAAAATTTCAAAAACCTGTATTCTTGATTTTTTTATTGGTAGTCCATTTAATAATGATTTTGAAGTTGCTGTCATGATTAATTAACCTTAATGTTGAAAAAATATAGAAATTTTTTAAATTATTTTGTCTATACTTACTTGAAAATTATGGAAATGATTTGATGTATAAATCAGAGCTTATTACCCTATAAATAAGCTTTGAGCTGATTATAAGATTCTGAATAATTTAATATTATTCCTAATTCACTATCTACATGTACGCACTTGGCGAATAAAAGAATTCTTGAGCTGAACCATATTGCGACCCTCTTCATTAAGTCATTTTTCGACCTTATTCTATATAATGATTAACACATGATAAATATTATCATTTATGTTTAGCGGTGTATCATATACATATAAGTTTTAATATTCAATATTAAGTAATTATCAAATACATAATGATAACCATTATATATTACTGATTAAATGATGATGAGTTGCATCAATTCTCTATTATAAGTATTCATTTCCACCCATATAAAAAGCAGATCGATGATCTGCTTTTTATATTTTAAATAGAATAAGTTAAATGACTATTATGCTAAGGATGGTACATCTTGTTCTTGCATCCATGCATGAATCACTTGTTGTGTTGTCATGACTTGAGCACATCGTGTACTAGCATATTTTAACGCCATATCGTGCTCTTCTCGGCTAAAGTCAGCTAGTGCATCACCACATAAGAATGGTTGGATGTTTAGCATAAAAGCTTCAGCAGCACTCATAAGACAACCAATATGTGCATATACCCCGCAGATAATCAGTTGATCGCGACCAGATTCCCGCATGAGTTGTTCGAGAGGTGAAAATTTAAAAACACTATATCTCCACTTGGTAAGAACCGTATCATTTTTTTGAGGTGAAATTTTTGGCAAAATCTGTGTAAAGCTCGGCTCGTTCTTTAAACCAGGTCCCCAAAAATCAGTTAATAACTGTCGATGTTCAGGTGATTGATTGCCGGGTTGTGCTGTATAAACAACGGGAATATTAGATTGGCGAGCAGCATCAATTAATGCTTTGGTGTTTTTAATTAACTCTGGAATAGGTTCTTGAGTTAAGTCATAGAAATCTAAAAAATATTGCTGCATATCATGAATCAATAAAACAGCTCGATTGGTATTCAATAACCAATTTGTTTTGTTGGGAGTAAATTCATGGGCTTGGGGCATACTATAACTTGCAATCTTTGGAATACTCATTAGTATTTTCCTTTTCTATCTTTCAAAATATTTTTAATTTCAGATGGTTGTTGTGCTGAAGTAATCTTTAGACTCCAAGTGTAGCTCCCCCATCTACCACTATTTCTTGCATCGTAATTTGGGCGGCTTGGTCCGAGAGTAAAAAGATCACGGTATTGGCAATATCATCTGGTTGCGCGAGTTTTCTTAAGGGAATACCTGTTCGGTACTGGCTCAAATCACCATCAATTACTGCAGGTGGAGGTGCATTATCTGTCCAGAGTTGTTGCTGCATTTGAGTGAGAGTAGATCCAGGTGAAACAATATTCAGCCTGACTTGATAAGGCGCGATTTCAAGTGCCAGATTGCGACAAAAATGACTCAGTGCGGCCTTAGTGGTGGCGTACATACCAAGTTGCATACGCGGCATACGCGCACTATTTGAACTAATAGTGACAATGCTACCCCGCCTTTTTGCACAAAAATGTTTAGCAACTTGTTGGCTGATCGCGATAGGTGCCATGACATTGACCGCAAAAAGTGTTTCCCAATCTTCCGTTTTGGCTTCAAGCATGGAGCGCATAATTAATACTCCTGCTGCATTTACTAACCCCGTAATTTCGTATCTTTCTAAAAGCTCTGAAATTAAAGTTTGTGTTTCTTGTTGATGGGTAATGTCTTGTGAGATGCCTTGCCATTGTGAAGTTTGATCTGGCGTTATTGTTTTGCTGATATCCCATTGTTTAGGATTTTCTTGTCGGTCAATACCAATAACATGATAGCCCTGATCTAGTAGTTGCTTGGCAATAGCCGCTCCTATCCCTCTTGCAGCACCTGTGACCACGATGGTAGAGCGCATGTGGATACTCCAATTTATATTATAAAGAAATCTATAAATATAATTGCAAATAATTATCATTCTTATCAAGAGTAAATTAAAATAAAAGATTAATTTATGATCTTAGGCAAATGAGCTTTAGCTTAAAATTTTAAATTAAATTGTTGTTTTATATTATTTTTATTAAATTAGAAGGTCAGAAATATTTTATTGTTAATAATCATTTTCAATAAGGCAGGTTTTGATTTATTCGGCTAAAATCTGATTTATGGTTTATCAAACCTAGTAACTTTTAGGGTTCAATCTCCAGCAGGCTAAGAATGAGTTCTCGATAATCCTGAATCTTGTAAGTTTGGAAATGCGTATAAAAAATGAAAAATTATAGAATCCACATTGTTTCGGTCAGTTGTTTAATCTCTTGAATATCATGACTCACATAAATCATTGGAATTTTTATTTCCTCTTTTACTTTCTGAAAAAAAGGAATAATTTCAGCTTTATGATTCGCATCTAATGCTGATAAAGGCTCATCTAGAAGTAACAGTTTAGGTGAATATAACAATGCTCGACCTAGTGCCACGCGCTGTTTTTCCCCTCCTGAGAGTTTAATGGGCATACGTTGTAATAAGTGCCCTAACTTTAATAACTCAATAATATAATCTGCTTCAAAGTGACGTTCTTGTTGGGAAAGATGCTTAAGACCAAATAATAAGTTTTGCTTTACCGTTTTATGCGGAAAAAGCTGAGCATCTTGAAAAACCAATCCAACATGTCGCTTTTGGGTGCTCAAATTAATGTTTTGATCTGAATCAAACCATGTTTGATCCTGTATTTTAATGAGTCCATTACGCGGAGTATTCAGGCCTGCAATGGCATGTAAAATCGATGTTTTACCTGAACCCGATGCACCGAATAGTCCAATAACAGCAGCATCTGACTGGAAACTAGGTTCAATATGAAATTGGCCCATTTGTAGCTCAAAACGGCAATCAATCAACATAATTTTACCGCCCTAAGCGCTTCTTTTGATAACGATGAAACCACTGTGCAAACCATAGCGCTAAAAAAGCCACACTCAACGATAAAACAATAAGCCGTTGAATAGCGGCCTCGGTATCGGGTTGTTGCATTAAGCTATACATGGCTAGAGGCAAAGTCCGTGTTTCATTTGCAATATTACCTACAAAGGTAATGGTGGCCCCAAACTCACCTAAACTACGGCAAAAACATAAAATAGCACCAACTAAAATGCCACTGCTGGCAAGAGGTAAAGTGACATGAAAAAATGCCCCTAAAGATGAAGCTCCTAATGTCTTTGCTGCCATTTCTAAACGCTGATCGACCAATTCAATTGCTAGTCGAATAGATTGCACCAGTAGCGGGAAACCCATCACTGCCGAAGCAAGAACAGCGCCTTTCCAGTTAAATGCAAAATCAATTCCGAGCGGTGCCAAATATTGCCCAATAATGCCGCGACTGCCAAAAACTTGCAAAAGTAAATAACCAGGTACAACTGGTGGAAGTACCAAAGGTAAAAATACCAATGTTTCAATGAATGATTTACCCCAAAACTCTTTACGTGCTAGAAACCATCCCACACAAATCGCAGGAATAATACTAACTACAAGACAACTCGCTGCCACCTTACAAGAAAGTTGTAGCACGCTGAGCTCTTCTGGGGTTAAAGAAAACATCATGGTTTTACTGGAGCCAACACGCTAAAGCCATATTTTTTAAAAACAGCTTTGGCTTGATTGCTTTGTAAAAATTGATAGAACTTTGCTGAGTTTGAATTCTTTTTAACTATCCCTACAGGATAAATAATTGGTGAATGCGTATTTTCCGGAAATACACCAGCTACATTCACATCTTTACTAATTGCAGCGTCGGTTGCATAAACAATCCCAACCTGACATTCACCACGTGCAACAAAGTTTAATGCAGCTCGAACATCTTCTGTTTCGACTAGTTTTGGCTCAATACGACTCCACCAACCTAAATTAGTAAAAGCTTGTTTAGCATATTTTCCTACAGGCACACTTTTGGTATCCCCTGTACAAACCTTTCCTGTAAACACTTTATTTGGATCAGTCGTTTTATCTAGTTTTATGTTTAATGACTGCCCTTTTGGGGTAATTAACACCAAACGATTACCTAATAAATTTATACGGTCATTTGCTGCAACTCGTTTTTTATTTTGCAGATAATCCATCCACTGGGTATCTGCTGAAATAAAAATATCAGCTGGTGCTCCAGCTTCAATTTGTTTAGCTAAGGTTGATGAACCAGCATACGAAGTTTTAACTTCTACTTTATTTTGTTTTTCATAAATTTTTTCTAAATCATTAATTGCATTGGTTAAGCTCGCTGCTGCATAAACGGTAACCGATTCAGCCTTGGCTGAGACATTAAAGACCAATCCGATGCTGAGGACTGAACAGGCTAAAGCCAATTTTTTTATCTTCGTATCACTTACCATTATTTTTACCTTTTGTCGTTTTTGCAGCGATATATACCCAAGAATATAGCGCTACATGAAGATTATGAAAAGCATAATTCATTAACTATAGATGTCTGGAATGCAGCAGTGCTTTTTCAGCACGTAATTTGAATTAAGCAAAAGCTATACCAAATTAAAAGATTTCATGCCTAAACAACCTTTTATCTTAACCTTTTAAATAGCTACTCATAATTTGATAATCATGTTCTAAGGCTTGTCGAGCATTGATTTCCATTTGGCGGTAATGTTGTAAGACTTTCTGGCCCAAAGCTGTGACAGCTGCCCCACCACCATGTGTTCCGCCTGTTTGCGTTTCCACTAAAGCTGTTTCAAAGCATTGATTCATGGTGTCGACTAACTGCCATGCACGGCGGTAGCTCATATTCATAGATTTTGCGGCTTGTGAGATCGAACCAGTTCTCTCAATTGCTTCAAGTAAGTCTGCTTTACCCGGACCAAATGCAATATTTTGCTCTAAAAGAATTCTAATTTGTAATTTTAAGTTTTGTTCTTTCATAGACTTAGTTCACAAAATTTCATTTTATGCTTCTTAACATTATAGGGAACTTTGATAGGTTAAAACACATACAAATTTAAGTCTCTACTCTTTCATAAAAAGAGTTCATTTAAAAAATCAAAACTGCACAAAGTGGATAAAGATCTGGAAAAAACGGATAGAGGCTAAGGCCTAATCGCGGTTCAATCAGTTAAAAGCTGATTGATTAGAGGATTGAGCAATGACCTCATCTAATTTAAAACAATGGAATGATTTTGTAGATGGATGTATCGACTTCCGTCCTAATGATGGCGTGTTTCGTATTGCACGCAATATGTTTACCGAGCCTGAACTATTTGACTTGGAAATGGAACTTATTTTTGAAAAGGTTTGGATTTATGCATGTCACGAAAGTGAGATTCCAAACAATCATGATTTCCTAACAGTTCAAATTGGTCGTCAACCGATTATTGTGAGCCGTGATGGTAAAGGCGAATTACACGCGATGGTCAATGCTTGTGAACACCGCGGTGCGACCTTAACACGCGTTGCTAAAGGCAACCAATCTACATTTACTTGTCCGTTCCACGCATGGTGCTACAAGTCAGATGGTCGTTTGGTGAAAGTCAAAGCACCTAGTGAATATTGTGAAGATTTTGATAAATCAAGCCGTGGTTTAAAACAAGGCCGTATTGCCAGCTATCGTGGCTTTGTATTTGTAAGCCTTGATACTCAAGCAACAGATTCTCTAGAAGACTTTTTGGGCGATGCAAAACTGTTTCTTGATTTGATGGTTAATCAGTCGCCAACAGGTGAACTAGAAGTACTTCAAGGCAAGTCATCTTATACCTTTGCAGGTAACTGGAAACTACAAAATGAAAATGGCCTAGATGGTTACCATGTCAGCACTGTTCACTATAACTATGTCTCTACAGTTCAACATCGTCAGCAAGTCAATGCATCAAAAGGTGAAGAACTTGATACGCTTGACTATAGCAAGTTAGGTGCCGGTGACTCAGAAACTGACGATGGCTGGTTTAGCTTTAAAAATGGCCATAGTGTTTTATTCAGTGATATGCCAAATCCGACAGTTCGTCCGGGCTACAGTACAGTTATGCCATATATGGTTGAAAAATACGGTGAAAAATATGCTGAATGGGCAATGCATCGTTTAAGAAACTTAAACTTGTACCCTAGCCTATTCTTTATGGACCAAATTAGTTCACAGCTTCGTATCGTTCGTCCTGTGGCATGGAATAAAACCGAAGTCATCAGTCAATGCATTGGTGTTAAAGGTGAATCTGCTGAAGCACGCCGTAACCGTATTCGCCAGTTTGAAGATTTCTTTAACGTATCGGGCCTTGGTACACCAGACGATTTAGTTGAATTCCGTGAACAGCAAAAAGGTTTTCAGGCACGTCTTGAACGTTGGAGCGATATTTCTCGTGGTTGTCAGTCTTGGGAATATGGCGCGACCAAAAACTCGCAAGACTTAGGCATTCAACCCGTCATTACTGGCCGTGAATTTACCCATGAAGGACTCTATGTAAACCAACATGGGCACTGGCAACGTCTAATGCTCGACGGCTTAAACAAGAAAGCCTTGAAAATGCAGGATATTACTTTTGAAAATAATGCCGTAATGGATGAGGTGTAACCATGTCACAAGAACTACATTTTGCTGTATCTCAGTTTTTGTACAAAAAGGCAGAGCTTTGCGATGCTTATGACTGGGATGCCTACCTAGATCTTTACGATGAAGATAGTGAATATCATATTCCACAGTGGATTGATGACCATAACTATGTTCAAGATCCAAATCAGGGCTTGTCTTATATTTATTATGCGGACCGTACTGGACTCGAAGACCGTGTATTCCGTATTCGTACAGGTAAAGCAGCATCTGCAACGCCGTTACCACGTACTTTGCACAGCATGAATAACATTCGAGTTAAAACACTGGAAGATGGATTAATTGAAGCAAAAGTTGCATGGCAAACGCTTTATAACCGTCAAGGTTTAGAAGGCTGTTTTTACGGACATGCTACTTATCTTTTACGTCAAACAGCAGATGGTTTCCGCATTCGTCGTCAGCACAGCATTTTGCTGAATGACAAAATTGATTCCGTTTTAGACTTCTATCACGTTTAAGGGGAATGAAAATGGGACATTCAGTTGCACTTAACTTTGCCGATGGCAAAACCTTTTTCATTTCGGTAAATAACGACGAATTGTTGCTTGATGCAGCAGTTCGCCAAGGAATTAACCTACCGCTAGACTGTCGTGAAGGTGTTTGTGGTACCTGTCAGGGTCAGTGTGAAACTGGTATTTATGAACAAGAATATGTTGATGAAGATGCATTAAGTGAACGTGATTTGGCTGAGCGTAAAATGTTAGCTTGCCAGACGCGTGTGAAATCAGATGCAGCTTTTTATTTCGATCATGATTCTGCTATCTGTAACGCGGGTGATACTTTAAAAATTGAAACCAAAGTGACTGCGGTTGAGCTGGTTTCTGAAACAACAGCAATCTTACATCTTGATGCAAGCAGTCACGCTGAACAACTTCAGTTTTTGCCGGGTCAATATGCTCGTTTGCAAATACCGGATACTGAAGATTGGCGTTCTTATTCTTTTGCAAATAGACCAAATACAACCAATCAATTGCAATTTCTCATTCGTCTCTTACCAGACGGTATTATGAGTAATTACTTGCGTGATCGTTGTCAGGTTGGACAAAGCCTACTTATTGAAGCGCCGCTTGGTAGTTTCTACTTACGTGAAGTAGAACGACCACTGGTTTTTGTGGCGGGTGGAACAGGTTTATCAGCTTTCTTGGGAATGCTAGATAACTTGGTGGATCAACCGAACTCCCCTGCCGTTCAGTTGTATTACGGCGTAAATAATGAAACTGACTTGTGTGAACAACAGCGTTTACATGCGTATGCTGAACAGCTACCAAACTTTAGTTATCACCCGATTGTAACTAAAGCAACTGAAACATGGCAAGGTAAAGCAGGCTATATTCATGAGCACTTGAATAAAGATCAATTGGCCGAGCAGGCTTTTGATATGTATTTATGTGGTCCACCGCCAATGATTGAAGCTGTTAAAAATTGGTTAGATGAACAATCTTTGCAAAACTATCGTATTTACAGCGAGAAGTTTTTACAGAGTAATACATCACGTTGAAGTATAAATAATTTAAAAACCACTAAACCTGAAATCATTCAATATACTCTTATAAGGGGTATATTGAATTTTTGCATTTAAATTAAAAGTTTTTATATATCAATAATATAAAATAATAAATTCCGACAAAATAAATTGACCAGCTCACTCGGATTTGCTATAAATTTTGATAGATCTTAAGGAATAAGATCATGATGAGATTAACTTATAGCACCTTTTATATCCCCCTATTCTATTTCTCGAATGTATTAAATTGATGGACAAAATCCGAAGTAAAAATTTGAGAAAATCACATTAATTAGCGGATAAATTGGTCTGTATTTTGCTTATATCTCATTGTAATTTGCGAGTAACTTAATTTTTTTAAGTGCCGTATTTACTGTTGCAAAGCTAAGGTTTCACATATTTTGCACAGTAAATACAGGAGTGAGCCAAAAGGGATAAATATGAACCAAGCCAACTCCCCAGAACTCAGTGGGCGTCATTTTCAAAATGAGTCTATCTTTACCAATCATAATCTGGTGTTTGATCACCACGATTTAAGCGAAACCTGCCGAAATGTAGGCCAAATTTTTAAACCACATGATCTTAAAATCTCTCAGCAGAAGCGAGATTTCAGTGCAACCATGCACCATGTTAAAACAGGCGCATTGTCTATTAGTCGCTTGGAATATGGCGCGGATGTCATTATTGAACCAGATCATCTGGATAACTTTTACCTAATTCAAATTCCAACTCAAGGCTACGCAGAAATCGAGTTTGGTTCACAAAGGTTTATTTCTTATTCTCAAGTTGCATCTCTTATTTCTCCTCAGCAATCGTTACGTATGCGCTGGCACGCGAACTCACCGCAGCTCATTCTAAAAGTGTCAAAGAATGATTTTACTTACCATTGCCGTCAGCACATTGCCGATTCAGAGAACAACTTACTCGTTTTTGATCCAAAATTGGACTTTTCTACACAAAGTGGAGCCTACTTTTTACAGCTCGTTAGAACATTAATGGATGCTTTAGCATGTGAGCAACATCCACTCCATCATCCTTTAGCTTTTAAACAGTTTGAGTCAAATTTGTTTAATGCACTTATTTATGGTCAACCCAATAACGCATTACATAAGTTTGATCATTATAAAGAAAAAACCGTCTCTCCTTATTTCGTGAAGCGTACAGAAGCCTATATTAAAGAACATTTACATGAGCCGCTTAATGTTGAAATTTTAGCTGAACATGCTGGCGTGAGCGTAAGAACACTATTTACTGGTTTTAAAAATTATTTGGGGACGACCCCAATGTCTTATTTAAAAGAATTACGCTTTGAACAAGCTCATCTAGAGCTGATGCATAATGAAAATCTATCGGTCACAGACGTTGCATTTAAATGGGGATTTACTCACTTAGGCCGTTTTTCTCAAGAATATAAACGCCGCTATGGTGAGTTACCTTCGTCTACTCGCCGTTCTGGTCACAATGAAGGTTCAGGCTTAATTACTTCAATTTTTTCTTAAGTTTAAAATAGACGAAAGCCTTTTATATTTGTTGATATAAAAGGCTTTTTTTATGACTTAGAAATGGTGAACATAGCGAACTTGTAGTCGTGTTCCCTCTGGTCGGTTTTCAGCATCTTGCTCAAAATAAGCATTTGCAACCAAATGATCATTTTTAGAAAAACTATACATCGCCCCCGGACCAATCGCCCAGACTTGCTCACGTCTACCTTTAACTTTTTCACCATCCACTTCGGTATCGGTGATTTGTTTTAGCCAATAACCATTTAGTCCTAAACGGAACTGTTCAGTAATAGCATAGTCTGTTGCGAAGTTTGCATGAATTGCTTGCCCAGCTTGCATATCATTAGCTCCAGCAAACGCATAGCTCGGGTCATCATTTTTAAAGTTGTAGAGATAATGGATACGCGTTGAAGCTGTCCATTTTGGACTAAACCAATATGTGGCAGCCCAATAAGGGTCAAATGAAACAGCGTTATTACCTGGATTAATATCTTTTTGCTGGTCGTATTCCCCAGTAGGTAAATTCACCTGAAACTCAAAACGATGTACAAATTTCGGCCCTTGTGCACCCATGATTGGATCGAACTGAATAAAAGGTCCAATCATAATGTCTCCAAAGCCACTTTGGGCCTTAATGGCAGCATTATTCAAGCCATCATCCATGTCCATTTTGTTGACAAAAGGAATTAAAAAATTCATACCTAGGCTGGCTTTATCTTTTACTCGGACATTCGATAAATAACTAATCTGCTCAACCAGTACTTGATAATTTAAATCTGTTTTAGGTAAACCTATTTTTTGTCCATTGGAATCGACCAGTTTATTGCTATCGTAATTTTGAAAATAGGTTTGAGCATACCAGCCAGGCCCTGCGGGTAATCCGCCATCGAGAAAGCTGGTCATGCCTAAATTTACGGTCGGTAAATCATAGGCATGTGTAACCAATGGCAAACCCAACAATGTCCCTGCTAAAAATCCATGTTTAATTAAAGTGCTTTTCATCTTCTTATTTCCTATAAAAAATCACGACCGGATTGATCGTGATTGTGGTGAATTAACCTGCTAATTCTGGATGCTCAGCGGCAATCCGATACTTTCCTGCGTGGAATACCAATGGTTCACCTTGGCGCTGTTGGTATTGTTCAATTTGACCAATAAAAATCAGGTGATCTCCGCCCTCATACTGATTTACATTACGGCAAACCAAGGTTGCGAGTGCATCGGACAAAATTGGAACGCCTGCATTGCATTGTTGATGTGCAATGCCTGCAAATTTGTCTTCAGCACCTCGAGCGAAATGTCCCGAAAGCTGATGATGCTCCTGCGCCAACATGTGAATGGCAAAATATTCTGCTTCAACAAAATCAGACAAACTTGGCGCTGTTTTTGAAAGGCTCCACAAAATTAATGGTGGGTCTAAAGACAGCGACGAAAATGAATTGGCGGTCATACCTATTTTCCGACCATCTTTACCACGAGTTGTAATCACGGTAACGCCAGTTGCGAATTGCCCAAGTAAATTACGGATTTCTCTTGGATTTTCAGCATTAATGCTTTGTAAACCTTGAGTTTCAATTGTGTCCATTTTTAATTCTCCCTTTGATATTTTGACCTTAAGCCACTTTTGCTGCGGTTTTTGAGGCCATGAATGCCTGAGCCTGATCTGCATCAAACCACCAAGGGGCAAAAGAGCGCGGGTCATCAAAGTTATTGGCCATAATTGAAGCAATGCTTTGGTTTTGGCTTGCAGCTGCTAATAGTTCAACAACATGAGGCTGCGGTGGTGCTAACAGGCTATTGGTCCAAGCTACGACTTTTTCTGCATAAGCCCAATAACGTTCAAAAGTTTGAACCATCCATTGTTCGCTAAAGTTTTGATTATCATTGGCTAAAATGGCATCGAAATAAATTTTGCTACACTTAGCAGCATTGTTTGAGCCCTGACCTGTAATCGGATCATTCACCACTAAGGCATCTGCCATCCCAAAAATTTTCTTGCCAGACGGTAATGTCAAAACGGGTTTACGTATGGTCGGTGGGAAACATCCAGCCAAATATCCGCCTGCATCGGTCAACTCAACATTTGTGCAACGTTCATATTCCCAAGGCACAAATTTCTTGAGTAAATTCAAACTGCATTGCAGATGTTGTTCGGGTGTTTTGACATCTTGCCAGCAGTCCATTGGACCGTTTGGAATACCTTCAAACACCATGATGTCGCAAGGACCATTAACGGTAAGTGCTGGAAATGAAAAGTATTCGCCGACTTCAGGAATAATGTTAAAAGTCACACGTGAATAAGGTGAAATTGGCTTCATGTTTTTGACGTAGGTCAAAGCCAAAGCGCGTTGAGGCTTATCAAAAACACTGCGCACATCATCACGTTCAAACTGTTTAACGACTTCACCTTTACCAGCCGCGAGTAATACAAGCTCGTAGTCGTTTGCGAGTTGTTCTAACTCTTCTACTCCAACATCCTGAATTACCAATCGACCGCCACGGCGTTCAAATTCTTCCATCCAATATGGCATTTTGACGCGTTGATCGACCGATTGAGCGTAACGCTCAAGACGAGCACTCCATTCAAATGCTTTACCACCATTTTCAGGATTGACTAAAGCTAGCCCAATGCCTTCTACTGCTGGGCATTGTTCTTCCCAAAAATTCAGTCCCAAGTCACGTTCAGTTTGTAAAGCGGTATGAAACATACACTGGCTTGACATGACTTTACCTTGGCGGATTTCATTGGCAGTTCGGTTGGTGATCATTGTCACGTCATAGCCTGTATCTAATAAGCCTAAACCAAGTTGTAAACCAGACTGTCCTGCTCCAACAATTGCGATACGGCGCATAATCTTCTCCATAATTTTCTAAATGTGCTTTTAAAACGCTGTGCTATTCGGCTAAACGTGGAATGGCGGGCTGTGATCCTTCAGGGCCCATCACTGAATAGCCACCATCGACCGCATAATCTGCTCCGGTAACAAAGCTCGCAGCAGGTGACAATAAAAACAAAACAACATTGGCAACTTCTTCGGGATGACCCAATCGGCCTAGCAAGTGATAATCGGCTGCCACGCTATCGGCTTTTTCACGGTTATTACCGCTGACTTCTGCAATGACACGAGACCATGTCCAACCTGGTGAAACTGAGTTGACGCGAATACCATCGCCAGCAAAATCCATTGCCATGCTTTGTGTGAGTTGACGTATCGCGGCTTTAGAAACCGGATATAGCCAGCGCCCTGTTTGTGCCACTTTGGCCGAAATGGAAGTAAAATTAACGATTGAACCTTGCTGCTTTTTTAGGTCATGGTATAAAGCACGGCTCAGCTCAACTGTAGAGACCAAATTAATATCGAGTGCTTGTAACCAGTCCTGACGTGAAGATTTAAAACCATCATCTAAGTAGGTACATGCCAAATTCACCAAATAACTCACTTCACCTAAATGTTGGTGAATATCCGCCACGGCTTGTTGAATAGCCGCATCGCTGGTTAAATCGGTTTGAATAAACATCACGTCATGGTTAAAGCTTTCTGCAATCGCTTTGCCTTTGCCATCAATATCTAAAATAGCAACATGAGCACCCGCACTCACCAAAGCTTGTACAACAGCTTTACCAATGAGTGTTGCTCCGCCGCTCACCACAGCGACTTTTCCTTTTAAATCTATATTCATTGTAGATACTCCTTAATTTATTGGCTTGCCTTCGCTACTTGACCAAGATGGCATCAACGTATTGGAAGGAAGATCTTCATCAAGAAGTTTTCGTGCTGTCTCGACACCTGCAACTGGTAAGCCTGTTGGATCTAATAAACCAATTTGAACAAGTACAGATGCTTGGTCCCAGTAAATATGCTCATGGCACAACTTTGCCCCTCTAAACTGGATCACACCTAACATTGGAATCTCGACGTATTTACCGGTTGGTTTTACACCGGGTAATAACCAGTCAATTTCAGCGTTGTGGGTAAAGCTCATAATGAACTCGTCTACTACTTGCGTTGAGCCAACCGTACGAGAGATCGAGGTGATCTTCATATCTTTCGGGTTTTGGTGAACAAAATGATATTGATAAAAACGAGCAAGCTGGCTTTGGCCTACACCACCAGTTAACGTTGGAATATGGTTGACATAAGGTTCTGCAACCATCGTTGCCATGGTTGCTGGTACGTCACGTGTATCGAACTCATGAAGAATATGCTCTTCCCATAAGGCAACTAAGTCATATTTCGGCCCAATCGTGTCATGTAGAGCTGTTACCGTACGCTCATGCGCAAAGCGTGCTGAAGGTTTGTGATAATGATTGCTTTTTGGTCGTGCAAAAGCATGATCAACACCTTCATAAACATAGGCTTGTACATTTGAATATTGGTTGGCTGCATCAACAATCGCTTGTCTAGCATCTGGCGGTGTAAATTGGTCCAGTTCTGCAATATGTAAAACCAAACGTCCTTTTACGTTAGCTAACTCATCTAACGCTTTTTCAATGCCTACGCCGTAATAACCTACGGCACATGCCACTTCCGAAAGTCGACAACCCGCAAGATAAGCAAGCTTTCCACCTAAACAATAGCCAACCACGCCGAGACCTGTAGAGGTATCACATTCTGGTCGTGTCTTTAAAAAAGCTAAGCTGTCTTGAATATCTTCAACACCGAGGTTTTCGTCATATTGCTGATAAAGTTCAAAAGCTTTTTGAAAATCATCTGGTGTATAACCGAGCTCGATATTAGGTGCTACACGCCAAAATAGATCAGGAACTAAAACGGTATAGCCTTCTTCTGCAAGAAAATCTGCTTTTTCCCGCATTGCTGCATTCACCCCAAAGATTTCCTGACAAAGCACCACACCAGGTCCTTTTCCTGTTTCTGGCATCGCTAGATATGCATTGAACTGCTTTCCAGATGCAGTTTTAATTTGAATGGTTTGACCAGCCATAGTGTCAACTCCTGACATTGTTATGGCTTTATCTTCTATCCGAATTTTTTTTTAGACTGTCCAAAAGCTGCAAGCACTATCCAATCTCTGCGCAATTATCAAAATCAATCAAACTGGATAAAACCCTAAGAATAAGAAAACTAATAAATTTCATAACCTTAAATTAAAAAATTAAATTAATGCTTTTTATCTAATTTGGAAAAAATGGATGAAGATTAGGACTTATTGGATAGTGACGATTGACTAAAAATAGTTCAATCAAGTCATGTAATTCGTTTGATTACATAAAAAAGCCCAGTCATTTTCTAAATTAAGGCGTTTATTTATGCATCGACCATGGCCAATTTACGGACAACAAAAAACGTTAATGCTCATCAATATTTTATGTTGTAGTGCATTTTCTACTCAGGCTTATTCAGCGGATGAAGAATGGAAATTTACATCAAAAAATGCATATATAGACAGAAACTATGACAATCCAGATGTACAAGACACAGGTAGCTGGTCACAATCAGTTTCTCTATTTTACAACTCAAATATGCATGATACGCCGTTAGAAATTGGAGGAACCCCGATTCAAATTGGCGCAAATGCTTCAGCACAATATGCGGTTCGTTTAAGCCAAGATAAACATGTTGCAGATACGGTATTACCTTTCGATAAATCGACGCAGTCCCAAGCACCTGATTATCTAAAATATGGCGCAACCTTAAAGTTAGGCTATAACAAGACACTACTCAGCATTGGTGAATTATGGCTGGATTTACCCGTAACCACTGTAGATGCAAGTCGACAACTTCTAACGTCTTATTGGGGAACTAATCTTAAAAGTCAGCTAAACGATAAGCTTTTTGCAGAAATTGGCCGTATTGAAAAAGTATCACCACGAAATGAAGAAGATTTTCATCGATTTTCTTTTACTTCAAAAGGTGTGACTGGCTACTCTGATGGCCTTAACTACCTAGATCTTCGCTATCAATTTACGCCTACGTTGAAGGGTGAATATTACCTTGGGAATATGGAGGATTTATATAACAAACATTATGTCGGCGTTGACCATATATGGAAATATTCTAATTTTTCAGTTAATTCAAAATTCAAATATTTCAATGCTAAAGATAATGGAAATCTATTTGACATCGACGCACAAAATATAGGGTTATTAGAAACACTTAAAGTAAAAAATCACAGTTTTGGTTTGGGTTATCAGCAAATTATTGGTGAGTCTGCTTATCCGTTACCAGATGGTTTCTTGCCTGAAACTTATTTCATTAACTGGAATACGACTGGTTTCTTCAAACAAGATGAAAAGTCTTATCACTTCATCTATGGCTATGACTTTAAAGATCATGTACCGGGTCTAAATACCACTTTGAAGTATGTATACGGCGATCACTTCAAAACAGCAGATGGCTTAAAAAACAAAGAAAGTGAAGCAAACGTTATTGTCAATTATGCCCTTCAACAGCCATTCCTCAAAGGTTTAGCTCTTCAGTACATCTTCATCAATTACGACATTAAACATGGAAACGATTTCTCTGAAAACCGTTTCTTCGTCAATTACAGCAAAAAATTTTAATGAATAAGGAATACGTATGAAAACGATAGATGCAAACACGATTATCAATCGCGAAAAACTGTCTCCACTCCAGTGGATGGTTTTTATCCTGGGCTTTTTTGTCTTTTTCTGTGATGGTCTAGACACGGGAATTATTGGTTTTATTGCTCCAGCCTTACTGGATGATTGGGGTATTACCAAGCCGCAACTCGCTCCTGTTTTAAGTGCTGCTTTAGTCGGTATGTCAATTGGTGCAATCATTTCGGGGCCTCTGTCCGATAAATTTGGCCGTAAAGGTGTCATTGTTTTTACAAGTCTTTTGTTCTCAATATTTACGATTTTGTGTGGCTTTGCTAATTCAACTCAAGACTTGATGATTTATCGTTTTATTACAGGTGTTGGTTTAGGTGCAGCCATGCCAAACATCAGTACTATTGTCTCTGAATATATGCCTGTAAAACGTAAAGCATTCCTTACAGGTCTTGCTGGCTGTGGTTTTATGCTGGGTATTTCTTGTGGCGGTGTGTTGTCAGCTTATCTATTAGAAAGCTATGGCTGGGCTAAGGTTATTATTATTGGCGGAAGCATTCCTCTCATTTTAGTGGTTGCTTTATTGCTTAAATTACCTGAATCAACTCAATACTTAATTACACGTCATCAACAAGACAAAGCTCAGCGTATATTAGAAAATATTCAAGGCCATTCTTTTCAAGAGCCGGTAAAACTTGTTTTAACTCAAGCAGAAAATACCTCAGATGAAAATCCGGTTAAAGTGGTTTTAGGAAAATACCTGTGGGGTTCAAGCATGCTTTGGCTCTGCTGCTTTACTAGTCTGTTGGTGTTTTATCTTTTAACAAGCTGGATGCCAACGATTTTAAAAACAGCTGGTTTTAGTACCCAACAGTTTAGTTTAATTGCCGCGATTTTCCCTTTTGGTGGTGTGATTGGTGCAACCATTATGGGATGGTACATGGATAAACTGAACCCAACTACAGTCATTAAATATTCATATCTCATCGCTTTTGGACTATTCATTGTTGCAGGTCTAGTGAGCTCAAATATTTTCTTGTTAGGTCTTACTATCTTCTTAATTGGTGCATTACTGGCTGGTGCACAGTCTTCATTACTGCCACTTGCAGCTATGTTCTATCCAGCAGTGTGCCGTGCAGTTGGCGTTTCATGGATGCATGGTATTGGTCGTATCGGTGCAATTTTAGGCGCTTTCTTTGGCTCGCTCATTTTCACTTTCAACCTAAGCTTAAGCGGTATTTTCTTTATTCTTGCACTACCAACCTTCATCTCATTTATTGCACTTAGCCTGAAAGTGATTTATGAGAAATCTAAAAACAAACAAGTGTTAAAGCTCGAAGAAAGTCTATAAATATTAATCAATAAAAAAACTGATTTAAGTAATTAAATCAGTTTTTTTATTGGGAAAATTAAATATCAGAAAATTTTGCCTTTAGTCTCACTTGGATTTTCGCCAAATTCTTCGCGATATTCTTGAGAAAAACGACTTAAATGGTTAAAGCCCCAGTCATACGCAAGCTTTGAAATAGAAACCTTCCTATCTGCTCCTGTAGTGCTCAAAATCTTATAAATTTGTTGGAGACGATATTTTTTTAAATACGACATCGGGCTGGTGCCATAGTATTGTTGAAATTCATCATACAATTTTGATTTTGAAACCCCTGCAAGACGCTGCAAGTCTTCTGCACAGATTTCTTCATGCGCATGTTCAATAATAAAATTACGAACCTTACGGATATAAGCTGGCTCATCTTGATGTGAGAGTGACTTTAAGGCTTCAGAGTAGTTATTTTCTTGAGACAATAGTAAGGCTTTAATTACAAAATTTTCATAGTCTTCAGATAACATCTGCAAACCATAAAAATTACTATATTGCGATTTTAGCTGTAAAAAATTCTGAATATTTTTCCACCATGCACCAATCAGTTGCTCCGAGTCCAAATGCATTTCAGGATTAAAAATAATAGGCGTTTCTATAGGTTTATTCAGTAGATCTGCAAGGACAATCTGCATACTTCGCTCAGGAATAACCACCTGAAATTTTCTACAATCTTTATCAATAATCAAATCTTGCTGATCGTTATTAGAAACAATAAGGCCTCTGTTTTCATCAGACTGATAATGAGCGCCACGAATATTGAGAGCTTGTCGACCTTGTATCGGCAAACTAATGCTATATGCTTTTAAATTTGAGATGTTAATGGCAACATTTGCACCATAACTGATTGTTCCGATCGCCATTTTTTTATTGGGCAAACGCATTCCGTCATAGTGAAAATCGAGAGTGTCTTTGTAAATTGTATCTAGACGGTGTTCACCACAAATTGTGGACATCAAATTCTGCGCAAATTCAGCTTTGCGTGAATAATGATTGAGTTCCATCTGTTGGCTGAGTGATATCATATCCTTTTCACCTAGCTAAATAACTTATTGCTTAAAAAGCAACTTGTATGCCAATTAATATCCTTTAATTGACGAGTTTTCCTGAAAAATATCGAATCAAGAAAGAGAGTAAAGATTACTTTCTCACACTCTATTAAATTTTAAAAATGGAAATAAGTTAAATACCTTTAAAGTATAATTTCATACCTTAACAAACTTATTTTATTAGATTTTTATAAGTAAATAGAGTAGAGATAAATCATTCTTTTGAACAGTAGACTATCGTAAATTTTAACGAATAAAAAACCGCCTATTTAAAATAAGCGGCTTTTAAAACACTTAAATTATTGAGCGGTGTAGCCGCCATCCATAACGACAGCTTGGCCTGTTACTCCACCCGCTTTGCTACTCGCAAGGAAAATAGCATAGTCAGCAATTTCTTCAACAGACAATAAACGCTTTTGAGGAACCATTGCCAAAATTACATCTTCAAGTGCGCTGTCTAAACTTACATTACGGGTTTTAGCCAAATCTGCAATTTGCCCACGGACCAATGGTGTATCTACATAACCCGGACATAGCGCATTTACCGTAATACCATCACGTGCACATTCTAAAGCGGCAACTTTTGTTAGGCCAATCACGCCGTGTTTAGCACTGTTATAACCAGCCTTTCCAGCGAAACCAATCAAGCCATTAATTGAGGCCATATTAATAATACGGCCATATTTTTGAGCTTTCATAATTGGAAAAACATGTTTAATACCAATAAACGCCCCAGTTAACATGACCTGAACTAACTTTTGAAAAACAGCCGTTGGAAACTCTTCAATAGATGAAACGTGTTGGAAACCAGCATTATTAATTAAGATATCAACCGTACCAAAAGTCTTTTGGGTGAGCTCAATTGCTTGTTTATAAGCATCTTCATTGGTCACATCACATGGTGCAGATAATGCATCAAAACCTTGCTCTTTAAGTAAGTTCGCGGTTTCTTGGCACTTTTCAGCATTCATATCAGAAATAACAACTTTGGCACCTTCTTGAGCAAATTTCTTAGCAATCTCTAGACCGATACCACTTGCAGAACCTGTAATAAAAGCGACCTTACCGTCTAAAAGTTTTGTCATTTATTTACTCCTTACTACTTATAACGTGCTGATTTAAACAATACCCGTTACGGTAAAGACTGTAATCACCACAAATACCGCTAACGTTTTGATTACCGTGACTGCAAAAATATCTTTATACGACTGTTTATGAGTTAACCCAGTAACAGCGAGTAAAGTAATAACAGCACCATTATGCGGAAGTGTATCCATACCACCCGATGCCATCGCAACCACACGGTGCATGACTTCTGGTGGAATACCCGCAGCTAAAATCGCGGCGTTATATTGTTCAGCCATCGCACTTAAAGCGATACTCATACCACCTGAAGCTGAACCGGTAATACCCGCTAAAACGGTTGTGGTCACAGCCCCATTGACTAATGGATTTGTGAAGGTACTACTCATTGCATGGCTAATCAGTGCAAAGCCCGGTAATGACGCAATAATTGCACCGAAACCATACTCAGAAGCCGTATTCATCACTGCTAAAAGTGAGCCGCCAATACTGGCATTAATGCCCTCTTTGAAGTTCGTCACTACACGCTGATAATCAAACAAAATTGCAGAAATAATCCCGACAATAAGCGCAAGGCCCACCGCCCAGATCGCACCAGTTTTTGCAACATCTACGGTGTAATCCGCTAGACCAACAGTGGCAAAATCAAAACCATTTGGATACCACTCTTTGATTGCTTTAGACAAATATTTGTTCATTACTGCAACAAGAATAAGGGGTACAAACGCTAAAAACTGACGAGCGGCACTTCCATTCTTTTGCAAGTTCATATCGGCTTCAATTTCTTGAGGCTGCGTATTGTCTGCGCCAAAACCAGAGTACCCTTCGCCTGCTTTTGCAGCAGCTCGGCGACGCCATTCTAAGTAAGTCAAACCCATGCATAGAACAAAGATAGCACCGATAATTCCTAGAAATGGTGCAGCATAAATATTGGTGCCAAAGAATGTAGTTGGAATTACGTTTTGGATTTGTGGTGTACCCGGCAATGCATCCATAGTAAATGTAAATGCACCCAGCGCGATGGTTCCCGGAATTAAACGTTTTGGAATATTGGCTTTTCTAAATAGCTGGTTTGCAAAAGGATAAATGGCAAACACAGCAACAAATAAACTTACACCGCTATATGTTAAAATTGCACCTAACAATACAACGGTTAAAATTGCTTTTTTTGCTCCAATCCATCTCACAATGGTTCGTGCAATAGACTCAGCAATTCCTGACATTTCAACGACTTTACCGAAAATTGCCCCGAGTAAAAATACAAGAAAGTAATCTTTAATAAAGTTCACCATTTTGGGCATAAATACACCCGAATAAAACGGTAAGACATTTGCAGGGTTAATGAGTAGAACAGCAAGTAAGGCACAAATTGGTGCCATGAGAATGACAGAAAAGCCCTTGTAAGCTGTATACATTAACAGCCCAAGTGAAAATAGAATTACAAATAATTCCCACATATATTCCTTCTCCCTAAAGAATAGATATTAGGTTCAATAAAATTACCAAAAGATATTTAGGTTATCCCAAACCTATAATGATAAAAATCACAATATCCATGTGTGGTAATAGGTAAATGAGCTTAAAAATAAAATATCACTAAAATATTTAAAAACAATGTAATTTATTTAAATTTTAAAATATACATACAATACAAATGCTTAAGTTGGTTTGTTGGTAAAATTTTATTATTTAAAAGCTATTATTATTTGATAAAACTTATTGATTGTTGAGTAAATTAAATTAATACCCAACATATTATTTAATAAAGATAATTAAATAATATATTTTTTAAAATAATTTGATAAATATTTTCTTGGCTTAGATTAATGTCTATTAGTAAGTAAGAAAAACCCACTTAATGACGAGTGGGTTTAATTAAAATCTATTATTGCTTGTTTGCTTTAGATAAAAGATCTTACTTTCTTATTTCATTCGAGTTAGTCTTAAATTAAAGTCGGATGGAAGTAAAATGCGATATTCTATCTCTGCCCCTGATTTGACTTCTGTTTCTTGGGAAGTTGCAATATTTGGACACATTCCACCACCAGTTTCTAATCTAAAGATATAATATTTAGGCTCAAGATAAATGGTAGCTATTTCGTTTGAGCGAATTGAGAATGCTTTTTCGTTATTTACATAAATATCATGAGTACAGCCAGATCCTAGAAAACCTTTATCTCTTAAGAATGTAACTTTTGCTTGTTCAGGAGTCTGTTTCTTTAAGTAGTCCTGATTGTACACTCTCTCATTAGGTATTGGTTTCGCTGTATTCGAAACAACTGGAGCTGTTGAACACCCAAATAAACCAAGAACTAATCCTAAAAAAATAATCTTTTTCATGAAATTATCCATTTTAATAATGTGTAAAATTTAACAGCTCAGAAAGTTAAAAACCCCCTGCCAGTGCTTTAAATTTTTGAAAAATAGCATTTATTTAATTTAGATTATTCAATAGAATAACAATGTAAAATCTTGATAAGAAAACAAAATATGATGTGGATTAAATTTATAATATACCCTTTAGGGATGTTTGTACTGTGGCAAATTATTTTCATAATTACGCAACTCTCTTTAACATATCTAAATATGCCACAAATCCTTGTAGTTATACTTTCATTGATCATAAATTGCGGTATGCAAATTTTGATTGGTTATAAAATTCCTCAATTATCACCAAAATATAAATTTGTAGCGAGTACTACATACATCATCCTCTTTACCTTTTTGTTAACAATCTATTCAACAACTATTTTATTAGAAGGCTTAAAAGTTGCTCCTCAAGCAATTTGGCTAGGTTATTTGTTTTTCCATATAGTTGGAATGGCTCTATACTTTGCTAACAACACAGATGAGTTTTGTTGGGAAAATTTACTGAAGTAATTGCTGAGTTAACTAATATAAGGAAAAAATAGTGCTTAAATAACTAAAAGCTTTGAGTAGCTATATATACGCAAGTTTCACACAGCTTCAACTTTTATTCTAGGTAATAAGAAACCCACTTGATGAGTGGGTTAAGTCAATCAAAATTTGAGTTTAAATAGCTTCTATAACGATATACTTTCCTTCATAGAATAGGCCTTCGGTGCTTGTTTCTTTTAATTTGCAATAAATGGCAACCGACTGTATAAGTTTTTGATTTTCTTCACTAGGAATATGAGTAAATCCAGATAGAAAATTTGAATTATTATTTTCTAATTTCCAAGAAGTACCTTTGTTGTCATGCCATTTACTATTTGGATATTTAGAATCTAACCATTCAATGCACTGCTTCATTGTTGAAAAGTTTTTTGTTTCCTCTTTTTCAATTTTTGATGCGGCACTTACTGAGGCTCCAAATGTTAAGAATAAAGCTCCAATTAATGTTGTTCTCATGAAATTACCTTTATTATTAAAAATAAAATTTAAAGGTTCAAGATATAAAAAAACCACCCTTAGATGGATTAGTTTTTAGGAAGAGTTTTGTTAATTTTAGCACTTGTGTTTTGATCAAATTTTAATAATTTGAAACTTTCACAGTTAGCAAAAATACAAAAAAGAAGAGCAACTATCAAAATTCCGGCTATCTTATTCATTCAATTTTACCTTAGAGATTTTAATTATTTTTAATTCAGGTAATGGTATACGAAAATATTATCAAAAGCTTAATTATTAAAAATCTACCACAATTCATTACAAAAGTTATTTGTAATTCTTAGCTCACTTTTCTACCTCTCTCAATATTAATACCGCTTACGGGCTAAAATACCAAGATACAAAAAGCACCCTAAAGTGCTTTTTAATTTAAAGAAATATCAAATACCTAATGAAAGTTACTGAATTTGTTTAGAAAGCTCGACAATCAGTTTCTTTTCGTAGTCATTGAGCACGTTGTCAATATTCTCAACCCACTTTGACTCGTTCGCTACTTGAGCTGATCTAGTTACCTTACTATAGATTTTAAATGGTGGGCGATTAGGGTGTTTGGCATCTAAAATTTCGGTATCAATTTCAGAATTAATTTTGATTGAGGCAAATCCAGGCTGGAACCACGACCAAAATTTATTAATTTTAATATTAAGTATCAGATCAGCATTTGCTTCATTAGTGGGGTTATTGGTAAGAACTTTATATCCCGACTGCTGCAATGCATCAGAAACACGTTTATCAACCAAATGTGATACAGTCTCATCCTTTAAAAGTATATCCCCTAAAGCCTTTCCATATCCATTTCTTTTACGAGCAACGGCTCGGGCTTTTTCTTCTGCTGTTGCATTAGATTGCTCACCTTTTAAAGATGGAATATCAGCTAATGCAGGCTTATCTTGAAATTTTCGATCATCCTCAACCTTCACTATAATCGATTTGCCTTGTGCAACTATATTTTGGGATTGATTTAGTTTTTGACCTTGAGGTATTTCAATTAAGCCCCTTGATGTTGCGCACCCAACTAAACTTAAAGCAATTAAACTTGTAGCTAATATTTTCATCATGAGTTTTTAACCGTTTGTTATAAATTTCACATAACTTAACAAATTATTTACTAAATGTCACACAAAGAAATAATCAGCTATATAGTTTGAAAATTTATATAATTATTTAAATATATGTGAATAGCCTCTCCTTCTTATTTAAATAAATTATTTTCTATGAAAACTTATTAATATTAGACTAGTTCTTAAGACTGAATATTAGAGGTAGAGTTACATTGAAACGAACATGTTTTCCATTTATTTTATAAGGTTTCAATTTAGCTAATTTGACAGCATTCATAGATTTTTCATCAAGCTCTGCTAACCCACTGCTTCGAGTTAAAACAACCTCGGTAATTACTCCCCATTCATCAGCTTTAACATTTAAAAGCACAAGTCTATTTTTTCCTGCAAGCTCTGTTCCCGAAATAGTAAGCGATGGAGCTTTTAACCAATAAACTTTAAATGATTCAGGAAACTTTTTATATGTTTCAGCTTCACTTGAGGTACTAGATAAGGGAAAATTATAAGTAACTGTTTTACGAATAGGATAAGGTTCTCCATTAATATTTAGTGGATAGAATTTCGCATTTTTACGAAACTCATCAAGCACGAAATTATCTAATTTAATAAACCCACTACTTTTTTGAATTTCAACTCTAGTTATACTTCCGTTCACATCAGCTTCTGTAGAAAGAGATACTGATCTATTTTGACCATATAGATCTTCGTTATTTACTTTTATTTCTGGATAAACCTTGAATTCTGGTTCTCTAGATGCTTCTAATTGGAAAGGTTGTACAAATCGGACCGGATACAAAATTCCATTTTCTTGATAAGGTGAAAATCTTGCATTCCGCACTGCAGTTAGTAACTTTAAATCTATACTATTAATCCCACTACTTTGCATCAATTTAACTGCTGTAATTTTACCACTTATATTAGTTTCTGCTGCTATCACAACGTTTCTATCATATCCTTGTAGCTCATCATTACTGATGCTAATACTTGGAGGTTGAATCCACTTAACCTCTTGATATTGTAATTCTTTAAAATTTCTAGCTTCTTGTGCATAAGTATTTAGTGCAAAGCAGAATAAAAAGCTTAAGATAAATTTTATTAAAATTTTCATAATGAATTTCACTTAATCCTAATTAATAATGAGCTAATAGAGCTATTCCATACTAAACTCCCATCCATACATCCATAAATGCTTAGCCACACAGACCGCACTCAATTTGGGAAACAAGATGTAATTAATTACATCTTGAACCTTATGAAAGATGTTAAAAGTTAAACAACTTTTTTAGTACGGTGAATTAAATAATAAATAAGAGAACCCAATTGGAGTGTTATTACCAAAGCAATAAAACTAGAAAAGATGCTAGTAATATCGTTATTTTTCCTTACAGAAAATATCGTCAGTATAAGTGAAAGAATGATTGAAATATAAAGAGCATTTTTATACCTATTTTCAGTTGCTTTAGCAGTGAAAATATAACCTGAAGTAGTCAGTGCCACTATTCCAAACAACGCTATGAAAAAAGGATTCATTATATTAAGAATATGGCTTGCACTGAAAGCAATTATCATCCCTACGCTACATACTCCTAAGAGCATAGAGAAACAATAGAAAAAATATTTTAAGTTCATTTCTTATATTTTAAAGATATTAAAAAACAATTATATATCAATAATACTATCCAAATAAAGAGAACATTAAGATGATAGAGAGTTTAGATGAAGTCCATCTAAGAGATGGAGAAAATATAATTATAAATGTGGAAAGTAGTATCTATATTTCTTTAGGGCACTTTAATGAAGCTGCCTTTAAGTCATTATCAGCTTTGTAGATCATATTTGAACTAGAGGCACTTAAAATTGTTCTAGCTTCAATTATATCTTTGTTAAGAGTCTTAACGTCTAGAATCATACCATTTTCAATGTAAATCATATTATTTGCATACTTAACTTTGTTGAATACAACATGTCCATTAGTATCGTCACAAAGTATTCCATTGCCATCTGCTTCAAGTTTTATTGTTGATATGCTTGGGCCGATTGAAATCGTCCATATGCCTGACACTGAGGGTATTGAAGGCTGCATTTGGCTAAATTTATTATTGACCATTTGAGTAGTTGGGCTTTTACACCCACTTAATAAAAAAACTAAGCTTAATGCAATTATCTTTTGCATGATAATTATCCATTTTAATTATGAATAAAATTTAACAGTTCAGAAAATGAAAAACCACCCGAAGGTGGTTTAAGTAATGTATTTAATATTTATTAATCTTACATTTCAGTTTTTAATGTAGGTACTGGCGGTAAAAGTCCGGTTTTATGTTTTATGAGTTAATTTGTATCATTGTTCTCTACATCTTTTTCATATTTTTTGTCAAAAAACATCATATTAGACAAATTTTCGTATAAATTACCCTTCTAGGTGAGTTGGACAATCTAAAGGATAGAAATGACGCTTAAACAACTAAAAGCTTTTTTAGCCCTTGCGCGTACACTCAACTATGCCAATGCATCTTTAGAGCTACATCTAAGCCAATCTGCCTTAAGTCTTACCATCAAAAGCTTAGAGGAAGAATTAGGCGGTAAACTGTTTAACCGTAATACACGCCGAGTTGAGCTTACTCAAGAAGGCAAATCACTCATTCCATATGCAAAAAAATTACTCGCCAATTGGGATGAAATGGAAAACGATGTTAAACAACGTTTTAAGCTCAATCGTGGAACCTTAAGTATCGCTTCAATGCCCTTCGTGACTCATGCAATTCTGCCTGAAGTAATTCACCACTTTTTAGAACTTCATCCCAATCTTAACTTTTCAATTCACGATATTCCCAATGAAACCATTATAGAAAAAGTACAAGATGGTATTTTCGAGCTTGGCATCTGCTTCGAACCGGATCTCACCGAAGGCTTAGAGTTCAAACCACTATTTGAAGAAGATTTCTTAGCTCTATTACCAAAGACTCACCCACTCGCTCAATCATCTTCTATTACATGGCAAGAGCTTTGTTCAAATCCATTCGTGACATTGCAAAAACCTTCAATTGTTCGTTATTTAGTTGAGCAAAATTGTTTGCGAAATAATATAACGCTCGATTTAAAAGTCGAATGTCATCAAATTTCATCACTCTCAAGCTTTGTGGCTTATGGAATTGGGGTGAGTGCAATTCCAAGGCATTTTGCTAAACACATTGATAAAAAACATAACGTACTCATTGAGTTAAAGGATGAAACTATTCATAAGACTGTAGGAATTGTTTATAAAAAGAACTTTGAAATTTCAAATATTTCGACTCAATTTATTGAGGCTTTAGTTCAATATAAATTTTAAAAATTAAAGAGTGCATTTTAGGATGAGCTAAGCTCAATGCTAAGTTATTTTTTTAATTGTTATAATTTTCAATATCTTAATAAAAATTTTTAAAAGTTTAAACATTATATGTGTCTGATCTTTTGTAGGCAATTTGAAACCATTCATTGATTATACTTATTAATCCTTTAAAAAAATTAACTTCTATAACACAAAATGTGATGCTAAAACTAAGATTACTAAGGGATATAGGATAACAATAGAATGAATAAAGTTTATGTCAATGCAGAGGCAGCACTAAAAGACGTTATTGCAGATAATCAAACACTTGCCGTAGGCGGTTTTGGTCTATGTGGAATTCCGGAAAAACTGATTGTTGCAGTTAAGCAAAGTGGTGTGACTGGTCTCACATGTATTTCAAATAACGCTGGTATAGATGATTTTGGTTTAGGTATTTTGCTTCAAACCAAACAGATCAAAAAAATGATCTCTTCTTATGTTGGTGAGAACAAAGAATTTGAGCGCCAATATTTAAATGGTGAACTTGATGTAGAACTTACTCCGCAAGGTACTTTAGCTGAAAAGTTACGTGCTGGCGGTGCTGGAATTCCGGCGTTTTATACACAAACTGGCGTTGGTACACTCATTGCCGAAGGTAAAGAAGAACGTACCTTTAAGGGAAAAAACTACATTTTAGAAGAATCTTTAACAGCAGATGTAGCTCTTGTTAAGGCCTATAAGGCAGACAAGGCTGGTAACTTAGTATTCCGTAAAACTGCTCAGAATTTTAACCCTGAATGTGCGATGGCTGGAAAAATTACAATTGCCGAAGTTGAACAGGTTGTTGAAATTGGTGAATTAGATCCGGATGAGATCCATTTAGCGGGTATCTATGTAAACCGCATTGTACTTAATGTGTCACCTGAAAAACGTATTGAGCATAAAACTTTAAGCACGGAGGCAGTATAAAATGGCTTGGTCACGCAATGAAATGGCACAACGTGCTGCAAAAGAACTTGAAGACGGTTTTTATGTCAATTTAGGTATTGGCTTACCTACTCTAGTTGCTAACTATATTCCTGAAAATATCAATGTTTGGCTTCAATCTGAAAACGGTTTATTAGGCATTGGTGAGTTCCCAACTGAAGAAACTGTTGATGCTGATTTAATTAACGCCGGTAAACAAACAGTTACTGCTCGTCCTGGTGCTGCTTTTTTCTCAAGCTCAGAATCTTTTGCCATGATCCGTGGTGGCCACGTCAACATTGCAATTTTAGGAGCAATGGAAGTTTCTGAAAATGGTGACTTAGCGAACTGGATGATTCCTGGCAAGAAAGTCAAAGGTATGGGCGGTGCAATGGACTTGGTTGTTGGTGTCCAAAAAGTTGTAGTGCTTATGGAACACTGTGCCAAAGATGGTACACCAAAAATTGTAAAAAACTGTAGTTTACCTTTAACAGGTAAAGGCGTGGTTCATCGCGTCATTACTGACTTAGGTGTAATGGATATTACCCCACAAGGTGTAGAGCTGATTGAACTTGCCAAAGATGTCACGCTTGAACAGATTCAAGCTGCTACTGGCGTTGAGTTTTATAAAACCTTAGTCGCGTAAATTTTAATTTTTAGTAAGCTAGATAAGACTTAAGTTAGAAAGTGAGCTTGAGTCTTAGCCCTTTAAAGCACCGGATGTGCTGTCTATAAATAAGAATGAGAAGGATTTTTTCAGCTATGGAAAAACAGCAAGGAATTTTTGAAAGATTTGCTCTTCGGATTAGTGACTGGTCTGAAAAATGGTTTCCTGATTCATATATTTTTGCTCTACTTGGCGTCATTATCGTGTCAGTTGCCGCTTTAGGTATTGGTGCGCCTATTCACGATGTCGCGACTTCTTTCGGTAACGGTTTCTGGAGTCTTATTCCCTTTACTCTGCAAATGACGATGCTCATCATTGTAGGTTATGTCGTTTCTGTATCTAAGCCCGTAAAGTTCCTAATACAAAAAATGGCACGTATTCCAAATTCGGGACGTGGTGCTATTGTTTTAGTTGCAACTGTCAGCTTATTAATTTCTCTAGTCAACTGGGCAGTAAGCACGATTCTTACAGCACTTTTAGTGATTGCATTAGCGAAACGTAAAGAGCTGAATATGGATTACCGCGCTGCGGCTGCGGCTGCGATTATTGGTATGGGTGCAACATGGGCACTGGGAATTAGCTCTTCGGCAGCACAGCTTCAAGCGAATAAAACTAGTTTACCTGAGTCAATTTACAACCTAACTGGGGTTATTCCATTTACTGAAACGATTTTCCTTTGGCAATCAATTGCGATGACCATTATTTTGGTGATTGTTTCAATCGCAATCGCTTACTGGTCAGCTCCAAAAGGTAATAATGTTAAAACGATTGATAGTTTTGATGTTCAATTTGAAGAAGACAAACCCCATGATGAGAAATCTAATCGTCCAGGTGACTGGTTAGAAAACTCGCCTATCTTAACGATTATTGTGGTCGCATTAGGGTTAATCTGGATGTTTTTTGAGTTTTCAAAAAGTAATCCAATCATTGCCATTTCAAGCCTTAACACCTACAACTTTGTGTTTTTAATGCTTGGTTTAGCATTACATGGCACACCACGAAACTTCTTAAATGCTGTTTCAAAGGCAGTTCCGGCTGTCTCAGGAATCTTAATTCAGTTTCCACTTTATGGAAGCATCGCCTTTATTATGACGCAAGCTTTAAACAGTCAAGATTTATCGCTGTCGCATTATATAGCTGAGTTTTTCGTTTCAATCGCCTCAAAAGAAACCTTTGCAATTGTGATGGGAATTTACTCTGCCATCCTTGGGTTCTTTGTGCCATCTGGCGGTGGAAAATGGATTATTGAAGCCCCATATGTCATGCAGGCAGCAAATGATTTGAAAGTTCATTTAGGCTGGTCTGTACAAATTTATAATGCAGCCGAAGCTTTACCGAACTTAATCAATCCGTTCTTTATGCTTCCAATGTTAGGCATTCTAAAACTAAAAGCAAAAGATGTGATTGGTTTTACAGTCACTCAGCTCGTTGTGCATTTTCCGTTAGTTTTGTTTTTATTGTGGTTCTTTGGAAGAACACTTAGCTACACCCCACCTACTTTTTAATTTACTGGCGCCTTTAGTTTCGGCTAAAGGCAAATTTAGCAAATATATCAATAAGAGATATTAAGATGAGTTCAATTGTTATAGTTTCAGGTAGCCGTACTGCAATGGGCGGTTTTCAAGGCAGTCTATCGGCTTTAACTGCACCAGAACTTGGCGCTGCTGTTATCCGTGAATCGATCCAACGTGCTGGTGTTGCACCTGAACAAGTAGATGAAGTTATTTTTGGTTGTGTATTGAGTGCAGGTATAGGTCAAGGTCCTGCTCGTCAGGCGATGCGTAAAGCTGGTGTACCTGATCATGTCGGCGCAGTTACCATTAATAAACTATGTGGCTCTGCCATGAAAGCGGTGTTAATGGCATCTGATACTCTAAAAGCAGGCAGTGCCAATATTATTGTAGCTGGCGGTATGGAATCTATGACCAATGCACCTTATATTTTACCGAAAGCTCGCGGTGGTTACCGTATGGGTCATGGTGAAATTAAGGACCATATGTTTTTAGATGGTCTTGAAGATGCAGAAACAGGCCGCTTAATGGGTTCTTTTGCTCAAGACATGGCAAATACCAAAGGCTTTACCCGTGAGCAAATGGATGACTTTGCAATTTCTTCACTTAAAAAAGCGCAAACTGCGATTACGGAAGGTTACTTCAAAGAAGAGATTGTTCCTGTTGAAGTAAAAACACGTAAAGGTGTTGAAGTTATCGATCAAGATGAACAGCCATTAAAAGCGAATCTTGAGAAGATCCCAACATTACGTCCAGCTTTTAGTAAAGATGGGACAATTACAGCTGCTAACTCAAGCTCAATTTCTGATGGCGCTGCTGCTTTAGTACTCACCACTGAAGAATATGCTCAAAGTCATGGTTTAAATACTTTGGCAAAAATTGTTGCAACATCTACTCACTCACAACATCCAAGCGAATTTACCATTGCTCCGATTAGTGCAATTCAAAAAGTACTTGAGCGTGCTGGCTGGTCTGTTGATGAGGTAGATGCTTGGGAAATTAATGAAGCTTTTGCAATGGTAGCAATGGCGCCAATTCATGAACTCGGCATTGATGAAGCAAAAGTAAACGTCCATGGCGGTGCTTGTGCTTTAGGCCATCCAATTGGCGCAACTGGTTCAAGAATTATTCTTTCTCTTATCTATGCTTTAAAACGCCTTGGTAAAAAGAAAGGTGTTGCTGCATTATGTATAGGTGGTGGTGAAGCTACAGCTGTCGCGATTGAAATCTAAAAATCAAACTACCAAGAAGATGTAAGCATTTTTCTTACATCTTCTTTTTTTAGACTTTAAAAAGTTCATAGCAGGTTTGACGGAACCATTTATGACTACTTTTATGATGGCAAGACATATGCCAATGTTGTTTAACATCATAAGTTGGAAAGTCTAGAGGTGCAGGTAAAATCTGTAAATTTTCTCTCACCAATAAGACTTGGCTTAAATAATACGGTACCGTTGCGATCGCATCTGTTTCTTGTACGACTAATCCCACTCCAAGATAGCTCGGTAATCGAATTAAAATATTTCGATCCAATCCTTTATTCTGTAATTCATTTTTAATATGGTAATGCCCAATTCCCGCGTCAATATCGATATGATACTCGCGCATATAATCATCTAAAGTAAAATTATTTGGGTCTAAACGAGGATGGCTCTTAGAGCTAATCACAACATAATGTTGTTTAAAAAACTTTTGTTGATAAAAGCCTTCTTCTAATTGGGGTAAAAAACCAATTGCAAGATCAATCTCACCATTTGCCATTTGATAGCTGGTTTCTGGTGTAATCGGCCTAATATTCAAGCGAATTAAAGGGGCTTTTTCTTTTAAATAGTTTGTTAATTGCGGTAATAAAACCAGATGAGATACATCTGTCATGGCAATTGTAAAAAGCTGATCTGAAGTTAGCGGATCAAAATTCACGCTAAAATTATTAATGCTTTCTACTTTATCAATAACTTCACTAATGAGTGGAAAAATCTCTTTTGCTAATTCGGTTGGGATCATCTCATTCCCAACACGAATAAAAAGTGGATCATTAAAATGCTGACGGATTTTGTTCAGTCCATTACTAACACTCGGTTGTGTAAGGCCAATAGCATCAGCAGCCATTGAAACACTTTTAAACCGATAAATATGATAAAAAATATTTAGTAATCTACTATCTAGATCAAACAAAATTGTCTCCGTCTGGATCAAATAATCCATTCAAAAGGAATAAAATCAGGCACAGCATATCTAAAAATGCTCACTAGATTTCTGAATTATTGATATATGGTCTAAATTAACAAAGAATCTAGACCATGAGCAATGCTTTATAAAGCCTTTCATCATAAAGACAAAGGTATGAGCTCTTTAATTGATTACTTTGTATGTAAATATCTTGAGGACATCACATATCATTATAAATTTTAATCATGCTGAGTTTGGAAGCCCTTCCAGATTTGCTGAACTGATTTGTTATCACTCAAGTTATTTTTAAAAATATAAATATCTTGTGGCAGACAATATTCGTTATGGTCCAACATGACCAATTTTCCAGTAGCGAGATCTTCCTCTACATTAATTTTTGGAATCCATGCTACACCTAAACCTTGTAATACAAGCTCTTTCAAGTTGGTGGCATTGTCAGTTTCATATAAGGTTTTATAGATCAGTTTACCTTCAATCAATTGATCGACCAATTTGCGCAAATAAGCATGTTTACTATAAGCAAGTAATGAAAAATTACTCTGAATTGTATGCTTAGGCGTATGATCTGCTTCGGTAGCTGACACTGGAACAATCTCTGTTTCAGCGATCTTGATGCCACTTAAAATATCATCACCAACTCGATTAATATTAGATCGATCTGCATAACAAATCATAAAATCGCAGGCACCTTCTTTTAAAAGAGATAAGCCTTCACCACTATTCGTCGCGACAATTTCGATTTTTAAATCACGCATAAATGTTGGGAATTTTTTTAAAAAAGTGGTTAAAAAACCTGATGCTAATGAGTGGACAACACAGAAACGAATCGTAGATTCGGTTTCATTTTTGATGTTTTTAATCAGCTTTGCTGTTTCTTCTACCTGCTTCTCAATATTTTTAGACATCACCAGCATAATCCGCCCAATGTCTGTAAATTCAATATTATTTTTATTATTTCGAATAATAACTTCAGCTCCGATCATCTCTTCTATTTGCTGAATTCTACGCGTAAATGCGGATTGACTAATAAATCGTTTTTCGGCTGCTTTTGAAATAGAACGCTCACGCTCAAGTGTCAAAAGGTCTTCTACCCAACGTACTTCTAAGTTCATTTTATGCATTCCCTTTTTATATTTATGTCCTTAATCTGTCTGGTTGGGAAGCTGAATAAATAGCTGAATAGATGAATAAAAACTATAAAACATGGGAGTACCTGCAAAAATGCGATGGAGGGTTGGCAAAGCCAAACAATAAAAGTAAGTATTTAAATAATTCTGACATAGAAAAGAGCGTAAGAGAATAAAAGACTTTGATTTAACTCAACAACTCATACAAATATAAAATTATTATTCTAAAAATTATTTTAAATCAAAAAGTAAGGAGCATATAACGCAAGTAAATAAAAAGTTTTAAGTTAATAAAAAATAGAAATAATCCTATGCTTTACTCATGTTTTATTTTTTATAAAAAAAGTCCGCACCTTGGGGAAGAATACGGACTGTAAAACTGAAAATGACTATCTTGCTTATTTCAGGAATTAAGCTCTCTGACTCAATAAATTCATTTAAATCAGAAGATATGCTTGCAGTATAGCTCAGTCCACAAAACCTGACTATTCTACTAAAGTATTTAACTTAAGATTGAATTAAAAAGAATTCTTAATACTCACCAATGAGGTAATATAACTTTCTTGAAATTTCAACCATCATATTAGAAGTATATTGAGTAATTTCAAAAACTTGCTTTTTCTGGGGATTGAACACCATATTGTCATTTTCATCACTAAAAAAGATATAAGTGGTGTATTTATCCATATGGTGGATATGCTCTTTTAAGCTTAATTTTTCCCCAGAATTGGGATCATAGGCGATAAACTTCATTCTCATGAATTTTGTCTCTATACATACAGTCTTTTACCCAAATTTTAAGAAAATCTAGATAAAACAATATTTTGATGGATAATATGGAATGGTTAACCTAAGAACTAAGGCTACTTGTAAGATATGGGCACAATACTATTAGCCTTGTTTACCGAGGTTTCAGCAGAAGCGATTGATTGCTCTGCTTCTTTAAGCAGACGAGAAGTTTTAGACTCACTTTTCTCTTCACCGTGGAAAAGCACATAGTATGTAAAACTTCCCAAAATAATTAATGCGGCTGTGACTTTTAACATAAACTTAAAACTAAGATTTTTTCGTATTATAGTGTTTTTTATGTGAAATGCATCACATTTTTATATGAATTTGTTAGATGGGCTTCACTTTAAAAGCTAATAATAAAGATAATTAAGTTGATATTTCACTTAAATTAACTAGTCTTAATTTTTGCAATGGGTTGCTTTTAAAAATTAGATGACCATTCATTGTATCAAGCAAATTTTTAAATTAACTTCATCTAATTATTAAGTTATTAATTTATATAGTTAAATTAATATTTTAAAATGAACTCTCCTAGTTAGTTGACTATAAAATTAAAAAACTGATATGCAAAAAATGCATAATTAACTTGATAAATGCATTAGAAGTGAAGCATTTCGAAATCTAATATGAATTATCTTCTTTACTAATTCGAAGTTTAATGATGAACGCTGAAATTACCACCCGTATTGAGAAGGATCTTATTGGTTATAGAGAGATCAATAATAACGACTACTACGGAGTTCAAACATTACGTGCTCTAGAAAACTTTAATTTAACTCAAAGCAAGGTCGGAAATTTCCCTCACCTTATTAAAGCTTTAGCAATGGTAAAGCTTGCTTGTGCTGAAGCGAACTATAATCTTAAAAGCTTAGATCAGACTAAATTTGAAGCGATTGAATACAGCTGTAATCAACTTATTCGTGGTAATTTTCACGACCAGTTCCCAATTGATATGATGCAAGGCGGTGCTGGTACTTCAACCAATATGAATGCAAATGAAGTATTAGCAAACGTCGCTTTAGAATATATGGGACACGCAAAAGGCCAATATCAATATTTGCATCCTAATAATGACATTAACATGTCACAGTCAACAAATGACGTGTACCCTACTGCGATTCGCCTAGGTTTGTTATTAAGCTTAGATGAACTAAATCTTCCTTTTAACAACTTAATCTTAAGTTTCCGCAATAAATCTCAAGAATTTGCTCATATTCTAAAAATGGGCCGTACACAGTTACAAGACGCTGTGCCAATGACATTAGGTCAAGAGTTTGGTGCTTTTGCAGTAACTTTACAAAAAGACCTTGAGCAAATTAATACGCTTATTCCAAATATTTTAGCGTATATGAACCTTGGTGGCACGGCGATTGGTACGGGAATTACTACTGAATATAGTTACCGTGAACTTGCGATTCAAGCGCTTGCAAAAATTTCTGGTAAGAAAATTAAGTCTGCTCCTGATCTAATCGAAGCAACTTCAGATATGGGTGACTTTGTTCTTTTATCTGGTTTATTAAAGCGTACCGCAACTAAACTTTCAAAAATTGCCAATGACTTACGTTTACTTTCAAGTGGTCCACGTACTGGCATTAATGAAATTAATTTAGAAGCTCGCCAACCGGGTAGCTCGATCATGCCGGGTAAGGTAAACCCAGTTATACCTGAAGCGATGAACCTTGCTTGTTTCCAGATCATTGCAAATGACTTGGCTGTAACTTTAGCTGCTGAAGCGGGCCAATTACAGTTAAATGCAATGGAACCACTTATTGCATTCAAACTGTTTGAATCTATGGATTTGCTTGGTAAGGCAATGGCAATGTTCCAAAGTAAGTGTATTGATACAATTACGGCGAACCCTGAGCATTGTAAGGCTTTGGTTGAAAACTCGATTGGTATCGTGACTGCACTTAACCCATATCTAGGTTATGAAACTACAACTCGTATTGCGAAAACTGCAAACGAAACTGGACAAAGCGTATTGGCTTTAGTTCAAAATGAAGGTTTATTATCGGCACAAGTGCTTGATGATATCTTGTCGATTAATAATATGGTTAAACCAAAAATGTCGGCTTAATTCCTGAAAATAAAAAAGGAGCTTTTATAAGCTCCTTTTTTATTTGTTCTATATTTTAAAAACTGAAAGTTGTAGAGAACTGGGCTGTACGTGGATTACCTAAGAATAAATAGTCATCACCCATAAATGCCCCTACATCACGCCAATATTTCTTATTAAACAAGTTATCAATATTGAATCTAAAAGTTGTGTCATGCCCAGCAAAATTTGTTTTATAGGCCGCACCAATATTAAAAATGCTGTAACCGCCTACTTTTGCAGTTCCCTCTTTGTTTGCATATTTACTACTACTGTATTGCATACCACTGAGTAATCTTAACCCTTCAACTGACGGAACTTTATAAGATAACTGTGCAGTTGCACGTACTTTCGGTACATTTTGAGTTTGATGACCTTTGTAGCTGTCATTATCAATATCAACTAGACGAGATTTGGTATAGGTAATACCTGAACTTACATCGAGCGTATCAGTTAAAGCACCTGTTAAACCTAATTCAATACCTTGATTGTGTTGTTCACCTTGTTCCACAAACTCTAACTTCCCTTCAGAGTTTGCAGTCGTATATTGATTATCTTGCTTTAAATCAAAAATAGCTGCTGTTAATAAGAAATTGCGTATTTGTTGCTTGACACCAAGTTCATATTGTTCAGAATTTCTAGGTGATAAGACTTGATAAGCATTCGCTTCTGCATACCATGGAGCTTCGCCACCATCGGATAAACCTTTGGCATATGAAGCATAAAGATTAGTCGTGGAAGTTGGACTATACATGAGTGCTAATTGTGGCAAGAATTTGTTTAAATCCGTATTACGGCTTTGCTGCCCATCTGAATTATAAGCTTGCTCATCAAGGTGAATAAGTTTCCCACCGAGTAGAGTTGACCATTGATCATTAAATTGAACTCGGTCAGATATAGTAAATGCAGTCTGATCACTTTCTAGAGCTTTATAGTAATTTCTTAAGTCAATCTGAGCTGGTTCATAATCCTTTGTTTCTTCATAGATATTACCTAATCCGATAGGGTCAAGCTCCATTGAGTTAGAGTTGTAGCGCTTCAATGTTTTATAAGTATGTTGTATTTCAAAAGCGATTTGATGCTGAATGATGCTAGTGCTGAATTGACCATTTAACCCAGCAGAAAACTGGTTGGTAATACGTGTATCATCTGGACTACGGAAATCGTAAATACCGTAATTGCCATCTTTATCAAAAGTATTATTTTGACAAACTCCGTTATTACTATAACAAGCCCATGGAAAAGCGCTGTAATCATCGATCACAACACGGCTTTGTGATGCACTTAAGCTACCATTCCATTGATCATTAAATGCATATTGATATTTCAAACGTGCATTTACACTGTTATTTACAACAGGTTTACTCCAAGACTGATAACCCAATAAACGGTCTTGATCTACATTTGTTGGTACTTCTTGTCCATCAAGCAGTTGATAACCGGGTACTGAACGTTGACTTTGATGCTGAGCTTCAATATCAAACAATAATTTAGAACGCTCATTAATTTTCCAGTCTAAAGCTACTGAAGCAAACTCACGTTTACCATTTGCATGGTCAACATTTGGATGAATACTTTCATGCGCTAAATTGATTCGATAGCCAAAACTATCATTAATAAAGCCGCCAACATCTGTTGCCAGTGTATAGCCGCCTTCTGAATTTGCATCGACCGTAATGTTTTTAACATCGGCTGGTCTTTTGGTGACATAGTTAACCACACCACCTGGTGTCGACATTCCACTTTGAATTGCAGAAATGCCTTTTAAGATTTCAACTTGTTCTTTATTTTCTAAAGCCACGTTTTGTTCGCCACGTATAGTATGGCCATTAATGAGATAACTTGAGCCTAAATCAAGCGCAAAACCACGTGCTACAAAATTTGGATAGTAGCCAATTGCAGCATAGCCATCCCCTAAAGAAGAATCGTTTTTAATGACATCGGTTAGTGTTTTTGCGTGTTGGTCTGCCATACGCTCAGAGGTAATGGTTGTAATAGATGCAGGAACTTTCTTTACATCACCAGTTTGAAAACCAGATAAATTAACTTTTTTAGAAGTATATAGTGCATCATTATTTTGTGTAGCGTTCACAGTAATGGTTGGGAGCTGCGAAACTTCCGCTTCATTTGCATAGACAACAGATGTTATGAGTGCAATAGATGAAGCCAATGCTGTTTTAGAGCATGTCATGAAGTGAAGATTTATCGAACGTCTTTCCATTGAATAACTCCCTGCCATACCGTGCATAATTCTAAAGCGCTAGAAATGAGTGCGGAGTCTATTTTTAGCCACGCAAGAATACAGCTACATATATTGAGAAACAATACATTCTGTTCTTTTTCGATTAAGTGTATTTGATACAACTTTTATGAACTTATCATTATATAAATTTCATTTATTTTATTAGGAATTGACGCTATAACTTTTTAAGTATTACCAAATATTCAAAATAAACTTAAGCTCGAAATGAAACTTAAAAGGAGAAATAAAATAGAAAAGTACCGTTGTAAATTAGCTCACTGATTTTAAATAGAATTAATTATTAAGTTAAATGAAAGGAAGTGTTCGATCATTGGTAAAAATCTCTTTAAATCGAACAAAAGGACGTAATCTTACTAGAAACGAATTTTAAAATTAGAAAAAATGAATGGTTAGGAATTTAAGGAAGTGCTCAGGATTGAGTGATATTTAAAGTTTCATTCTATTTTATCCAGCGTATCTAAAAATTCCTCATTTTTGTCTGCAAAATGATGGAAGAAATATGACATACACTCAGGAAGAAAAACGTAGCAGAATACGTGGGATTGTAGGCGCAGCCTCTGGTAATTTAGTTGAATGGTTCGACTTTTATATCTATGCAGTATTTGCTGCCTACTTTACTCAAGCACTAACAGCACCTGATATGGATAGTACGACTAAATCTATCTATGTGTGGGGCGTATTCGCTGCAAGCTTTTTTATGCGTCCTATTGGTAGTTGGGTATTTGGACGAATTGCAGACCGGCATGGTCGAAAAAAGTCGATGGTCATCTCAATTTGTCTGATGGCTTTGAGTTCTTTTCTATTTGCAGCCCTACCTACTTATGACCAAGTTGGCTTATTTGCCCCTTTCCTTTTACTGGTAGTGCGCTTACTTCAAGGCTTATCGGTTGGTGGTGAATATGGTGCAGTAGCAACATATATGAGTGAATTAGGCTTAAAAGGTCAACGTGGTTTTTACTCGTCTTTCCAATATGTCACCCTCTCTGGTGGTCAATTACTTGCCAGCTTACTGGGCGTTATTTTGTTGACGTTCTTAAGTGAACAACAATTACATGATGGTGGATGGCGTATTCCGTTTGTTATTGGTGGTATTGCAGCAATTTTTTCTTTGCTTGCACGTAGTCGCTTAGAAGAAACACTTTCTCATCAAGACAGCGAACGAAAAGAATCTGGTAGCTTAAGAGAACTCTTTAAGAAACATTGGAAAACCTTTTTATTGGTGGTTGGATACACTTCTGCTGGTTCATTAACGTTTTATGTAGAGACTGTTTATTCAAAAACCTATTTAACCAATTTAGGAATGGATGGAAAAACCGTTGGTTATATCATGACCTTCGCCCTATTTGTCTATATGTGTGCTCAACCTGTATTTGGTGCAATTTCCGACCGTATTGGGCGACGCTCTTCAATGCTGGCCTTTAGCTTATTGTCTGCGATTTTTATTTATCCCGTCATGGTGATCGGGATGCGTGCCTATATAGATTCTCCGATCATCATTACCTTGCTACTCATCTTTATGATGATGTTACTCAGCTTCTATACTTCTATTAGTGGCTTGGTAAAAGCTGAAATGTTCCCACCTCATGTGCGAGCTTTAGGTGTAGGTTTCTCTTATGCAGTAGGTAATGCGATGTTTGGTGGTTCTGCACCTTCAGTTGCCTTACAGTTTAAAGCTGCCGGAATTGAAAATACCTTCTTTATATATGTCATTGTCATGCTGATTATCTGTTTCTTATGTAGCCTTGCGCTTCCGAAAAAACCAGATTATTTAGAACATGATCATTAAAAAGTAAAAGATAGATATTCTTCTAGAGATTTTTTAGAAGAATATCTTTTTAAAATAATAAGAAAGTCATTTTTGTTCTGTATGCTATAGCTGCCTAGCACATCTAACTTATTCAATTAACTAAAAGTTACTAGTTTTTGATGTTCTTGATCCGTATGAATCAATTTTTTGATGGGATAAAAAATGGAAAACGAAAAATCCCCTTTACCTGAAAGTATTATTCAAGTCACCTTCTGGCAAGCCTTTTTATTTTGGCTCAAGCTCGGCTTTATTAGCTTTGGGGGACCAGCTGGACAAATTGCTGTGATGCATCAGGAACTCGTTGAGCAAAAGCGCTGGATATCTGAAAAAAGATTTTTGCATGCCCTGAACTACTGCATGTTATTACCTGGTCCTGAAGCACAGCAATTAGCAACCTACATTGGTTGGCTCATGCATAGAACTGCTGGAGGATTAGTTGCAGGTATTCTATTTGTATTACCCTCCTTATTTATTTTAATTGGACTGTCTTGGGTTTACATAAAATTTGGAGATGTTCCCGTTATTGCAGGTATTTTCTACGGAATCAAGCCTGCCGTTACCGCAATTGTTTTCCATGCAACGTACCGTATAGGTAGCCGTTCGCTTAAAAATAAGTTTTTATGGATCGTCGCGATTGCGGCGTTCTTTGCCATCTTTGTCTTAAAGCTTCCTTTCCCGCTTATCGTTTTATCAGCTGGTATTGCTGGCTATTTAGCGAGTAAAAAGTACCCAGAACTATTTTCCTCCGCGGCTGGACATAAAGCCAGTCAAAAAGATTATGGTCCGGCATTTATTGATGATGAGACCCCAACACCAAAGCACGCTAAATTCCATTGGTTGCGGTTAGCTAAACTTATTCTTGTAGCAATCGCTTTATGGCTATTGCCAATTTTAGCTTTAGGCGCATATTTTGGATGGCATCATTCTTATACTCAAATGGCATGGTTCTTCACCAAAGCTGCTTTACTTACGTTTGGGGGGGCCTATGCAGTTTTACCTTATGTTTATCAAGGGGCTGTAAATCATTTTGGATGGCTTTCACCTACACAAATGATTGATGGTTTAGCTTTAGGTGAAACTACACCGGGTCCATTGATTATGGTAGTGGCCTTTGTTGGTTTTTTAGGAGGCGTCAATCATTCACTACTTGGCTCTGAGCATCTATTTTTTGCTGGAGCACTTGGTGCAGTCATTGTGACTTGGTTTACCTTTCTCTTTTCATTTGTATTTATTTTTGCGGGTGCGCCTATTATTGAATCTACACATAATGAAATTAAATTTACTGCGCCACTCACTGCAATTACCGCGGCTGTGGTCGGTGTAATTTTAAATCTCGCACTATTTTTTAGTTATCATGTGTTATGGCCACAAGGCTTTTCAGGGCATTTTGACATTGTTGCAGCCTTCATTACTGTGGCTGCATTTATTGCTTTATTCCGCTTTAACGTGAACGTGTTATATGTGATTTTTGCATCAGCGCTGGTTGGACTAGCTGTCACTTTTTTTAGTTAACTATTGATTTAAATATTTTTTAAATTCAGAAAATCTTATCAACAAGGCCGAACAGTTTCTTTTCTGTTCGGCTGTTTATATTTTTAACCCGCTAATTGTGCGATTTGTGCTGCTGCATTATCTAAGGCAGCTTGACGTGCTTCTGGGCCGAAAGCGATCCCTTCCGCGCGCACAAAAGTAATATCAGTCACACCTATAAAATTGAAAAACGCTTTGATATAAGTTTCTTGATAGTCTAAAGCTTCGGCTGGTGAACCTTCTGAGTACACACCGCCACGCGAAGAAGCAATAATGACACGTTTACCTTCTACTAAACCTTGAGGGCCGTTTTCCGTATAACGGAATGTTTTTCCAGCAACAGATAGTCGGTCAAGCCACGCTTTTAACTGTGATGGAAAGCTAAAGTTGTACATTGGCGCGCCAATTACAACGATATCTGACGATAAGAACTCATCCAAATATTGGGTGTTTCGTGCAACACGTTGCTGCGCTGTTTCATTATTAGGTTCAACACCTTGCCATGCTAAAAATTCAGCATCAGACAAATGGGGAATTGGTTCTAAAGAAAAATCGTGATGAATAATTTCTGCATCTGGATAAGCTGCGCTGAGCTTTCCAATAACAGATGAGGTGAGTTGGCGGCTAACAGACTGCTCACCTAAAATACTTGTGTCAATTTGAAGTAGTTTCATCGCTTATACCTACAGTATAAAATTGTTACTTGAACTAATTATGTTACTACTATTATGCTTATGCACAAGAAGGCACATTTAGGGAACCAAGTAATATGACTGTAACCATACCTCACGATATCCAGAGTTCAGATTGTCAAAGAGTCAGTCAAGTGTTGGCTAGAGTTGGAGAGAAATGGAGTATACTCATTGTAATGACACTTGCATCACGTTCTCATCGCTTTTCTGAAATTAAAAGAAGTATCAATGGAATATCACAGCGTATGCTTACCTTATGTTTGCGTGGTTTAGAACGAGATGGGTTGGTTAAACGTACGGTTTATCCTGTAGTCCCACCTCATGTTGAATATGAATTAACTCCACTGGGCCATTCACTTACAGAACCTGTAATTGCTTTAGGCCAATGGGCTCAGCAGCATATTGCGGATATTGATGCGGCAAGAGCTGCGTTTGATGCAGCTCAAGATAAACCAATTACATTAGACACTTAACGTAACTGCGAAGGGCTCATACCATAAAACTGTTTAAAGCGATGACTTAAATGGCTTGCTGAACTAAAACCACATACTAAGGCAATATCTTGTAAAGAAAGCTGAGATGACTGAATTAGCCCCTTGGCCTTGGTTAAGCGTCTTTGCATGACATATTGGTGAGGCGCCATATTCATGGACTGTTTAAACATATGAGCAAAATGGTATTCGCTTAAATTCACAACATTTGCCAAATCAGACAAAGTCAGTGCTTGGTCTAGATGCCCTTCAATCCAGTCTTGAATATATTTGAGTTTATGAGGAGCGAGCCCACCTTTAATGACAGGTTGCTGCCATTGAACATTGCTATATCTTCGAATTAAATGGTTCAGTAATAAACTGGCAGTTGTACTCATTTGTAAATGGTTTGCTGAATCTTTCCAATCACAATCTAGTAAGAAAAACTGATAAAGGGCTCGAATCTTTTCGTCATCATTAAAAACAACTTCGTTTAGTTCAATTTGATTAGGTTCTTTGTCCCATATTTTTTCAGCAACATCACGCAAATGTTGGTCGGTATAATATAGGTGAACGAATTTAAGCCCACCACGTATATCCCAAGTCGACTCCTGATGCTCAGGCAATAAGCAAAAACGCCCCGGCCCACCGCCGTTTTTCCAGCCTGCAGGGGTTTTTTGATAGCTTTCATAGCCATCTTGAATATATAGACTTAGAGTATGGTGATCGCTACAGACACTTACACGATCTTGCTGATTAGACCAAAATGCAAGTTGCATATTCTCATCAAGCACCACAGTTTCGTGAAGCTTGGCTTTAGATTGCTGTAGCTGTTCTAAAGTTTGATAGGCCATGCAAAATTAAAACGAATATCATTGAGCTTAAGTTAACCATATTCAGCAAAATTCAGCTAGTTTAGATCTATAAAAAGCGCAAGATCTTGCATGTATAACACAAGAATATATACGTGAAAAATTAAGCATTCCTAGATACTTAAGTTTGGTAATCGAGGATGAAGTTATGAATATTTTACTCTATGTTGCGGTGGTGTTGATTTGGGGAACAACATGGATTGGAATTGCCGTTCAAAGCCATTATGCAACACCAGTTGTCGCAATTTTATGGCGTTTTGCTATTTCAGCCTTATTACTGTGGGTTGTTTTACTATTTTCAGGAAAATTACAGCGAATTGCTTTAAAAGATCACTTGTTTTGTATGCTGCAAGGACTTTGTGTTTTCGGCCTAAACTTTATTTGTTTTTATACTGCAGTTAAATATGTAAACAGCGGTTTAGAGTCTGTCATTTTTTCGATGGCTGTTTTCTTTAATGCCATTAATGCGCTTATCTTTTTTAAGCAAAAACCATCGCCAAACTTTGCACCAGCTGCACTTTTGGGCCTAAGTGGTATTGTTTTACTGTTTTGGCATGACCTGATTAATAGTCAGTTTAATGCACAGTTATTGATGGGTATTGGGCTATGTGCAGTAGGCACTTACGGTTTTTCTTTAGGGAACATGATTAGTGTTAGACACCAAAAATGTGGCCTAAACATTTTTTCAACAAATTGTTATGCCATGACTTATGGGGCATTGGTGATGTTAAGTCTAGCTTTATTTACTGGCCAAGATTTAATGCCTCCAATGAATTTCCCATTTTTAAGCTCGGTACTTTACTTGGCTGTATTTGGTACGGTTATTGGGTTCTCGGCTTATTTTTCTTTGGTTGGGCGAATTGGTGCAGCCAAAGCAGCCTATAGCACGTTGCTCTTTCCTTTAGTTGCTCTAACAGTTTCTACTTTCTTTGAAGGATATGTATGGACTTTAAATGCGGTATTTGGAATTTTACTCATCTTACTTGGTAACTACTTAATGTTTAGTAAGTTAGAAATTGGAAAAAAGTTATTTAACAGTCAAAAAAATTGTGAGAAGCAGGCATAAAAGCCTGCTTTTTTTATAAATCATAATTAATTTTAGCAGCCCGTTTTTAGCATCAACTCGAAATCTTTTAAAGCTGCAGCTGCCGTAGCTAAAGGTGCAGAAGCCCCTCCACTGACAACAAATTCCCCCATTTCTTGCGTTAACGCCCGAATGCATTTATTTGAACCTTGCAGATGAGCAAAAGGATGATTTGCTGAAACTAAACGTAATTCAACACCGGTTTGAATTTGCTGATTCTTAATATGAATAAAACCGACCAGACGAGGAATTACATTTTCTTTTTTCCAATCACGAATATGTTCAGCCGTAATATGACTGATTCCTTGTCTTGGAATATCTTGAATTTTTACATCAGCTCCCAAAACAGTATTGGCTAGTATCGTAATTTTGGCAGCAGTATCCCATCCATCTACATCGAAAGAGCTGTCAAGTTCTGCAATACCTTTTGCTTGAGCTTTTTCAAGAGATTCTGCAAACGCACATTCATGTTGCAACATATCATTCAAAATAAAATTCGTGGTGCCTGTAAACACACCTTCTATTTCTAAAATTTGGCAGCCAGCTAAGTTATATTCAAACAAATCAACAGTTGGTAAGGCAGCAGCTGTCGCACCGCTAAAAAATAGTTTTTTATTGTGCTGATGTGCCAAGTTAACTAATTTTTTACCATCTACGACTAAAGCACCTTTAGATACCGCAATCGCATTCATGCTATGTGTTAAAGCATAATCTAAATAAAATAGGCCTTTTCCACCTGTCACATAGTCACTTGGCCCTGTCTCAATAATGACATCTGCTTGAACCTGTTCTAAAAACTTTTGCTCAGTTAGACCTACTTGATATTTTGTTTTATCTAGCCACTTTGAAGCTTGTAAACCTTCTTGATCAATTAAACCTGATGATGAGTTGCAGACACCCACTAAACGGGCATCAATTTGATATTTTTGTTTATAGTAGTTCGATCGATTTAAAAGAAGCTCTGCAATTTGTTGCCCAATCCGTCCAAAACCACAAATTGCTACGTTAACTCGCTTCATATCGCTTTCTCAAAAATTTATATCGTTTAAATCAAATTTCCAAAGAGAATTTTAACATCTCGTCTTTGGAAAATTGCTAACTACAGAGATAGTTAAAATACTATATTACTTAGATATTTGTTAGATTAACTATCTTAATGACCATATAAATTGCGACAGCAAAAACCATTAAAGCAAAGACTTTTTGCACAATTGCAGACGGAATAAAACGAATAGCTCTGCGCCCTAATAACATACCAACTGCACATGCGAGCGCAAACGCACTAGTAATGCCTACTGGATAGTGAAAACCCTCTGCAATATGCATCACAATACTCATTCCACTGATGAGAAAAATAATCATAAGTGAGGTTGCTACAATGCTATGCATATCCAAATTTGTGACTTTTCTAAGCGCTGGCACAATTACAAAGCCGCCACCCACACCAAGCATCCCAGTTAAAAGCCCCGCAATAATTCCAATGCCCGCAAGTACACCACCAGTTTTAAAATTCCAGATAAAGCGTCCTGTACTTGGATTGACCTGACACGGCGGGGTATGAAAATCTGAAACTCGGTTACTGATAAGTCGATAGCCCACTGTAAACATGACCAAGCTAAACATTAACATGAGCCACATAGGTGAAATCGTGTTAGCTATTAAAATGCCGATATGTGCCATAGGAGCACCAATTAAGGCAATCCAGATCGCAGCACGATAACGAACAATCTTTTTAAATAAGCCTTCAATGGTTCCAATGAGTGTAGATAGCGCAACCGCCAATAACCCAATCGGCGCAGCTTGAGCCACGCTCCAGCCTTGACTGGTCATAAGCGCGGGTACAGCAAGAATACCCCCACCTGCACCAGTAAGACCAAGTAAAAAGCCAATCACGATGCCTTCAACGACAAGTAATAACATATCAAAAGCCTAAAATTGCATATACATCATTTGCAGTAGACTGCTGGTTAATGAGTGAGTAGATCTCGTTTTCTTGCGAAGCTTTAGTCGCTTCTCAGGGCAAAGCGTTGCTTTACTTATCCCCTTAACTCGAGCATAGCTCTCGCCTTGCGCTCGTACAAAGCGTTGCTTTGCTTAACCTCGCTCAGGTTTGACCATCCACTCGCGGCCTTTAAGCATGCCTTGCCAATAAATCGGTGGTAAAATCTGTTCTTTAAGTAGCCAAGCCAAACGAGATGGCTTTTGCCCATCAATTATCCATTTCGGAAAACTTGGAAGTAATTTGCCGCCGTAGCCAAACTCAGCCAGAACGATTTTTCCACGCTCTACGGTGAGTGGACATGAGCCATAGCCGTTGTATTCACATAAATTTTGCTCACCGTTCAGTTGTGCGAGAACATTTACTGCAACGATCGGAGCTTGTGCTCGTGCCGCAGCAGCAGTTTTGGCATTAGGTGCATTCATTACATCGCCTAAAGCAAAAATATTGGCATGTTGTGTATGTTGTAGGGTTTGAGGATTCACGCTCACCCAGCCTGCTTCATCAGTGAGTGTGCTGGCACGAATAAAGTCTGGGGCTTGTTGCGGTGGAACAACATGCAACATATCGAAATCAGTCTCGACCAATGCTGTATTTTCATTGTTCACTACCTTAAACCATGCTTTTTTTGCAGGCCCATCTACTTTGACAAGTTGATGGTTAAAATGCAGTTCAGAGCCATATTTTTCGACGTATTGCATTAGTGCAGGCACATATTCTTTCACACCAAATAAAACACCGCCTGAGTTATAAAAATGAATAGAGATATCTTTAAGTTTGCCTTGCTTTAACCAATAGTCGGCTGAAAGGTACATTGCTTTTTGAGGAGCACCGGCACATTTAATCGGCATAGGTGGCTGGGTAAAGATTGCCTTTCCACCGTTTAGCCGTTGCACCAATTCCCATGTATACGGCGCTAAATCATAACGATAGTTAGACGTCACCCCATTTTTTCCTAAGGTTTCGACTAAACCTTCAATGCCATGCCAATTCAGTTTTAAACCGGGACAGACGACCAAAGCTTTATATTGAATGGGTTGGCATCCTTCCAAAATGACCTGATTATGCTCAGGGTCAAATCCAGCAACGGCGGCTTTCATCCATTTTACTTTTGAAGGAATCACACTTGCCATTGAGCGTGCGGTTACTTGTGGTTTAAAAATACCACCACCGACCATAGTCCAACCCGGTTGATAATAATGGGTATCTGCCGGATCAATAATGACAATATCTAAATGAGGTTCCCGAGACAGTAAGCTTGATGCAACAGAAACTCCAGCTGCTCCAGCGCCCACAATCACAACGCTATAAGAAGGAATTGTCGCTGGTTCATGATCACGTTTTAAAATACGTGGCACCAAGCCTTTCAAATTAAACCCAAGCTTATTACCAGCTTCTACTAACAGCGCTGTATCTTTTGGCTCAACTTCGGCCAAAGCCCACAAACTGATTGCACGCATACCAGAGCGACAATATGCTAAAACGGGCTTCTGAGCATTCTGATAAAGCTGCTTAAACTCGGTAACTTGTTGATCGGTAATTTTGCCACTGGTCACAGGCTGATAGATTACGTTTAGGCTATGCCGCTGAGCTGCTTCTTCAATTTCAATCACATTGGGTTGATCTGCACCTTCTCCATCTGGTCGGTTACATATCAGAGTTTTTATTCCTTGGACTGCAATTTTTGCAATATCGTTGGCAGTAATCTGGTCAGCAACATAAAAATCTTGATTAACTCGTTTAAGTTCCATATTGCCACCTTATAATTGTGAAATTGAGCCGCAAGCCTGATTGGCAGGAAGTGCTTTATCGATTTGTTTTGGATATGGCAGATTTAAGTTATTCATTAATTCAATAAAATCTTCTCGTGAGCGATTCTGACCTAAACGTGAATTATTTAAGCGTTCATAACCAATCGTTGAAGACAGGCGACCTTTGTAATCGTGCCCCGGATACACAGTAGTGTCGTCAGGTAGACTGAAAAGTTGTTTATGAATACTGTCATAAAGTGTGCCTGCATTACCTTGCTGGAAATCGGTTCGACCACAGCCGTCAATTAATAATGCATCACCAGTGAAAACCATGTTTTCAACCAAGTAACTCGTACAAGCATTGGTATGACCTGGTGTGTAACGCGCCTCAATACTGAGGTTGCCAACTTTAAGCATGCAACCATCAGTAATTAAAATGTCTCCGCAACTTACTTCTGAGTTTCGATGTAAAACCGATTTGCAATGGAAACGTTCGCGAAGTAAATCTGCAGCGGTAATATGGTCTGCATGAACATGAGTATCTAAGGTATAGATGAGTGTAAATTGATGCTGCTCTAATTCTTTTGCATAAATCTCTATATCTGATGCAACTGGGTCAATTAAAACAGCCCCTCGTGTTTCTTCACACCCAAGCATATATGTATAAGTCGAACTTTCTTTTTCAAAAAACTGCTTAAAGAACATGATTTATACCCTAATAGTTTATTTCTTTCCTATATTTTGCAAATAAGATGCCAATTATTTGAAATTAAATAATAAATATAAAAATCAAATATTTAAAACAATAAGTTGAATTAAATTTAGAAAACAAACTCAACTTGATGTTCCTTTGAAACTCAAGTATGTTTCAATGAAACGATTGTGAAACACATGAAATGGCAAAGTTAAATTTTGAGTCAGAACAAGATTTTTTTATTTTATTTGAGCAATTAAAAGCTTTATTCCCAAATGCGAGTCTGTTTTTAGCAGAAACAACGACTCAAGCAATTCACTATAAATTTAATACAGACGATATTTCTTTAGAGAGTATGGCAGCGCTTACTCAAGATCATCATAATCAATATCTCGAAATCAATACTCCAAAAATGAGAAAGCGATTCATCTATCAGGAAAATGATATTTACATCGCAGAGCATCGCATTATCGGGAAATTGCATATTCTACAGCCCGTTAGCATAGAGAATGATATTGCTGATCAAGTAGAGCTAACAGAACAATTGCAAGACTTGGCTAAAGTTTTCAATAGTTTTTCACCAGAAATGACTCGTATGTTTTCAATTATTCAAAGAGTGGCAATTACTGAGTTTCCAGTGCTCGTCCGCGGCGAATCTGGTAGTGGTAAAGAACTTGTGGCAAAAGCAATTCATGATTATAGCCAACGTAAAAATAAGATTTTTGTAGCGATTAACTGTGCAGCTCTTAATGCCAATATTCTAGAGAGTGAACTTTTTGGACATGTGAAAGGTGCTTTTACGGGAGCAATTCGTGACCATAAAGGCGTTTTTGAACGTGCCGCAGGTGGAACACTGTTTCTGGATGAAATTGCCGAGATTCCTTTAGAGCTTCAAGCTAAATTATTAGGGGTGTTAGAAACAGGTAAATTTACTCCTGTAGGTGGTAAAAAACCAATTCAAGCCAATGTCCGTATTATCACTGCAACGCATAAGGCGCTACGCGAAGAGGCTAAGGCTGGGCGTTTCCGTCATGATTTACTCTACCGTTTGCGTGTGATTCCAATTTTTATACCACCACTCAGAGAACGAAAAGTCGATATTCCACTCATTGTCGATCAGATTTTAAAAGAGAGCTCCACTCAACTCGATACAATGCCTCGACATGTCAATCAAAAAGCCATGCAAGTTTTATTGAATTATGACTGGCCAGGAAATGTTCGTGAGCTTAAAAACACTCTGCTTTATGCTTTAACCATGGCAAATGGTAAAGATGAAATTGAAGTCGAAGACTTACCAAATGAACTCTTAAATGCAGATGATTACGTTAAATTCCCCGAGACAAATGCAGAGCTTAGTCCAGAAAATGTGCAAGCCGCTTTAGAAAAATATAACCATAACCTGAATATGGTCGCGAATATTTTTGGAATTAGCCGCACTACTCTTTGGCGATACAGACAAAAGCATAAGCTTTAGCTAGGTATTTAGTTCGTCTAAGGCGTATCATATTGCATTTGGTTAGGTTCGTTAGTTCAAAGGCTTTATATGATTGTCCGTGATAAAAGCAATGTATTTAAATTATTATTTGCTTGGAAAGGAACAATTTTGCCGAAGGTTTTGCCTGCACTGAGTTTTGTGGTACTTATTTCAGCATGTGTGGTCTGGCTCTCTTATTATCATTGGATTCAAATCCCTACCGTACCTGCGATCGGATTTACCATCTTTGGTGTGATTCTTTCGATTTGTACAGGTTTTAGAAATAACGCGTGTTATGACCGGTGGTGGGAAGGTCGCAAGCTCTGGGGTGCACTAATTGCCAATGCTAGACATATTGTTAGAGATAGCCATGTTTTATCTAATGAACAACGTGAACATTTAATTCATCAGGTCTTAATTTTTAGTAATTTATTGCGTGATCGTTTACGTCAACAAACAGTCGAACCCACCAAATTTCTTGAGCATGCCTATTTAAATAACTCTTCACTTAATTATTTAAATGAGCATATTAATGCACCTCAGTTTGTACTTGAAAATATTCAAAAAGATTTAGTCAAAGCTCTAAAAGACGACGACATTAGTGACATTATCTATGGCACTCTGACACGCCATATTGTTGAGCTAGGTAATATTCAAGCGGGTTGTGACCGAATTGCTGGCACACCTTTGCCCTATTCATATTCAGTACTTTTACATCGCGCTGTTTACTGTTTCTGTTTCATCTTACCTTTTAGCCTTGAAGCAGCTTTAGGTATTTGGACACCGCTTATTGTCGGCTTAATCGCTTATATGTTTTTAGGACTAGATGCATTAAGCGCTCAAATTGAAGAACCTTTCGGTTTGCAAGAAAATGATTTACCGCTCGACTCTATTGTGCGTTTGATTGAACGTGAGTCTCTAAGTTCTTTAGGACAGCCATTACCCCCTATTATTGAAGCTCAAAACAACAACTTACTTTAATAAAAAAGAGCGAATCATCGCTCTTTTTTATAGGCTTAAGTGTCTATTTATGGATGTACAATAATCTTAACGGCTGATTCATTGTTATGAATTAAGGTTTCAAAACCTTTTGAAATCAAATCATCAAGTTGAATGCGCTGGGTAATAAAAGGTTCCAGATTTATTTTACCTTCTTCGACCAGTTTAATGGTTTCTTGATGGTCATTTACGTAGGCAATAGTGCCTCTTACATCAAGCTCTTTCATTACTACACTATGCACATTAATTGATGCTGGATGGCTCCAAATCGAAACAATAACAATCACACCTGTTGGTTTGACTGCCGCGACCAAAGTATCTAACACCTTGTTAACGCTACTACATTCAAACGCGACATCAACACCATCGCCATTAGTGATTTTTATGACCTCAGAAACAACATCAACTTCTGACGGGTCTAAAATATAATCTGCAACACCCGACTCTTTGGCTTTTTCTTTACGTTTTGCACTTAGCTCAGTAATGATGACCTTAAGCCCTTTCGCTTTTAAAATTGCCGAAAGCAATAAACCAATTGGGCCGGCTCCGCCAACCAGTGCAATGTCACCAGCCTTTGCACCACTGCGCACATAGGCATGATGACCTACCGATAACGGTTCAATTAAGGCCGCCTGATCCAGTGGAATTTTATTGGAAATTGGATGCACCCAACGGCGTTTAACCGCAATTTTCTCCGATAAGCCACCGCCACGACCGCCTAAACCAATGAAGTTCATATTTTTGGAAAGATGATAATTATCGCCCGGTCCGGTCGGTACATCATCGGCCACAATATAAGGCTCTACGACTACATGCTGACCAATTTCAATATCATCAACACCTTCACCAACTGCATAGACTACACCTGAAAATTCATGTCCCATGGTAATCGGCGCAGATTCACCTGAAATAGGATGTGGATGTCCACACGGTGGAATAAAAATTGGCCCTTCCATAAACTCATGCAAATCTGTACCACAGATTCCACACCAAGCTACCTTAATGCCTACAGTGCCGGGAGTCACTTCTGGTTCAGGGATATCTTCAATACGAATATCGCCTCTGTCATAAAAACGCGCTGCTTTCATTATTATCTCCCTCAAATCAGGATGTTGTTTTAGCGATAGACAATTCCACCGTCCGTTAAAATGGATTGACCCGTAATATAGTCCGAATCTTCACTTGCCAGAAAAGCAACTAATGCAGCTACATCGTCTGGCGTTTGCGCTCTACCTAAGGCAATGCCTTCTACATATTTTTTATAAGTTTCACCAATTGCTGCACCGGTAATTTCAGCAAAACGTTTATCGATTTCAACCCACATATCAGTTCCGACAATTCCGGGGCAATATCCATTTACTGTAATACCGTGACTAGCATATTCTTTTGCCGCGGCTTGGGTAAGTGCTCGTACCGCAAATTTGGTTGCCGAGTAAATACCTAGTAAAGCAAACCCATCATGGCCTGCAATTGAGCAAGCATTAATGATTTTACCTTTATGTTGGCGTTGCTTAAATTTTGCAGCAGCAGCCTGTATGCCCCACAGCACTCCACCAATATTAATATCAACAATTTTTTCAAATTCATCAGGTGTGATATCCGCAATCGCTTGAACTTGGGCAATTCCAGCGTTATTAATCATGACATCAAACCGACCAAGTGTCTGCTCAGCATGATTTATAGCTGCATACACTTGCTCGCGGTCACTGACATCGGCAATAAATGTGCTTACATTTACACCTAAAGCCTGAATTTCCTGCTGCACATCGTTCAGTCGATCTTGTTTCATATCCACTAATGCAATATGTGCCCCTTCTTGCGCCAAGCGCAGGGCAATCCCACGGCCAATGCCTTGAGCTGCCCCAGTCACTAAAACGACTTTATTTTTTAATCCCTTAACCATGTTCAACTCCTGTAAATGTAGAATTTCTACATATGAATCGCTCGTTGCATTGAGGCCAAAATGGACTCATGCATGGCTTCTGATAAGGTTGGATGTGGGAAAATCACCTGAGCTAAACTTTCATCAGTTGCTTCTAGATATTTGGCAATCGCAAAGCCTTGGATATGTTCAGTCACTTCATGGCCTACCATATGTGCACCAAGTAATTCACCCGTTTCTGCATGTACCACCGTTTTAACGAAACCTGACGCATCTCCAATTGCTAAAGCTTTACCATTTGCAGTTAAAGAAAACTTACCAATACGTATAGGTAGATTCTTAGCTTTTGCTGCATTTTCTGTTAGACCAATACTCGCCACTTGTGGATGTGTAAAAATACAACCCGGTATCTGGCTACGATCGAGTGAATGGTCGTTTGTTACACCAGCGATTTTCTCGACACATATCATGGCTTCATGGCTTGCTTTATGGGCAAGACACGGTGCACCAGCCACATCACCAATTGCATAAAGCCCCGCTACGTTGGTTTTACAATAGTCATCAATTGCCACAAAACCTTGTGGGTTGAGTTCTACACCTAAACGTTCCAGTCCTAGCCCGGTGGTATTCGGCTGTACACCAATTGCCGAAAGCACGCGGTCAAAAACAAGCGTTTGAATATCATTTGCCGTTTCAACCACACAGTGAACTTGACCATTTTCAATTTGAATACTTTGAACGACAGCATCGGTTAAGACTTTCATTCCTTTTTGTTCAAACTGTTTTCTGACAAATTGAGCAACTTCCACATCTTCAGTTGGTAAAATCTGCTTGGCTAAATCAATTAATGTCACCTGACAACCCAAGTCTTGATAAAGGCTAGCAAACTCACTGCCAATTGCACCTGAGCCTACAACCAATAAGCTTTTTGGTAACTTTTCTGGAACCAGTGCTTCTTTATAGCTCCAGACGTACGTTCCATCGACAGGAAGTTGAGGAACATGTCGAGCTTTAGCTCCAGTTGCCAAAATAATATGTGGCGCACTCAAAGCCTGACTGTTACCTTGAGCATCGGTCACTTCAATTTTTTCTTTAGCTGTAAGTTGAGCGCGACCATTAAAAAAAGTCACCTGATTCTTTTTCAGCAAGTAATCAATACCTTGTACCAGCTGAGCTGACACTTGTCTGCTATGTTGCACAAGCTTTTGAATATCAAAATCGAGTTGAGATACCTGAAAACCAAACTGTCCTGCATGTTTAAACTGGGTTGCGAGCTCTGCACCTGCAAGCAAAGCTTTAGTTGGAATACAGCCCCAGTTTAGGCAAATTCCGCCTAAATGTTGCTCTTCTACAATTGCGGTTTTTAACCCGAGCTGGGCTGCACGAATTGCAGCCACATACCCACCCGGTCCCGCGCCAATCACAATTAAATCAAATTGAGCTTCTGACATGCGGGTTCTCCTACACCAAAATTAAAGCAGGGTTTTCAACAAACTGCTTAAAGCTGGCCAAGAATTTCGCCCCAACTGCGCCATCAATGACTCTGTGATCACATGACAATGTCGCTGTGACAATCTCACGAACCACTACATTGCCATTTTCAACAACAGCACGTGATTCAGAAGCACCTAATGCCATAATTGCACCTTGCGGTGGATTAATAATGGCGTCGAACTGCTTAATGCCTAACATTCCTAAATTTGAAATGCTAAAGCTCCCCCCCTGAAACTCGTCAGGTTGTAACTTGCCAGTCTTAGCACGGGTTGCCAAATCACGCATGTCATCGGAAATTTGTGCCAAAGATTTTTGATTCGCAGCTTTCACAATGGGTGTAATTAAACCGTTTGGAATCGCGACGGCCACCGAAATATCCGCTTGAGAGAACTGTAAAATTGATTGAGTAGCCTCATCAAATTGAACGTTTACCTCAGGTACTTTAATCAGTGCCGCTGCAGCTGCTTTAATTAGCATGTCATTAATTGAAAGTTTCACTTGTGGAACAGTCTCATTAATCTGCTTACGTAGTTTTTGCAAAGCCTCTACGTTGAGATCGACCACCAAGCGGAAATGCGGTGCATTACGTTTTGCAGTCTGTAACCGTGAAGCAATCGCTTTACGCATCCCATTCATCGCCACAGTCGTAATTGTCGATTGTGGTTGAGCAACAGCACATTGAGTAGATTGTTCATTTACCGACGTTGGGTTATTACGATAGTAAACTGCCTCAACATCTTCTTTACAGACACGGCCACGAGTACCTGAAACACGGCAGTCATTTAGGTTAATGCCCCATTGCTTTGCTAAGCGCCGTGCTACAGGTGTCGCTAAAACCTGGCTATCATTGGCCGTAGATTTAACTACTTTAGCTTGAGTTTGCTGCTTAATATCAGGCCACTGACCACCAGCACCCTGCACAGCTTTCTGGATGTCTTGAACACTAATACGTCCTTCACGACCAGAACCTGTGACTTTTTCCAAGTTTACATTGTGCTTTTCTGCAAGCTTTAACGCATGCGGTGTTGTAAACAACTCATCAGATGCTTGATAGCCTTGTAATGACTCGGGTACAGCGTAGTCACCTTTAGCAGTCTTTACTGGAACTGGAGCACTTGCAGCTACAGAATGTGGTTGTTCTGCTTTTTCAGCAACAGGTGCAGATGTTTCTGCTTTACTTTGCTCCGAAGGTGTTTCAGGGGCTTTAGCTGCTGAACCACCTAGTGATGCAATAAACTGCTCAATTTCTGCATCAGAAACTTGGCTTTCAGCACATACAGCAATAAGACCACCAACAGGTAAAGTATCACCATCTTTCGCTAAAATTTTACGGAGAGTTCCCGCAAAAGGCGCTTCTAATACATTGACGATTTTTGTGGTTTCAATTTCACAAATTTCATCGCCTTTATTAAAGCTATCGCCTTCTTTAATCAACCATTGGGCAATCGTGCCTTCTTCCATGGATAATCCCCATTTCGGGATCTCCAGCGTTTTAATTTCGCTCATCCTAAGCCTCCAATGTTTTTCGCACAGCTTGCTCAATACGCTCTACACTTGGAATCCATTCTTTTTCTAAAACTGGAGAGAATGGAACAGGCGTATGTGGTGGCGTTACGAGTTCAACAGGTGCTTTCAAATAGTGGAAACCTTTTTGGGCAATCAGTGCAGCAACATCATGACCAAAACCACAGCGTGCTGCTGATTCATCCACAATAACCACACGCCCAGTCGATGCAACAGACTCTAAAATCCCTTCTTCATCCAGAGGTGAAATTGTACGAGGGTCTACCACTTCAACCGAAATACCATCTTTTGCCAATTTGTCTGCCACTTCATTAGCACGATGTACCATCAAGCCTAAAGCAATAATGGTCACGTCTGTCCCTTCACGGGTGTAATTTGCTACACCAAAAGGAATGGTATAGGCATCATCTGGAACTTCGCCTTTAATGTCATAAAGCATTTTATGCTCACAGAACACTACAGGGTCGTCATCACGAATGGCCTGAATTAATAGCCCTTTCACATCATATGGGCTAGATGGCACTACAACTTTTAAGCCCGGAACCGCAGCAAATACGTTATATGGTGACTGAGAATGCTGGGCTGCCGCAGAAAAACCAGCGCCAATCATGCCACGTACAACCATTGGTGCTTTTGCTTTTCCGCCAAACATATAACGGAATTTAGCGGCTTGGTTATAGAGCATGTCATGGCACACGCCATAGAAATCCATAAACATTAAATCAGCAACAGGACGTAAACCTGTTGCAGCCGCACCGGCGGCCATACCGATAATTGCAGACTCGGTAATTGGTGTATCAATCACACGTTCTGAACCAAACTCCGTCCATAAACCTTTGGTTACACCAAGTACCCCACCGAAGCCTTCAAGCTCGTTCTCTTCGGTATTTTTACCGCCGTGCCCACCACGAACATCTTCACCAACAACAAATACGGTTGGATCACGGCGCATTTCTGATTCAATGGCTTCTTTAATTGCATTACGAAAACTTTTATTTGGCATCTTTACTATTCCTTTAGTAAGAGACATAGACGTCAGTAAGGAGTTGTTCTGGTTTTGGATAAGCCGCAGCACGAGCTTTAGCAACGGCATCATCAACATTTGCCTTAGAAGCTGCATCAATCTCGTCTAGTTTGGCTTCATCAATTTTGCCTTTGACTTTTTCGCGGAAAATTTTCAAAGGATCTTTATTTTCTTTGATGAACTCTACTTCTTCTTTAGAACGAATCAAGCCAGGGTCACCTTCGAAGTGGCCATAAAAACGGTTTGTAATGGTTTCAATCACACTTGGACCTTCACCACGACGTGCACGTTCAATAGCAGTTTGAGCGGCTTCATAAACGGCAAAGAAGTCTGTACCATCAACTTTAACTGCAGGTAAACCAAAACCTGCGGCACGACCAGCAATGTCTTTGCTTCCTACTGCGTAATCATGCCCTGTTCCTTCACCAAAGCCGTTATTTTCGAAAACGAAAATTACTGGAAGTTTAAGTACAACAGCCATATTCATCGCTTCAAAAGTAAGACCTTGGTTTGAACCACCATCGCCTGTAAAAGACAGTCCGACCCCACCAGTCTTTAAGGTTTTCGCTGTCAACGCCGCACCAATTGCTAAAGGAGGTCCACCACCCACAATCCCATTGGCACCGAGCATACCTTTATCTAAATCGGCAATATGCATAGAACCGCCTTTTCCACGGCATAGCCCGTCATCTTTACCGAAAATTTCCAGCATCATGGCGTGAATGTCACAGCCTTTTGCAATACAGTGTCCATGTCCACGATGTGTTGAAGTGATATAGTCTTTGTCGGTTAAATTTTCGCAAATCCCGACTGCTACAGCTTCTTCACCACTGTATAAGTGAATAAAGCCAGGAATATCACCATTGGTATTTTCTTCGTGAAGTCGATCCTCAAATTCACGAATATCGCGCATGCGTTTATATGCTGCGAGTAATTGCTCTTCCGTTAATTGCATATCCTTTTCCTTTATTATCTTGATTATTAAAAATCAACCAAGTTTCAGCGAGAGTTATATATTTCGCTATAAATAATAAAGCTCAATTTAATTTAATATGCTATTAGACTAAAAAGTTTTAAATGGTTTTTATGGTTATTATTTTTTATTTTTCAAAAACTTGCATAGCAAAAATAAAATTAAAAAATTTTAATACATTTCATTGGCTTGCGAAACAAAACTTTAACCAACCTTTATTAATTTATAATATTAGCTGTGTACTATGCTCATTAATAAACTCCATATCCTTTATTTAAATTATAAGGATTTTTATTATATAGAGTCTAGTTAAATATTATTTAATATAAAATGGAATTTCATATATGGACTTAAAAAGGCAAATAGAAACTGGTATTAAATTAAGAGGAGCGGATAAAGTTGCTCGCATTCCAATTAAAATTTTACCTACAGAAGAGTTACCGACTAAACCTGACTGGATTAGAGCAAAAATAACCGATTTTGAAGAAATTAAACGCATAAAAAATTTGCTGCGCCAACAGAAATTACACAGTGTTTGCGAAGAAGCGGCGTGTCCAAATTTACCGGAATGTTTTGGTGGAGGTACGGCAACATTTATGATTATGGGCGATATCTGCACTCGTCGCTGCCCATTTTGTGATGTCGCTCATGGTCGTCCAAAACCGCTGGATGAAGATGAACCTAAGCATCTGGCAGAAACAGTCGCAAATCTAAACTTAAAGTATGTCGTGATTACCTCTGTAGACCGCGATGATCTACATGATGGCGGCGCTGCACATTTTGTAAAGTGTATTGAAGAAATTAGAAAACGTTGTCCAGAAACATTGATTGAGATTTTAGTACCAGATTTTCGCGGTCGTTTAGAGACAGCGCTTTCAACTTTGAGCTTATCTCCTCCAGATGTGTTTAATCATAATATTGAGACGGTTCCTCGTTTATATAAAGCGATGCGCCCCGGTTCAGATTATCAACATTCGCTTGAGTTACTTAAACGCTTTAAAGCATATTGTCCCGATATCAAAACCAAGTCTGGCCTGATGGTTGGATTAGGAGAAATAGAGGCTGAAGTGCTTGCCCTACTCAACGATTTAAAAGACTATCAAGTCGATCTTGTCACGATTGGTCAATATCTTCAGCCTTCAAAATCACATGCGCCTATTCATCGGTTTGTAAATTTACAAGAATTTGAACGATATACCCGACACGGTAAGCGATTAGGTTTTAAAAATATTTGGAGTGCACCTATGGTTCGTTCTAGCTATTTTGCTGATCGACAATATTTCGGAGAAGAAGTGCCAAAGCCTTTCAGCCGACAAGATGTCTTATCTTAATGATTAGGCAATTAACAAAACTTATCCAATAGGATAATGGTCAAGACTTATAAAATTATTTAAGGTAAGGAGATAACTAGGAAATAGTCACAATAAGAAAGTTATAACTGTTGAGCGGCTACGGATACGCCATTTCAATGATAAAGGAATTTCGATATGGATATGTCAGAACAATTATCATCGCCTTTAATAGACACTAGTCCGTCCTTATTTCGGTCGGAATCCTCATCTCATTCTAAACAATTAGGAAAAAAACCATCACTTGACCTTGAAGCAGCACCTTTGTTTGATCTGGGTGAGGAATGGGAACACTCATTATTTGGTCGTTCGATTCACGAGTGCCATCGCAACTTAATGCATATTGCCGAAGATGCCGATATGGCCATTGGTGTAACTGATCCTCATGGTACTCTACTTTGGACATGGAGTAGTCATCCTATGCGCTCATCGGCAGAGCAAGTACACTTTGTCGAAGGTGGCCAGTGGTCTATTCAGGCTGTAGGCCAAAATGCCATTGGTTTAGCATTAAATACACATTCTGCAAGCTGTGTTTACTCTCATGAAAACCAAATGAATAGTGTCAGAGACTGGGTCTGTTATGCTGCCCCAATAACTGATGCAAATACAGGTCAGTTTTATGGAATTATGAATTTATCGACCAAATATCAAAAACATAATTCACTGGGAGTTTTAGCAGTAGAGCGTTGTGCTGACATTGTTAAACAAGCAATTCAACTTCATCAGAAAAATATCCTATATATTAAAGCCTTCGGTACTCCTAAAGTTCAATATAACCAACACAGCCTTACATTGACTCAACGTCAAATTGAGATTCTGTGTATTCTAACCCTTTGTCCCGAAGGGATTAATCTTGAAGAACTTCACTATGCTTTATATGGTGATCGGCCTGTAAGTACCACTACTTTAAAAGCAGAACTTTCTCAACTCAGAAACTTAATACCCGACGTTATCGAGTCACGACCATATAGACTTAACTGCGAAATTCAATGTGATTTTTTAATGGCCGAACAAGCCTTAAACCTTGGTTTTACATCAACTACGCTTACACTCTATAGAGGAAGTTTCTTAGCTAAATCAGAAAGTCCTTTTTTATGCGCATGGAGAGATTGTTTTGACGCTCGTTTGAGTCATGTGATTTATCAAATTGAAGATATTGATCAATTATTGCGAGTAGTCAGTCGTGTACCAGACCGTGTAGATGCTGTTGAACGTTTACTTGAATTATTACCCGAAGAAACACCTTATCGAACTAAACTCTTAAAGTTGCTCGAATAAAATGAAAGGGAGAATATCCATACGATATTCTCCCTTTTTAAGGCTAGATCAAGCAGTAGCTTGAAGCTGTACCCTATAGCAGTCGTCCAAAGCTAATTCGTAATACCGCAGTCCTTCTTCAGCAGCATGAAATGCTTTTTGCTGCCAGTCAGGACGATCATTGCATAAGCGCTTAATCAGCTCCATAGCTTCATAAGGATGAAGATCATCATAATGTGCATGCGCGCGTAACCAAGCTAAAGAACGCTTATCAATCGTGACTTCAGGATGATCTGTATAAGTATGAATCCCTTTATACACCTGAATAGACCAATCTCCAGTTGCCCATTCAATCGCCAAATTTGTTGCAGCCAGACATTCTGCCAAATTGCCTCGATGACTCATATTCCATAGAAAATGGTTTACAGCATTCATAGCAGCGGGTGGTCGTACATGATCAAGTTCTTCAACTGTTAAGCCAAAACCTCCAGCCCAATCGCGATACCATTTTAAGTGTCGCTCTTCTACCTTAATATTTTGAATTAACCAATCTCGCGCTTCAGTAACTCCCGGTTCAGAAAATCCAGTCGCTTTCCCCAATGCTCCAGCCATATATGACGGGAAATGGGCGACTAATGGATAGAAATTAAGTAGAGCATAACGGAAACTATCTAGGCTCAATCCCCCATTGGCCATTTCCGTAAAAAACGGATGTTTACTCACCCGTTCTTTAGCTGGTAACAGGTCGTCCCAGAACCGTTGTGACCATCCATTATGCGGCGTAATTTCTAAATTCATTCCATATTGATTTAGAGCAGTCATTGCTAATTTTCCTATTTATATGACAGCAATCATCTGTATTTCACGCTATAAGTCTATCCGAAAATGATAAAGATACAATCGTTAATCGACCATTTGTAACTTTTTTCGATGGATTGGAGAACTTTAGATAATTATTAGGCTAATCATTGAAATGTCGTGATTTTTATCACATTTAACATAGATAAAAATCATTACTTTTTTAAAAAATCTGTATTATTATTTTGAATAAACCACACATTATATAATCAATATTTTTAGATGGAACTTTACTTAAAATAAGTCTCATTTTATGACAACTTCCAATATAGAGAGCATTAATTATGAAGTTGCAGGGTTCCAATATATTGGGACAGGAACAAATAGATTTATTAACCACACGAGGATTAAACTTTGTATGGTTTCCAAAGCAGCTTGAAACGATTTATCGTTTTCAATACCAAAACGGTGCTGCCTATGAGTTCCGCTATAGAGCGCCTATTATTTTAATATTATATATATTTTTAAGCTTTGGTATATATCAAGTTTTACCAAGTGAACAAGTTTTATCCTGGTTTAGCTATTATTCTTGGGTTGGTGTAATTGTTCTTATCGCTTGGATTTTATCATTTATTAAAAAATTAAATCAGTATTTTGATTATTATGTAGGAGTTGGCTCGGCTTTAGCGGTAGCAATTACTTTTATTTTAATTAACGTTATTGAGAATGGACAAGATAATGTTCTTTTTCATGCTGCCATGATGTATGCAATCGTTATTATTTATGGTGCTGTTGGTATGCGCTTTTATACCGCCATATTTGCTGGATGGATGGGAGGACTGGTTGGAATTTTAGTAAGCAACTACTTAAATGGTGTGATCGACTGGACGTTCTTAAACCGAACTTACACTTTTAGTAGTTTTTTGGGAATGACCCTCGCCTATGCAACGGACCGTCAACATCGAGAAAACTATTTACAGAACTGTATGATTGAGCTGAACCGCATTGAGCTCATGCAACAAGCGCAGCAGTTATCCTTACTTTCGCAGCAAGATGCACTTACTGGTTTAGCCAATCGACGTTATCTAGATGAAACCTTGGATAATGAATGGCGCCGTGCATTACGACACGAAACCCCACTCACTATTATGATGGTCGATATCGATTATTTTAAAGCATACAATGACACGCTAGGACATCTCAAAGGTGATGAATGTTTAAAAGAAATCGCAATTGCTATTTCTTCTATTGCTGCTCGTAGTGGAGATTTAGTTGCTCGTTATGGTGGTGAAGAGTTTTTACTACTATTTCCAATGACAAATTCTCAGCAAGCTTTAATACAAGTCGAACGTTTAATGAAAGCGATTAATAAAATTGCGATTAAACACCCATGTAGTGATGTTTCACCACATGTCACTATTAGTGTAGGAGTCGCAACCACAATTCCACGTCTAAACGATTCTATTTCTGCTTTTGTGGCACGAGCTGATCATGCATTATATAAAGCAAAAACCAATGGACGTAATCAATATAAGATTGCTGTAAATGAAGAACAAATTGTAGATTTGACTTAAAATGGAAAATAACTATTGAGGATAACTTTTAACTAGTGATTACATTATTTGCTTTTGATATTAATCTTTTGAATTAAAATAATGAAAGAATTCTCTATTTAGCTTTTCCATCCGTGGTAAAGCTAAAATGTAATCTAGATTTAATATGTACTAAATATTTTCTTTAGTTCTTAATATTAAATTAAGAATGGTTTAGTTAAGATTAAAACATACCTACTCTAATCTAAAAAATTCCAGTTCATCAGAATTCTCCTTTTAACTTCTTCCAAAGTTTATTTATAAAATAGAGTAATAAGTTTTGCTCCATCCTTGGAGGTGTTGTCTGAACAACTTCATTTGAAAACGGTAATATCGAGACAATATTCTCATGTATCGTTTCATAGTTCGGATAAGCCTCTTTTTTAATAATCTCTATAATTTTTTGTATTTCATCTACAGATAAGTTCAAGAATTTTTTAATTTCTTGGACTGTCTTTGATTCAATAGATAATAAAGCACAAACTCTAGTAACATTAACAATCTGCTCTGCATGAATATTTTTAAAGTTTGGATAACAAACAAGTTTGTATAGAATTTTTGTCTCAAACGGATCTGTAGCAGTTATATTTTCTATTCGTTCTCGATAAGATTTTTTAAAATATTCATTATTTTCAATTTCTAATAAAATTTTTAAAAGCTCCTGATACCTTAAGGGTCTCTTTAATCCATATTGATAACCTTTTAAAAGCTCAGGGTTATTACTTAATACAATTTTAATTTTTTTAGGAATAAGAATGTTTGTATAGCCACTGTCTAAATCAATAATATATATATCTGGATTATCATCACTATATATCCAATTTTCAGATAGCTGAGAGGATAAAGATAAGTCATGAATAACTTTTATCATTGCCTCTAAGTTTTTAGGCAATAGTTTATCCTTTGACATACAGCCAATTCTATATGTACATTGATTCATTGATATTTCCCCAATTTCAATGATGACTTTGAAAATTATTTGTTTAAAGTAATAAAATTTAAATATATAATAAACTTATATAAAACCAATTTAAATGAAATTAGTTTTAAGATATAAATATCTTGCGCAAGTATAAAAATTAATAAGACTTTAATTTTTTACTTAAGCAGATAAATATATTCAGAAATAAATCGCGGGTATTATATTTATATAGAGATTATAAGACAAGGAAATAATTTAAAATTTAATAGAGCCCAATGTGATAAAAAATTAAAGCCCCCAAGTTTAAGTTAAATATGGGGGCTTAATTTACTACAGTCAGAATTATGACTATGGTTCAATTGGTGCAAACGGTGGAACAACATCTGCATTTTGTGCACGATGGCGTAGGAAGTGATCCATTAGGACAATAGCCAACATTGCTTCTGCAATTGGAGTTGCTCGTACACCTACACATGGGTCATGACGGCCTTTAGTCAATACATCAGTATCTTCACGGCTTAAATTAATCGTTTTACCTGGTGTTGTAATACTTGCAGTTGGTTTTAATGCAATGGCAACTCGAATGGTCTGACCACTCGAAATACCGCCTAAAATACCGCCTGCATGGTTCGCTAAGAAGCCATTACTCGTCAACTCATCACGTGTTTCATGACCAAATTGCCCAGCAACTGCGAAACCATCCCCGATTTCAACACCTTTAACCGCATTAATGCTCATCATGGCATGAGCAATGTCAGCATCTAGGCGATCAAAAACAGGTTCCCCCCAGCCTACAGGAACTTTTTCAGCTAAAATTTCTAGCTTAGCCCCGCAGCTTGTACCTTGTTCACGTAAAGACGTAACCAATGCTTCAAAACGAGGAACAGCATCTACATCACCACAGAAAAATGGATTATTTGGAACTTCATTCCAATCCAGTTTTTCAGCAACTTCATTACCAATTTGTGTAACATGACCGCGAATCAATACACCAAATTTTTCTGCTAAATATTTTTTAGCAATAGCACCCGCTGCAACACGCATAGCAGTTTCACGTGCACTCGAACGACCGCCACCACGGTAATCACGGAAACCATACTTTTGTGTATAGGTGTAGTCCGCATGACCCGGTCTAAAAGTCTGAGCAATATTGCCGTAATCTTTCGATTTTTGGTCAGTATTACGAATGAGTAAACCAATTGGCGTACCAGTAGTTTTACCCTCAAACACACCAGAAATAATTTCAACCTGATCAGGTTCTTTGCGCTGAGTCGCAAATTTTGATGTACCCGGCTTACGGCGATCCAGATCTTTTTGTAGATCTTCTTCGGTTAACTCAAGACCAGGTGGCACACCATCAACAATTGCCATCAAACCAACGCCATGAGACTCGCCACATGTCGTTACGCGAAAGAGTTGTCCAATACTGTTCCCTGCCATATGTACAACTCCTTATGCTTGTTGCTGTTCAAATAGTTTTCTATAACGACGACATTGTTCTGCGGTTAAAGCAAAAATGCCAGAACCACCTTTTTGGAAAGTAAGCCAGTTGAAATCAATCGTATTGAAGTTTTGGCGCATAGCCCATTCAGAATTACCCACTTCAATGACAATTAAACCATCTTCAGTTAAATAATCTGCTGCTTGAGCAAGCATTTTACGCACGAGGTCTAAACCATCTTGGCCTGCTGCCAATGCAAGCTCAGGTTCGTGTAAAAACTCTTCCGGTAAGTCAGCCATGTCTTCAGCATCAACATACGGAGGATTACTTACAATTAAATCGTACTGGTTTTCAGCTGGAATCTTGGCAAATAAATCAGATTCAAGTAACGCAACTTGATATTGCTTATTGTGGTGTTCAACATTAATCGATGCTACTTCTAAGGCTTCTTTAGAGATGTCCGTTGCATCTACTTCCGCATCTGGGTATGCATAAGCCAAAGCTACAGCAATACAACCAGAACCTGTACACATATCTAAAATACGCTGTGGAGTTTTAGGTTTTGCATTTTCTGGCAGGTTGTTAAGTGCTTCACGCATTTGACCATTTTCATCTAAGCAATATGGTGCAAAACGTTGTTCAATTAATTCTGCAATTGGTGAACGCGGAATAAGTACACGCTCATCCACATAAAATGGCTTATTAAAGAAGTAAGCTAAATTTAATAAATAAGAAGTCGGAATACGGTCATTAATACGACGCTCTAACAAACTTAAGAATTCTGCTTTTTCACTTGGCAAAAGCTTAGCATCTAAAATCTCTGAGTCTGCTGACCATTCAAGAGATAAGGTTTGTAAAACTAATGCAGAACTTTCTGCAAAATAATCTTCAGTACCTTGTCCTAAATGTGCATCATGTTGACGTAATGCTGATACCCCAAAGCGAATAAAATCTCGAATTGTAGATAAATTTTCAGCAGCTTCCTGTAAATGTTCAGGGCTAATCGTCGGTCGCTCCACTTAGGCGTCTCCAAAGGCAAATTTTGCAAAGTGACTATTCTACTGAGTGAGACAAAGCAACGCAACGCTTTGCCTTGTGAAGCAGTGTTTTACACACCTATCTCTAACAATCACAGCTTAAAATCAGAATACTTTGTTTTAATTAAGAAATAATGAACTTTTAACAAAGGATAGATTTCGTCTATGAAATAAAAAAGCGGTCTTTAAAGTTTGACCGCTTTTTGTGTTTAGTTGGTTTAAAGCTTAAGTTTTTCTGCCACATAATCCGAATCTTTGTCTCCACGACCAGAAAGATTAACCACAATCATGGTTTCTTTCGACAGCTTTGGTGCTTCTCGTATTGCCCATGCGACAGCGTGTGAGCTTTCAAGCGCAGGAACAATTCCTTCTACACGAGATAAGGTCATAAAAGCATCCAAACATTCTTGGTCAGTTGCAGTGCTATATTCCACACGGCCTAAATCTTTTAAGAAACTATGCTGTGGCCCAACACCAGGATAGTCCAATCCTGAAGCAATAGAATGCACGGGTAACGGTTCACCAGCTTCATTTTCAAGCACGTAACACGCCATACCATGAATTTGACTTGGTTTACCTAAGGTTAAAGTTGCCGAATGCATGTGAGTTTCTAAACCATGTCCTGCTGGTTCAACCCCAACCAATTTCACATCCGAATCATTTAAAAATGCCGTAAAAGCACCGATTGCATTTGAACCGCCACCAACACATGCGACAACATAATCTGGGTTTTTACCAAAACGATAATGCGTCTGCTCTTTAATTTCATTACCAATAATCGATTGAAAATCTCGAACCATTTTTGGAAATGGATGTGGTCCAACCACAGAACCAATTGCATAAATAAAGTTTTTAGGGTCTTTTAAATATTCTTCAAACGCGCTATCTACAGCATCTTTTAAGGTTGCTGTACCACGTGTTACTGAAACTAAATGAGCACCCAAAATTTTCATTTTGACCACATTAGGGTGTTCTTTTTCAATATCGACTTGTCCCATGTGAATTTCACATGGAATACCAACTAAAGCACAAGCCGTTGCTAAAGCAACGCCATGCTGTCCCGCACCTGTTTCAGCAATAACTTTCTTTTTGCCCATATATTTGGCAAGTAGAGCCTCACCTAAACAGTGATTAATTTTATGGGCACCCGTGTGATTTAAGTCTTCACGTTTTAAATAAATTTGTGCACCGCCTAACTGCTCAGAAAGACGTTTTGCGTAAAATAAAGGACTTGGACGACCTACATAATTTGAAAAGAGGTCCGATAATTCATTTTGAAATTCTGGTGTATGTCGAATTTCTTCATAAGCAACATTAATTTCATCCATTGCTTCTTTTAAATGCGGAGGAATAAATTGGCCTCCATATTCACCAAAAAATCCCTGTTCATTTGGCAAAGCAATACCATTAATTTGATGTTGCATATCATCCCTCTTTTTAAATTATTAAAGTTATCAAGTTTATCGAGAAAGGTAACGCGTCAGATCCTCAATACCTTTTAGGGTCATTGGATACATATGGTTTTCAAAAATCTCTTTAATCCAACCAATGGTTTGAGTGTAATGCCAATACCCTTCAGTTTCAGGGTTTAACCATGCTGTTTTATCAAAATGTTGACGTAGGCGACGTAACCAAACCTCACCTGTTTCATCATTCATATATTCAACCGAGCCACCTACCGATTTCAACTCATACGGTGCCATACTGGCATCGCCCACTACAATTACACGATAGTCGCGTCCATAGGTGTGAAATAGATCCCATGTATTCATACGGGTGGCTGTTCTGCGGTAGTTATCTTTCCAGACATAGTCATAGAGACAATTATGGAAATAGAAGTATTCGAGTGTCTTAAACTCACTTTTAGCAGCACTAAAGAGTTTTTCACACTGGGCAATGTGCGCATCCATCGAACCACCCACATCAAACAACATGAGTACTTTTATTCGATTACGACGCTCTGGCACCATCTGAACATCCAAGATACCTTGTTTAGCTGTTTCTCGAATAGTTCCATCAACGTCTAACTCTTCAGCTGCGCCTTGGCGAGCAAATTTGCGTAGACGTCGTAACGCAATTTGCATCTGACGAGTTCCAAGAACTTGGTCATCATCTAGATTTTGGTATTTCCGCTGTTCCCAGACTTTAACCGCCGAACGTTTACGCCCCGGCCCACCAATTCTGACGCCTTCTGGATGGTCACCAAAAGCTCCAAAAGGTGAAGTTCCACCTGTGCCAACCATACGGTTACCACCTTGGTGTTTCTTATGCTGTTCGCGTAAACGCTCTTCTAGCATTTTCATCAGTTCTTCTAAAGAACCTGCTTTTTGAAGTTCAGCTCTTTGCTCTGGTGTTAAATGCTTTTCGAGAAGTTCTAAATCGAACCAGTCTTTTGGTAATTTATGAACTTGCTTAAGCAACTCATCGATATCAAAAGTTTCAATGCCATCAAAGTAATCTTTCATGGCACGGTCAAACTTATCAAAAAAGCGCTCATCTTTAACTAAAATAGTTTTAGCAAGCTGATAGAACTCTTCTTGGTCGGCAAAAACCAAACCCTCACTCACCGCACGGTTTAGATCAATGAGTTCACGAGTGGTAACTGGAACACCATATTTACGTAAGGTGTAAAATAACCGCACAAACATGGGTTACTCCCTCCCTTAACGTCGAGACATGAAAGCCAAGCGTTCGAGAAGTTGTACATCTTGCTCGTTTTTGATGAGAGCACCATATAAAGGTGGAATAGCTTTAGAGGTATCTCGATTACGTAATACATCTTCAGGCATATCATCTGCCATGAGCAAGCTTAACCAATCAATTAACTCAGAGGTTGATGGTGGTTTCTTCAAATTAGGAATTTCACGTAGTTTAAAGAAAACCTGTAAAGCTTCGTTTACTAGTGTTGCAGAGATATTTGGGAAATGAACCGCAATGATTTCTCGCATTGTGGCTTCATCTGGAAACTCAATATAGTGGAAGAAGCAACGACGCAAGAATGCATCTGGTAATTCTTTTTCATTATTTGAAGTAATAATTACAATTGGGCGTTGCGTTGCCGTAATTGTTTCATTCGTTTCATAAACATAAAAAGACATTTTATCGAGTTCATGCAACAAGTCATTTGGAAACTCGATATCGGCCTTATCAATTTCATCAATTAATAATACGCAACGCTCTTCACTGGTGAAAGCTTCCCACAATTTACCGGGTTTAATATAGTTCTTAATATCGTAAACTCGGTCATCACCTAACTGGCTATCTCTTAAACGAGAAACTGCATCATATTCATACAACCCTTGCTGTGCTTTAGTTGTAGATTTGATATGCCAAGTAATCAGTTTTAAACCTAAACTTTGTGCTACTTGTTCAGCAAGTAAAGTTTTACCCGTGCCCGGTTCACCCTTAATCAGTAAAGGCTTTTGCAAAGCACGAGCTGCTTTTACAGCAAGCTTAAGACTATCAGTCGCGATATATTGATCTGTACCGGTAAAATGTTGGGTATCAGCAGACATGTAAAGACCTTATTTTTCTATTTCAATGGTTAGATGGAACGCATGCTTTTGTTTGTTGAATATTTTGACCAACAATATCCAATTACCAAACCTAGACCAACTACAAACAGAATTAAAGATAAATTTGACCAAATCAACGGACTATCTTTAGTTAAAACACCAAAAAGGAGTCCAAAAATAGCAGGTGCTACAGATGCATTCGGTCCTTCAGACACTGTTGGTGTAACTAAAATAGCAAATACAATCAGCCAGCTAATTGCACCAAAGGTGGTAGGAAGACGGCGCATTAATCGCCACCAACACCACAAAGCAATAATAGCGCCTATTCCATAAGCTGTTAAAGCAATAACACCTTCAGGAATAACATCCAAAAAAGAGAATAATTGATTCATTATTCCAGTTTGATCTTCACGCACCACGTAAGCCCTCTGGTTCAACTGCATTCGGGTTAATTAACCCTTCTGGCGGCATCTGAATAAAGAAACCTTTTGTTTGTAATGAGTCTAAAACATGTAAAACATTAACACGCGCCAATTTACGTGTTGGAGCCAACTCTAAATGCATGACAAACGTTGCACGACCAAACGCTTGTAAAACAGCTTCAGGAACATTTTCAAACGGATCAGCTTGTTCCGTATTGTCAGGATAGTTTGGACGAGCAATATACATGTACATTTCATCTTTTTTGCTCGATCTATAAATATCACAGTGCATTTCAAATCAACTCTTGAACTAAGGACAGCATACATGAAAAAAAACGACACACACACGCAGGTTTGTTTACGCATCAGTCGTTTTTTTAATTCTTGAGAAATATTAACCTACAACATTGATTAAGGTCGATAATAACTTTGTTCCAAACAGGAGTTATATTTTACAAAAATAATATAAGTTTTTGATTTTAAATATTAAAACACAAAATCTATTTTATTAAAATAAAAGCAGTTCTTGGATTTTAAAAAAGTATTCATCATCAAAGATTTGATAATAGTGTTCTTGCAAGATTTATACTTAAGCTATCAAAAATAATAAATTTCTTTTTCACCTATTTAAGAATACACACTTGAGTAAAACTTTTAACTACTTCACTACACATCACCAGATGTTACTTAACTCGTTTAATAGCGAGATATGTTTCAATAATAAGTATCTTGTTCATAGATATGGAGGACGAAATTATGCCTCGCGGTGATAAAACTGCTTATACAGCAAAGCAAAAACGTCAGGCCAAACATATTGTTGAGAGTGAAGTAGATAGAGGCCATTCTCAAGAAGAAGCCGAACGAATTGCATGGTCTACCGTCAACAAACAAGATGGTGGCGGTAAGAAAAAGTCCCATTAATATATAAAAATAAATACTTCTTTACCCAAACTAAAGAAGTATTTTTTATTTAAAGACGTGTTAATTTTTTTCTAAAAGACGCGAGTGCTTTTTATATAGTCATCGCTTACTTGGTTTAAGGCACTCAAAATAGCGCTATCATCTTGACTTAATAGAGCCTCATTAAGACTTTCCATATAAGCGATGAGTTGGGTTTTAGAAGTATGGGCAAATTCGGTCGTTACAGCTTCATCTTCATATAAGATTACATAACTACGTGCGAAACCGTAGATTAGGTAAACTGCTGCTTTTTCTTTTGTATCTTGAGATTCTTTAAGAGACTGCTCACATGCATTTTTTAAGTCTTTAAATGCATCTGTACCAGTAGATTGATTTTTGAAAGATAAAAGTATTGTTTGGAAGTTCATATCCATATTCCACTTAAAAAGTAAAGCTACAGAACAAGATAGAACCTGTCAAATAAAATCCTGATTAATATAAATTTAATTGTAAATAAATTTATATTTAACTTCATTTAAATCATGGAAAAACATACAGTAAAAAACCACTCTTTTTTAAGAGTGGTTTAGTTAAAACAATCATTCATTAGAAGCTTATTTCAATTGTAATCGTAGTACCGGAGTGCTCAATATCAGTTGAGACATTAAAACCTCTGCTTCTAAGTTCCTCTTCAACCAGTGTAAGATGATCAGGACTTATAGCATCCACAGGAAACCAGAAAGTTGCTTTTCGTTTCCCCTCCTTAGATTCAGACTCAGTACCAGTTAAAATTTTTTCCAATATGACGTCTTGATTTATTTTAAAGTTTTTAGCATTTTGACGAGCTTGTTCAGCATTAAAGTTGTTAAGCATATTTATCTCTCTAATTATTAATTTATCTAATTTTATATCATAAAAAGGCTATATAAGTTTTAGTGTTGTGTAGTTAAAACCAATCAGAGATATAGGTTTATTGATTGAATAAACTTTCTACCCATTCGATAAATTTTCTGGCATTTCTATTTTTAAGATCTTCCTTATTTGGAATGTAGTAACACAACTTTGATTGAACAGCTTTAGTTTTAAACTCCTGTAAAAGATTCGCCTTAACAAACCTTTGGGAAAGTGTAGTAGAACAAAATACTAATCCTTTGGCAGATAAAGCCTCATGTATCCCAAAAATTTCCTGATCAAATTTCTTAATTATCACCTTCTTTGGGTTCCATTCATTTTTCTCAAGCCAAGCCTCTAGTGGTGGGCTTGGTAACGTCTTATTTTTCCATTCTGTCGTAAATAAAGTTATTGGTTCACTAGAGCATTTAAGCAGATCAAGTTTGGATGAACCAAATACATTAAAAGACTCATATTTAACGATATCTTGAGACGGGACAAAAGATACGTCACCATAACGAATAGGTAATGTATATAAGTGATTATCTAAAGTTTCACCTGTAGAAAACTCAACAGAGATATCGGGGTACAATTGATAAAATTCATTTATTGAAGGAATTAGCAGCATTGCAGCTAGTGAAGAAGTACTAGCAACTCTTACTATGTTTCCATTTACTGTTATTTCATCTAGTGCATCTTTAATTTTACGAAATCCTTCAGAAATTGCTCCAGCAAGTCTTTGCCCTGTCGTTGTAAGGGTTATTTTCCTTACCTGTCGATGAAATAAATCAACATTTAATCTGCTTTCTAGATTCGCAACATGATGTGAAATTGCAGTCGGTGTAAGCGAGAGTTCTTCAGCAGCCAACTTAAAACTACCCAATCGAGCGGCTGATTCAAATGCTTTAAGTGCTTGCAAAGAAACTTGCATGTCTCCTCCCCATTTACAATTATAGATGAACTAAAATCATCTATAATCGTAATTTTCTCGTTTGTCTACTTATGTTTTAAAACTCAAAATAAATTAAATCCTAACCTTTTTGGAATTAATGATGAGTAAAATATTACATATAGATGCTAGTGTCAGAGCTGCGATTAACGCTAATCCAAATCATAATTCTATTTCAAAAAATATTGCCAGTCGTTTGATCAACTCTTGGAAACAACAATTGCCTATAGATGAGTATATCTATCGTGACGTAGGAATGAATCCACCACCCTTTATTAATCAAGACTGGATTGATGCTGTATTCACACCTGACAATAAAAGGACCGAAGCTCAACGTGATGTTTTATCTATATCAGATCAATTAATAGCAGAAGTTTCGAGCTCAGATATTCTTGTAATTTCTTCACCTATGTACAATTACGGCATGCCTGCTCAACTGAAAGCATGGTTTGATCAAATTATTCGTATCAATAAAACCTTTGATTTTGACCTAGCTCGTGGAGACTTTCCCTTACAACCTCTTTTAACTGGAAAAATTTTAATTATTATCACTTCCAGTGGTGAATTTGGGTTTGAGAAAGATGGGATTCGGCATGATATGAGTCATCTTGTACCCCACATTCGTACACTGAGCAAATATTTAGGCGTAGAAAAAATTTATGAAATTGCTTCTGAGTATCAAGAGTTTGGAGATCATAGGCATATAGAATCATTGGAAAATGCTTTTCGAAAAGCGGAAGAAGTTGTTTCTAAACTTGCTAATTCATTTAGATAATATCTGTAGATTTTAATACTCATTTTTAAATTTCATAAAATTAAGTTACTTTAACTAGGCTATATCATTAAAAATAAAAAAGCCTACCCAATTGGGTAGGCTTTTCATTTCTGCACCGAAACAAACTTATAGTTATATATTATATAAATTGAAATTGTTTTTCTTAAATCCAAGAATATACAGACCTGTATGTTTAATCAATTGAATTTTTCTCATTATATAAGTTAATTTAATTCATTATTGAAATTTCAAATTATATTTCCTTTATTACATTATTTTATGAATTTTATCAGGCTAAATAATTATTTAGATAAACTACAGAAAAATCTATTTTTTGTATACTTAGATATTATAATTAGCTCATTTTAAATAATAATTAATTAAAAATTTAACATAATGATTATGCTTTAGTTAAAAAGGCTCATCATATGATGAGCCTTTAAATTTCTAATTATTTATTGCATTTTAAATAGATAAACTTTGTTTTTCTTCTTGAAACAAGTGGATTAATGGTTGCGTTAATAACTCATAACGCCATCCTAACAGATAGTCCGGTAAATCCTGTTCATCCCCTTGACATAGAACATGTTGATGAATGGCGTTTAACCATTTTTTTCTCAACAGCACTTCTTTAGGAATGGAGGTCTCATTTATTGCATGAGCAAGTACCATATCCATTTTATTTAAAGTTTCTTTAGACGTAACCTTAAATGGTTTTGCAATCTTTGATGGCCATTTGCTTTCGACTGGCAAATCTTTAAGAAGTTCTAAAATCGTTTTGCCGTACTCGCGAACCACATTTGGACGAATATCTTTCACTTGCGACAGTTGAAAGCTATTGCGTGGGTTCTTTTCAACCATATCAATCATAGTTGAGTTTCTAAGAATAAAACTACGTGGCTGATTCGTTGCTTTCACAATGTATTCACGCCATTCGCTTAAATTTTGTAGCTGCATTAGCTGACGACGTGAGTGACGATAATTTCCCACATCGGTATATAGTAATTCGTTAGGGGTTTCTCTAATGATTTCTTTAGTTAGACTACTACAGTCCTCAAGAACATAATTATAAAGCCCTTTCTGCTTAAGCTGCTCTTGAATATGATGAGCTAACTTCATTAGATACAAAACATCGTTAGCAGCATAACAAAGTTGTTGAGGCGATAAAGGTCTAGCTAACCAATCAGATCTGGTTTGATCTTTTTCAATATCAATATCAAGACAAAGTTTTAAAGCACCTTGATAACTCACTTGCAGGCCATGACCTAAAAAAGAAAGCCCCACTTGAGTATCAAACACATTAAGCAAATCTTCTTGATCAGCATAATGATAGATTAAATCAATATCTTCTCCACATGCATGAAAAATATTTTGCTGCGCGAGAAAAATCTTTTTCCAAAACTGACTTAGATCTAATGAAACACCATCCAACAGATAGACATCACCATTTACATTGACTTGGCATACTCCAAGTTTAGGCCAGAGTGTGTCAACCTTAATAAATTCTGTATCAAGTCCATATATTGAACATTGATCCATTTTTTGAAGAACATCAACCAATTCGGTTTGCTGTTGGATAAACTGAAACATGCTTTCTCAAGTATTGCAAAGAGTGCTTTAAACTCTGGTATATATAACATAGAAGCAGAAAAATGCCACTTAAACCTTTATGAATACTCTATTTTTGAACAATTTTTCGAAAATAGATAATTTTTTGATCTTTTATTTGTACTTTTTAAATTTATCTCCAAATGTTCTTTATTTAAAATTTATAAGATCTTTTTCATGCTTATATTCATATCTTGTTTAAACTATCTTTAATAATAAAAGACAGAATAATATTTATGTTTAATAACTGAATTCAATTAATAAATTTAATCAAATTAATAGCGCATTCATTAATGAAATAAGCATCGGAATGCTTATTTCATTCTCATGCGGTTATGCACTGCCTGACTTAAAGTATGGCTATCTACGTATTCGAGTTCACCACCCTGAGGTACACCTTGAGCAATACGCGTCATTTGTATTGGTAAATGTTTAGTCGCCTCTACCAAATAATGGGCTGTCGCTTGTCCTTCTACAGTCGCATTGGTTGCCAAAATGACTTCTTCAATAGTACCTTGGCTTAGACGCTGAATGAGATAAGGAATACCAATTTCTTCCGGACCAATACCATCTAATGGAGAAAGATGGCCACCTAAAACATGGTATTTTCCACGAAAGCTACCGCTTTGCTCAATCGCCATCACATCCGCTGGTGATTCAACCACACACAATAACTGATCATCTCTGTCAGTTGAGGCGCAAATATCACAAATTTCATGTTCAGTCAGAGAATGGCACACACTACATTCATGTATATAACTTGAAGCCTCATGTAAAGCATGCGCTAATGCAAATGCCCCTTCTCGGTTTTTCATCAAAAGATGTAAAGCCATACGTTGAGCCGACTTCGGACCAACGCTTGGCAATATACGTAAAGCTTGAACGAGTTGTTCAAATCTATCGCTAAACACTGAATTTCCTTAGAACATGCCCGCTAAGCCAGGTGGTAAACCCATACCAGAATTTGCTTTTTGCATTTTTTCTTCAGAAATCACTTCTGCTTGACGCACAGCATCATTTACAGCAGCAGCAATTAAGTCTTCAATCATGTCTGGTTCATCTTGAAGTAATTCTGGATTAATTTCGATACGTTTTACGATATAACGGCCAGTCATTGTAACTTTAACTAAACCACCGCCCGCTTCAGCGTGTACTTCAGTTTGAGCAAGCTCTTCTTTAGCCTTTTTTATATTTGATTCCATATCTTTTTGCATGCGCTGCGCTTGCTGCATAAGCATATTGATATTCATAAACCTAACTCCGTATCTCTATCAAATATTTCAAGTATTATTGATAGTCACATAACACTGCAAAACTTAAACTCTTTCTATTCCCCTATAGATCATCAAGATCATTGAGGTTAGTACGTTTAAATCAAAATTAATCCGTAATTCTGACACAATAAATCAATGTTTTCTATTGGTATCTATGAAACTATTTTCTATGGTCAATCCACTATAAAGCTTTTATATAAAAAACTTTTGTTGAATTGAAAAAAGTAAAATTTAGAAAAGTTACTGTGCAGCCTGTAGACTTTTATTGTTTGTTTTATATTCACTTAAGGGAACATTTTTGAAAGAAGTATTGGCTTTTTCTATTGAAAGATCAGCATCTTGAACAGATTTGTTTGCATCATTAATTAATAATACAGTTTCACTGATCTGTGTTGGTTCATCTTTTTGGGCAAATACTCTATATCCAACCAGACCAATTGCCCCTATTGCAACTAAAATAATTATTGGTTTAAGCATGACTAAAGACTCTCTTTGTTATTTTTATTAAATTTAGAACTTTTATACGTTGAAATTTTAGACTGATTTATAACAAAACGTAGACTTTTTATTGCTATTGTTGTTTATAAGTAACAAAAAAGCCACATTAAAATCTATGTGGCTTTTCCATAACAAACATAACTTAATTAGATTAAATCTAACCCACGCGAGATATCGCCAATAATATCATTAATATCTTCTAGACCCACAGAAACACGAATTAGACCTTCTTGAATACCAGCTGCTTCTTTTGCTTCAACAGAAAGTTTGCCATGAGTTGTGGTTGCTGGATGGGTAATCGTCGATTTCACATCACCTAGATTACCTGTAATCGAGATAAACTTAGTATTATCAATAACCTTCCACGCACCTTCACGCTCGCCTTTAACAACGAACGATACAATACCGCCAAAGCCATTTTGCTGTTTAGCAGCAAGTTCATGACCGTCATGAGCTGGTAAACCAGCGTAGTAAACCTTCTCTACCTTTTCATGAGTAGATAACCATTCTGCAAGAATTTGAGCACTCTCACAGTGTGCTTTCATACGTAAACGTAAAGTTTCTAGACCTTTTAAGAAAACCCATGCATTAAATGGGCTCATTGATGGTCCAAGCGTACGAACAACACCAAAAACTTCTTCTAACAACTGATGATTGCCAACAACAGCACCGCCTAATGCACGGCCTTGCCCATCTAGGTATTTAGTCGCAGAGTAAATCACAAGATCCGCACCAAACTTGAGTGGTTGCTGCAAAACAGGTGTACAGAAACTGTTATCAACCGCAAGTAATGCGCCATTCGCATGGGCGATATCTGCTAGTGCTTGTATATCTGCAATCTCAGCTAGAGGGTTAGACGGTGACTCAACAAAGAAAAGTTTGGTTTCAGGACGTACAGCATTTTTCCATTCGTCTAAATCACATAAATCAACAAATGTAATGTCTACACCAAACTTGGCAATATATTTTTCAAACAAAGCAACAACTGAACCAAAAACTGCTCTTGAGCAAATAACATGATCACCCGCTTTTAGGTATGCCATAGCAACTGACAAAATCGCGCCCATTCCAGAGCTTGTAGCCACGGCACGTTCAGCACCATCTAAAGCTGCTAAACGTTTTTCGAACATCGATACAGTCGGATTAGTAAACCGAGAATAGATATTTCCTTGAACCTGACCAGAAAATTTTGCTGCAGCTTCAGCCGCATTTTCATATACAAATGATGAAGTCAAAAAAATCGGTTCGCCATGTTCGCCTTCAAAACTACGAGTATGTCCGGTACGAATGGCTAAAGTATCAAGTTGGTATTCTAAATCATCAGACTGGTTCATTAAATGTTCGCCTTTACTGGTCATGTACTAAAAAACTATCATCATTTTGAGTGTCTAGGGTATTTAAGGTCAAGGTAAACCTTAAAATTATCGCTTAGACTTTATTCAACTTTAGTAAATAGTTGGTAAAAGCAAGATGAAACGCTTAAAGTCCCTTGTCTCTGAACAAAGTCAAATCAAGCACCTCTCTACCCGACTATTTCGCCCTCAAACATTAGTATTGTCACAAAGCACTCCGTTTGAAGTGATTGGTGAATTCAATCAAACCCGTATTCGTTATTACGCCGCTAACCAAAAACAATTTAAAGAACCTTTGGTATTTGTTGCACCACTCGCTATTAATATGGCGATATATGATTTATACCCTTATCGTTCTCTTATTAAATACTTCCAAAATGCTGGTTTTGATGTCTATTTGGTAGATTGGGGCCGTTTAAAGTTTAAGGACAGACATCTTAACTTTTTATCATTTATTGAAGATTTCATTCCTAAAGCCATACAACTTGTCAGAACACACTCCAGAAGTGAACAAATCTCGCTTCACGGATGGAGTATGGCAGGGATATTCGTCACTTTATATACAGCGCATAATCATCCAAATTATGTTAAAAATCTTATTGTTCTTGGTAGTCCAATAGACAGTTATGCTTCTGGTTATATTGGAAAACTCTACCGAGCCATAAACAACGCGATTGGTCGCAATAAAAAAATTCAAGAACGTATTTACTCTGGACTACCAAAACGTTTGATTCATAGCCCAGGAATTTTAAATTCTTTAGGTTTCAAAATTCTCGACCCTAAAGGCTGGCTCGATGGTCATATTCAATTACTTAAAAATCTTAATGATCTTCAGTTCGTACAAGAACATGCCACACTAAGTAGCTTTTTAAATAATATGATTGATTACCCGGGGGGAATTAATCAGGACATGTTGTTCAATGTTTGGCTACAAAATCCATTGAAGCGCGGCTTTATTGAGTTAAAAGATAAAAAAATTGAATTAAAAAATATCGACTGCTCTCTCTTAGTGGGCGCGGGTCGTAGTGATCAACTGGTTACCGCTGATGCAGCTCAACCATTAAGCCAGTTAACCAGTAGCCAAGATGTTACGTTTACTCTCATCCCTGGCGGACATTTAGGCCTCATGTCGAGTCAGGCAAGTGCATTAGAGTTCTGGCCACAACTAGCAAAATGGCTCACCGAACGATCAACGCAAATTTAAGAATAAGGTCATGATTCAATCTATTGCTTTTATTCGCTTGGGTGGAATAAACCCTCGTATAACAGTACATTTACCAATAATATTATTGTTTTAATAGAAAATTATTATTTTCATTATGAAGGCACTTTATTAACTTTTTTATAATCGGATGATTTAAAGTAATTTACAATCATCTGTGCACTTTTTTCAGAAGAGGCCTTGGCCTGCTCCAGTTTTGTTACATAAGGATTCGTCACTATACAGCTCGGTAGTAAACTATTTGTAAGCGGTGGAAACTTTTCCCTACCACCTAGAGTAATTTTTTCGATAAAACTTGCCAACCACATAATGTACTCACTTTTATTCTTATAAGTTGGCATTAAGCTGATATCGAGTTTAACTGTACATTCCTTTGCAGGCTTATTTAAACATTCTTCAAAATCAATAAAATTATATTTTAGTTTATATGAAGTGTCTTTTATCTCTAGTCGAATAATACTAACTAAGCTATTCAAATGCTCGATCATATCCTCTGAGAAAAGCTTTTGCTCTTCAAATTTTTTATAAACTCTTTCAGCAATTAGTAAAAATTGTGGCATCACCTATTCCTTTAATATTTAGTCTTAACGAATGACTAGATCCTTTAAGGAAGTATGATGGATATACTATTACTATATGTAAGGGTCTGATGCTATAAAGTAACGACTAGAGCAATTGTGAAAGTGATCCATCTATTTGATCACAAAAATACAATATCGTGTATGATAATTATCATTATAAACCGTTTATTTTTCATGATTTGAAATAACTTTAATAAAAAAAGCCTATTTCATTTGGAGAAATAGGCTATAAAAACAAAAAACTATCAAACGCAGCAATTATGGGCCATATAATAAGACTTTAAATATGTAAAATCAATACATCTTTCAGTTGAATTGTAAGCTAAAATAAAAGTCGAGAAAATTTTATCTTTGTTTTAATAAAAGAAGCCCATTTCCGTCTAAAATAAATGGGCCTAGTGAATTCTACCAAATCCTAAAATACAAAACGTGATAACTATCACGCTTTATTTTTTGATCATGTCATTAATATCTTTCTTTTCCATTGACCAAAATTCAAACTAAAACTGTCTTTTCAGTAAAAGATGAGTCGTGAATATGGCTTTTCTACGCCATTTTTAATTTTTTATTTAACAGATGCAAGACCTCTGTTACATTCATTACGAGCAATTACAAGGTGTTAGATCGTAGTTAAATTATCGAAAGATATATAAAAATTTAGTTAAGTTTTTGTTTTTATTGTTTATTTTTAAAACATTGATATATAAAGATTTTATTCATTTTTTGCCCAAAATTCAAACCAAAATGACACTTGAGTAATTAATAGTCATTGAAATATTGGTAAGAAACCTTATATTGAGTACAGGTTCATACCTTTAACTGAGGAAAAGCTCATGAATAAATTTATGGTTGCAGTTTTTACTGGCATGGTGAGCATTGCTAGTTTTGGCGTACAAGCTGCAACACCTGAGCAAGAATGTCAAAAATTGCAAGATGATTACAATTTGATTTATGCGTCAAAAGGCTTTTGTTTTAAAGATCCTGATGCTAAAGAAAAATATGGTAATGAAAACTGTCATACGACAAAACCAAAGTTTTCTGACAAAGAGCAACAACGTCTTGACGCTATTAAAGAACGTCAAAAAGAATTGAAATGTAAATAATTTTAAAGGAATAATACATGGCATATGATGATCAAAATATCTTCGCAAAAATTTTACGTGGAGAACTTCCAGCGATAAAAGTCTATGAAGATGATCAAGTTCTAGCTTTTATGGATATTATGCCTCAAGCCGATGGTCATACATTAGTTATTCCAAAAATACCTGCTGTAACACTGCTGGACTTACCTGCTGAAGCAGCAGCCTATACTATACAAATTGTTCAGAAGATTGCTAAAGCAATGGAAAAAGCGCTCAATTTGGAAGGTATTGTATTGATGCAACTTTCTGGAGCAGCAGCAGGCCAAACTGTTCCACATGTTCATTTTCACCTAATTCCAACAAATGTGCATCATCTTGGACGCCATGCTGTTGAGTTAGGGGATCAAGAAAAAATTAAAGAATTAGCTGAAAAAATTAAAGCAGCTCTTTGATTTTTAGATGGTTAAAGCGGAGTTTAGGCTCCGCTTTTTTTCGTCTAAAAACTATAAAAAAATGAAAACAACTAATTTATTTCTAAATTTTAAACGTCATAAAACTGTCATTTATTCTTCACTTCTCTGTCACAAAATTTGCCGATACTGCTTAGCAAGTTGGTGAGCTTTTGTAACTTTTTGTACATAAGTCAACTACAAAATAAATAGTTAGCTAGGCATACGCCATTTTTAAATACCTTTTGGAGAAATCTCAATGAAGAAATTGCTACTCGCTGCCGCAGTTGCAACTTTGAGCATAAACGCGGTGCAAGCAGCGCCAACTTTGTATGGCAAACTAAATGTTTCTATTAACCAAGTTGATAATAAAAATTTCGATGGTAAAAGTGACGTTACCGAAGTTAACTCAAACTCTTCTCGTATTGGGGTAAAAGGCGAAGAGAAATTAACTGACAAGTTATCAGCTGTTTATTTAGCTGAATGGGCAATTTCTACTGATGGTTCAGGTTCTGATACTGACCTTAGTGCTCGTAACCGTTTTATCGGTTTAAAAACTGAAGGTGTTGGTACATTAAAAGTAGGTAAGTATGATTCTTACTTCAAAACAGCTGCTGGTGGTAACCAAGACATCTTTAATGACGATACACGTTTAGATATTACTAATATCATGTACGGTGAAAACCGTTTAGACAACGTGATTGGTTTTGAATTAGACCCTAAATTGTTAGCTGGTTTAACATTCAATATTATGGCTCAAACTGGTGAAAGCACCTCTGATAGCAAACAAGGTGAAACTGGTAAAGACAGCAAAAATGATAGCTTTGACTCTGTCTCAACTTCGCTTGGTTACGAAAACAAAGATATCGGTTTAGCAATTGCTGCTGCTGGTGACTTTGGTATTAAAGGTAAATATGCAGCTTACGGTCTAAAAGATGTCTATACAGATGCTTACCGTGTAACTGGTTCTTATGACATTGCAAAATCTGGTTTTGTAGTAGGTGCTTTATGGCAACACGCTGAACCTACTGATGACTTGACTGCATATGGCCAATCATATAAATCAGATGGTTCAATCGATAAAGCTGGTAAAGCTTACCGTGGTTTAGAAGAAGAAGCATATGCAGTAACAGCTGCTTATAAAATTCCTAATACTAAACTTAAAGTGAAAGCAGAATATGCTTCAGCTGAAACACAAGTAAGTGGTCAATCAGATCGTAAAATCGACTTGTACGGTTTAGGTCTTGATTACCAAATCAACAAACAAGCTCGCTTCTACGGTATCGTTGCTCAACAAAAACGCGACTGGATTAAAGAAGACGACAAACAAACTGTTGTAGGTACTGGTATCGAATATAACTTCTAATCAGTTATGTTTGATTCAGATCTAAAATAAAAGGGCTTATGCCCTTTTATTTTATTGTGCCAACAAAAAAGCCGATATAAAAGTTATCGGCTTTTTTAAGATTTATATCTTATTTTAAAAAACCACTTACAAGATTCATGACATTTTGAATATCTTGGTTTGCTTCTTGATGATCGGTACTGTCACCTTGAGGTGTTAAAGAGTCAATGACCTGAGGTAAGACCGATGCGATTGCACCATAAACTTGTTCTTTGGGCGCTTGAGCTTGCTCGGCAACTTGTTCAATGTCAGCTGGGTTAAATAGACTCTGTAACTGTTGGGTCGGAACTTCGCTATTACTTTGATTTGGATCAACCCAACTTTGAACCTGACTTCCTAAACCAGCCCCTTTTAACTTTTCTAATGCAGCTTGTAAACCACCTTGTTGCTGTACCCAACCTAAAATTAGAGGCACAACTGCAATTAATAAACTTTGTACGCCGCCACCTGCTTGAGGTGTATTGTTATTGCCAGTCACTTGCCCTAGTACAGAACCTAATACTCCTCCAAGGCCACCTTGAGCGCCAGAAGAAGTATTGCCCCCCATTTGTCCTAGTACTGAACCTAAAATTCCACCTAAACCGCCTTGACTTGATGCTTGCTGATTCCCACCTAAAGCCTGCTTAGCCAAAACTTCTACAATGTTGCTTAAATTAGTCATGTGTAACTCTTATGTATGGTTTATACATGAGCATACGCGGATTCTTGATAAGACAGCAAAAGCCAAATTGTTAAATTTTGAAAGAGATTTAGGGCTCTTTTACCAGCGGAATTTATTCCAGTTTTCCGGGTTCGCCCAGAACTTTGAATTAAACCAGTCTGGAACATGTTTATAAGTCAAAATATTAAATTGCCATAAAGCAAAATCACTATCATGTGAAGTTTTATCAATAAGTTGAGTAAAACCTAAAGAACGTAATAATTGCTCATCACTGCGTTTGCTCACGACAACAATGCGTTTTGCTAATAAATCTCTTAGCTTTACTAATAATTGTGATTTTTGCACATCGCTGATGTTCTGCATTTCATCACTATCAAACAATACAAAACCCAAGTCATAACGCTGAGTAAAAGGCAGACTTAAAAGCTCAGTTACGGTAAAATAGTGCCATTGAATTGCGTTATTCTGGTCAATTTTCTGGCCAATACAAAGTGCAGTATGAATAGGCTGTTCATTTGATAAATCGTCTAGCATAGAAGTGATGACATTTTGTTCAGCCATAACTGCAACCCTTAATTGAAAGATGTGAGTTTAAACTTTATGGAACTACAAGGCATTTGCCATAAAATGCATGCAGGCCTAAAAGATGCTAGTGTAACTGATCAACAGACAACCAAGGCAAATGTTGAATACAAATTTGTATTAGACCGTTCAGAAATTGATCTTCCTTTTAATTTAGGACAAGAACTAGAAATCGAATGGACAGGTAATATTTATTGCACCTCTTGTGGCGCTAAAACACCGAAATCTTATTCTCAAGGTCACTGCTTTAAATGTTTTAAAACTAAAGCGGAATGTGACTTGTGTATTATGAAACCTGAAACATGTCACTATCATTTAGGTACATGTCGTGAAGATGACTTTGCCCATAGTGTTTGTTTCCAACCTCATATTGTATATTTGGCAAATTCTAGTGCTTTAAAAGTGGGGATTACTCGTGTTAGCCATATGCCAGGTCGTTGGTTAGATCAAGGTGCAACCCAAGCCTTACCTATTTTAAAAGTTGGATCACGCCGTTTATCTGGTCAGCTTGAAACCATGTTTGGTTCTTTAATTGCTGATAAAACAGATTGGCGAAAACTCCTCAAGGGTGAAGCTGAACCTTTAAATATGGTTGAACAACGTGATCAATTAATCGAAGAGTTCGCCCCTAAAATTCAAACTATTCGTGAAGAATTTAGTCAAAACCTTGAATTTAATGAAACTGTTGAACTACTAGAAAATGAATTGCCACGTGAGTTTGTTTATCCGGTTGAACAATATCCTGAAAAAATTAAGTCTCTAAATCTAGATAAAACACCAAAAATTCGCGGTGTATTACAAGGTATTAAAGGGCAATATTTAATTTTTGATATTGGTGTTATCAATATTCGTAAATATACTGGTTACGAGCTGATTGTACGTGCCTGAGTAGATTTAAAAAGCCCCTAAAAATGGGGCTTTTTTTTACTTTTCAAGTACTTTTAGGATTGCTTGAACTGGATCTTCTGTATTTCCAGAAATAAGTTGTTTATGCATGGTTAAATGTTGCATCACTTGAATTTGAGCTGTCTCAACATTCATTAGTTTTTCTATTTCAGCTGCTAAATTTTCAGGTGTGGCATCAGCTTGAATTAGCTCTTCAATTACTTTTTTACCCGCAATAATATTAGGCAAAGAATAATAAGGAATTTTCACCAAGAATTTAGCAATTAAATAAGTTAACCAATGCAATTTATAGAATGTGACCATTGGTCGATGCATCAGCATGGCTTCTAATGTCGCCGTTCCTGATGCTAAAGCAATAACGTCACTCGCGTTCATGACCATACGACCAATTTTCGATTCACTATCTGTATTTTCTAAAATATGAATTTTTGCTTTTAATTGAGGCGCTAATTGTTCAACACCCTGCTCAATCTGTTGTTTTCGTGCATCGTTAATTGCGGGAATTAAAAATTGAATGTCAGGATATTTGGTATGCAAAATATTAGCAGCACCCAACAGCATAGGAAGGAGTCGCTCTACTTCACCTTTTCGACTACCTGGTAACAAAGCAATATGCTTCTGATTTTCATTAAGACCTAATTGCTGTTTAGCAATTTGATTTGGATTTTCAAGTGGCAATTGTTTAGCTAATGGATGGCCTACAAATGCTGCCGGAACTTCATATCGTTCATAGAAAACTTTTTCAAAAGGAAATAAGCAAAGTACTAAATCTATGCTCTGCTTAATGCCATGAACACGCCCTTGGCGCCACGCCCAAACAGATGGACTGACATATTGAACTGTTTTTATTGGAAGATTCTTTTCTTTAATACTTTTAGAAAGTCTGAGGTTAAAGTCTGGTGCATCAATACCAATAAAAATATCAACCGGATGTTGAGTCCATTGGTTAATTAAACCATCCCGCACGGCGAATAATTTTTTTAAGTCTTTTAATACCTCAACAATCCCCATCACAGACAGAGTTTCCATTGGGTAATAACTATTAAAACCTTCAGCAATCATTTGAGGACCACCGATTCCCTCAAATTCGGCATCGATTCCTTGTTCTCGAAAACTACGCATAAGTTTCACACCAAGCGTATCTCCAGAAACTTCCCCAACTACAATGCCTATTTTAAGTTTTCGGTTTGCCAAGGTCATTTACCCAATAATTTGAAATAATGCATTCTAGCATAGAGGTTTATCAATCTTGAACTTGATCTATATGTACTTACCAAGAGCGGCCACAGCACAAGCTATCTAAAATTACACTCACTAACCACCTTTTAATCTAAATTAACAATGTAATTTGAATTGTAGCCTACATTTACAAACAATAAAATAAATGAGAATTATTTACATTATCTTTAATCTTATGAATATCCCACCTCGACCATTTAAGCTTACCGTAATCGCCTGCGCGATTTGTTATGCAAACCTCACCTATGCCCAAGATGCGCAGGTACAAGCTTTACAGACAATTCAAGTTAAAGCATCAAATGCTGAGCAGCCTTCTGAACAAACCAAAGCATATAATGTTAAGAACTCGAGTAGCGCAACCAAGCTTAATATTGAGGCTAAAGAAACTCCTCAAACCATTAACGTCGTTACTCGTCAGCAAATAGAAGATTTTGGTCTTACTAGTACCCGAGATATTTTAAGTAATACACCTGGTGTAACTGTAACCGGATTGGAAACAAACCGCACAACTTATACTGCCCGTGGTTTTGATATTTCAAATATTCTGGTTGATGGAATCGGTATCCCTCAAGTTGATAGCTATAACTATAACAATAGTGATGCAGATAGTTATTTCTATGATCGTGTTGAAATTGTCAAAGGTGCTGATGCCCTGACAAATGCTCTAGGTGATCCTGGCGCTACAATTAATTATATTCGTAAACGTCCCACTAAAGAATTTCAAGCAAATGCTGGGGTGAGCTATGGTTCATGGGATACACAACGTTATGAAGCGGATATCTCTGGTTCTCTTACACAAGATGGACGAGTACGAGGGCGTCTTGTAGGTTATGAGAAAGTAGGAGATTCTTATCTAGACCGCTATTCAGAAGAAAAAAATGGATTTCAAGGAATTCTAGAAGCTGACGTTACAGACACCACAAATGTTTCAGCAGGATATTCGAAAACTCGTCAATATGCTAATGGTTCTCAATGGGGTGCTCTACCCTTGGTTAACTCCAAAGGTGAACCATTAAGTTATTCTCGTAACTATAATTATGCACCGTCATGGACATACTACGATTGGGAAATAGATAATTATTTTGCCAATATTGAACAAAAATTATGGGGAGACTGGAAGTTAAGATTAGGCTATAACCTTAAGAAATCAGATGTTAAAGATAAAATGCTTTATCTCAATGGATTTCCTTCTGCTACTGACAATACATCTGGTATTTCACTATTACCAGAGATTTATAATCAGAAATTTAAAGAAACGACTGCGAATGCAGATATTCAAGGTACTTTTAATTTATTAGGGCAGCAACACGAAGCAAATATTGGTTATAACTGGTCAAAATATAGTGCTCAAAGTGTTTATTCGTATGGCAGTAGTTTAGGTGTTATTACCACTGACTTACCAAGCTGGACACCTGATGAACCGACTTGGGGAGACTTTACCTATGCTGACCCAGAAGAAAGAACCATGAAGTCCGTTTACGGTGCGACTCGTCTTCATTTAGGTGAGGATCTGAAATTTATCTTAGGTGCCAACTACACCGAAATCGACACTTTAGAATATAAAAAGAATAAAGTTTCTCCATATGCAGGTATTACATATAACTTTACTCCCGAATACACAGGTTATATGAGTTACACCTCTATTTTTAGACCACAAACTGTTATCGATCTTTCTACTAAACAAACAGCTGTACCAGTAGAGGGTGAAAGTTATGAATTAGGTGTAAAAAGCGCGTGGCTAGATGGAGCTTTAACAGGAAATATCGCAATCTTTAGAACAGATGAAGATAATTTTGCACTAAACCCATTATGGGATCCGCTTTATAACAAATACTCATCTCCAATCGGAACGATTAGATCGCAAGGTGTTGAGGTTGGATTAACTGGAAAATTAACGGATAACTTAGATTTGGTTTTTGGTTTTTCAACATTTAGTCTAAAAAATATGGAAACAGGTGAAAGAGGTAGACCTAATATCCCAACTCAAACGCTTAACGTTTTGGCATCTTATACTGTTCCACAGATTCCAAAGTTAAAAGTTGGTGCAAGCATTAAGTGGCAAGATGATATATATGACACCTCTTACTCAACTGTAAAACAGGATGCATATGCATTGCTTAACGTTATGGCCAGTTATGATTTAAACGAACATGTACTGTTCCAAGTAAATGGTAACAACCTGACAAATGAAAAATATTTGACAGGTTTATCTGGTGGCCAAGGTTACTATGGCGCTCCAGCCAACTATACAGTTGCTGTAAAGTTTAAATATTAATATCGTAGCCAATCCCAATTTAGGGATTGGCTTTACTTATTATTCTTTGTGTATGTGCCAGTAAAGATGTCCAAAACTGTAAATCTCCCAGTGTCATATCGTATAAAAATTTTCTATCGATTCTTGCTAGTTTTCGGTATGGGTTTTGCCTGTATGAAGTATTTAAGTCTTGGACTCACTGGAATTTTCCTTTTGAATCTGGACAAAGCTGAGGCTATCTATCTCTCAGCATTTATAGCGATTTTATTTTACGTAGCCTTTGTGATTGTTGGGTTCTGCATTCAATCATTATTGCGACTGACCATTCTATCAATCGCGCTATTAGCCCTTTTCTTTATTGTGACACGGACGGTAGGTTATGCATAAAGGTATACGTCAATCTATGGCATGGCTACACTCATGGACTGGCTTAATTTTTGGATGGCTTGTGTTTGCCATTTTCTTAATGGGTAGTTTGTCCTACTACCGCCATGAAATTAATTTATGGATGCAACCGGCGCTTGCGCAATATGAAGTAAAGCAAGATATTGCTATTAAAACAGCCTATCAATATTTACAAGAAAAAGCTCCAGACGCCAAATCTTGGTATTTAACTGTTGCAACACCAGAAAGTCCGGTCAACACCATGTATTGGGAAAAAGCTGACGGTAGTTATGGCAATGCCACACTTGATGCTAACACGGGAAAAGAGCTTCAACTTTCGGCGACCTTAGGCGGCGATTTTTTTTACCGCTTCCATTACCAACTTTTTGGAATTCCAATAATAGTTGGGCGATTAGTCGTATGTCTTGCCGCATTTATTATGTTGATTGCTTTGGTTTCAGGCATTATTACTCATAAAAAAATATTCACTGACTTTTTTACTTTGCGTACATTTAAGTCTCAGCGTTCGTGGTTAGACTTTCACAATATTTCTTCGGTCGTTGCACTGCCCTTCTTTTTAACCATTACATTTACAGGCTTAGCTATTTTCTTTTATTTATATCTGCCTTGGGGAATGCAAAAGCTTTACCCTGAAAACCCTTATCAATATTTTACCGAAATCCGCACAAAGACTGTGCTTGAGAATCAATTGATTCAACCTGCTCAAAACTTAGCTATTGAGAAGCTGCTGAGCCAGGTTCAACAAAGTTGGGGCAAACAACCTTTATCAACAATGAGTGTAAAAAATCCAAATACGAACCAAGCTCAAATTACATTTATTCAAAAAGAAGACCGCACTATTACTCGAAATCAGCCTCAAATCACATTAAATGCTTCAACTGGCAAAGTCTTAGAAGACACACGTAATAATAGTCCTATTGCAACGTTAAATGCGGGTGTATATGGCCTGCATATGGCAACATTTGCCCAGCCTTTACTTCGCTTAGGATTCTTTTTCTCTGGCATTCTTGGCTGTGTAATGATTGCCTCTGGTTTGTTACTTTGGAGTCTTAAACGCCAAATTCAAAATAAAAATAGTCAGTTTCATTTCGGACACTATTTAGTTGACCGTTTAAATGTTGCAGCGTTTGTTGGCTTACCTTGTGCAACTGTCGCCTATTTAAGCGCCAATCGATTGTTTACAATCACTTCAAGCACAATCAATTATGAAATTTATAGTTTTTTCTTCGTTTGGCTAATCAGCTTAATCATTGCATTAATCACTAAAAAACAGCATTTGTGGCGAACTCAACTTAGCGTTTTTATTATGCTATGTATTGCACTTCCAATCTTAAATCTAATTTATTTACTTAAACATGATTATGTGCAAAACATCAGTGATTATTGGATCTTTGCACGTGTAGATGTATTTTTGTGGCTATTTACAGCTTTAGCCATTTTTATATTTTGCAAAATTCAACCTATCCAGCATAAAGCTGTCGCAAAAATTCAAAAAAAGCTGAATAAACTAAATACTGAGGTGAGCTCATGATTCTTATAGCGTTCATCTTAATTTTATTAGGTATGTACTTGTTATTTATGGCGAGCGAAAAATATCGATCGCCGAAATCAACAGGTCATTTCAAATCGTTAGCTCAAAAGTATTACCGGCACTTCAAAATAGCCGCATTTATATTATTTGGTTTGTGTGCATTTATTCTTATTCAACAATATAAATTTTCAATTGGTTTTGTCAGTTGGTGGATCTTTGCAACGCCATTAACTTTTCTTCTTATACTTTTAATTAATCCACTAAAGTCATCAAAATAATCATTTTCTTTAAAAAATGATGAAAAATAGTACAAGCTAAGCAAAATTTTCGTTGCTTAGCTGTTTTTTGCATAAGTAAATCATTATTCATGACAACTGTTTATCTCTAAAAGGAATAAGATATCTGCGTTTCGTGATAAGTGGCGATAAAGATGTCTGGTGCTTTTGAATTTATCTTAGCGGGTATGTTAGTTGGTTTCTGTGTAGGGATTACAGGAGTTGGTGGTGGATCATTAATGACACCAATTTTAATTGGTCTTTTTAGAATTGAACCACATATCGCGATTGGTACCGATTTACTTTATGCTGCAATCTCAAAATTTTGTGGATCAATGGTTCACGCTAGAAAACTCAATATTGTCTGGCCAATTGTTTTATGGTTGGCTGTAGGTAGTATTCCTGCATCTTTCGGTACCGCATGGGTACTTGAGCATTATTTAAGTCAGTCAACACACTATAAAGCTGTATTAACTATGGTACTAGGCTTTATGTTGACCTTAACTGGTGTTTCCATCATTTTCCGTACTCGTATTGAGAAATTCTTTAATAAATTCAGAAATAAAGAAGTCGCTCAAACTGAAAATGAACAGTTGGCAATCCATAAAAAACGTAGCTTTATCGTGATTATGGGCATCATTTTAGGTGTATTCGTAACCCTTTCATCTGTTGGTGCGGGTGCATTCGGGATCATGGCACTTGTGATTATGTTCCCGAACTTGCCTATGATCCGAATTATTGGGTCGGATGTTGTACATGCAGTATTACTTACCTTAGTAGCTGGCCTTGGGCACATGAGTGCTGGTAACGTCGACTTTACCCTTCTGATGTGGTTATTGGTGGGTTCAATTCCAGCAATTATTATTGGAACATTAATTAGCTCTCGTATGCCTGAACGTTTAATCCGAAAAATTCTAGGGATTACCCTATTTGCCCTCGGTGTTAACTTTATGGTTCATCCAGTCAAAGCAAAACCGAAAGCACCTGTGGTACAACAACAAGCAGTAGTTGCCGAAAAAACAGGCAATTCGACTGAAAGATAGTAAAATCAATAGGATTTTTCCAATCTGAAATACCGTGAGATGTAGTATTTTCATAATTATTTCATGGTATATTCAGTACACAAAACAACCTTTAGTATGATCGAACCAGTGACAGCAATGACTACACATTCAAATTCCGTTTCAAAGCCAGATATCGACGACGTTAATATTAAAAGCATTCAAACTCTTGTAACACCAGCTGAGCTTAAGTCAGAACTTCCTTTATCTGACGTTGCTTCGCAAACTGTTCTAAAAGGCCGCGAAACTATCCGTAATATTTTAGATGGTTCAGATAAACGTTTGTTTGTCGTTATTGGTCCTTGCTCTATTCACGACCCCAAAGCTGCTCACGAATATGCTGATCGCTTAAAAGTACTTAGTGAAAAAGTTAAAGATTCATTGTATTTAGTTATGCGCGTTTATTTTGAAAAACCACGTACAACTATTGGTTGGAAAGGCCTAATCAATGACCCTGATATGAATGACTCATTTAATATCGAAAAAGGTTTACGTATTGGCCGTAAACTCTTGCTTGAGTTAAATGAAAAAGGTTTGCCATGTGCAACTGAAGCACTCGACCCGAACTCTCCACAGTACTACCAAGACTTAATTTCATGGTCTGCGATTGGTGCACGTACAACAGAGAGCCAAACTCACCGTGAAATGTCTTCTGGTTTATCATCACCAGTTGGTTTTAAAAATGGTACAGATGGTGGTTTAACTGTTGCAACCAATGCGATGCAATCTGTTAAATATGGCCATAGTTTCTTAGGTCTAAATGAAGACGGCCAAGTTTCAATTATTAATACAAATGGTAACCCTTATGCACACGTTGTATTACGTGGTGGTAACGGTAAACCGAACTATGACGCAGGCTCGGTTGCAGAAGCAGAAAATGCTTTAGCAAAAGCTAAAGTGAGCAACAAAATCATGATTGATGCGAGCCATGCTAACTCAAATAAAGACCCGTATTTACAACCACTTGTTCTTAAAAATATTACTGAACAAATTTTAGATGGTAATAAGTCAATCGTAGGTATTATGGTTGAAAGTCACTTAAAAGGTGGACGCCAAGATATTCCTGACAATCTTTGTGATTTAGAATATGGCAAATCAGTAACTGATGGTTGTATCGATTGGGAAACTACTGAAAAGACATTGCTTGAAATGCATGAAGCTTTAAAAGATGTTTTACCAAACCGCTAATTCATCTTTTTAAGATTGAAAATTAAGCCCTCATTTTTTGAGGGCTTTTTTATTTTTGGATGAAACTCAAAATTAAAGTAAATAAAAATAACTCAAAACAAAAGCAAAAAGGAGTACGGTTTCACTTAGTTCAATCGCTGCACCAACTGTATCCCCCGTAATACCACCAATTCTTTTAATAAACAGATGTCTTAAATAAACGAGACTTATTAAAAAACTAATGATGGCAATAAGTCCTTGCAACTCCCAATACAAAGGTAATAGTAGAACGAACCCAGTGATTATCCATGAAGTTGTTTTAGGTGAGTGATCTGTCAAAGAACGCCCTAACCCTTTTTCACGTACATATGGTGTAGTTAAGAATAAAATAGATGGCACCACACGCCCAAGGCTAGGAACAAAGACTAAAAATAACGTTTGATGCTGTTCAATCAATACATAAACCAGTGCAAATTTGAGCAAACATATGATAACTAAGCTGAGGGCTCCAATTGGGCCACAACTTGGATCCTTCATGATTTGTAAAGTTCGTTGTTTATCACCAAAACCGCCTACCCACGCATCGGCTGTATCTGCTAGCCCATCTAAATGCAGCCCACCTGTTAGCCAAATCCATAAAGTCATGATGATAGTAGCAAGCAAAAGAACGGGTAATTTAACTAAAAGACACGAGATAAGAAAAAGAACGCCACCAATAATCAGCCCAACCAGTGGATAAAACAAAATAGCTCGACCATTTTGTTGCGCCGTCGGCATTGTCTTTAGCTCAATAGGCAGAACAGTTAAAAATTGCAATGCAATCCAAAAAGGTGTCATATCCAAGTCTCTAACTGGTCTATATTTAAAAGCAAATTAAATTATGAAGAAATAAAAATGGGAATAGCAATCCCTATTCCCATTAAAGACTTCAAAAACTGAAAATCTATTGCATTTGATAGCACTGTTTCAATTTAATGTAGTCGTAGTAAAAACTAGTTGGTGTATAACGTGCATAGTTACATGCAGATTTAAATAAAGTTTCCTTTTCGTTATAAAGCATTTTTACCAAAGTAGAGCCTTGGCTATTTTGATAAATATCCCACTGTACATTTGCCGCCATAGGTGAAACTACTTCACCACGCCATGTACTTGTTGAATAGTTATAAGTCTGACGTAGTGGTAACGGCTGCATCATATTATGCAAATCTAAGCTAGTTGCCAGAGGAATAATAATTTCAGCATGGGCAAACCGTAAAACTGCTTTGTAAGCCTGAGCTTTATTCACCACAGCATCAACTTGTTGGAACAGATCCTGTTTGAGCCCTTGGGCAATTTCACTTGTGACTTGATTTGACTCTGTGAAACTTGGACCTTTTTCATAAAAATCATTCGCATCATTAAATTCAGCATAAAATTTTGCAGCATCTAACGGCATATATTTATCAAAATCAATACCTTTCAACTCATCTTTCATACCACCAGAAATTGAATAGAGCTCATAAATATAAGCTGCTGGATCTACTGCACTAGCAATCGTATTTTTGCCCTTACCTTTTTCTGTAATTTGCTCACCTTTAGGTGAAGTGACTGTAAAAGATCCAGTGTTGCTAAAACTATAACCTTTTGTACCAAGTTTCTTAATAAAGTCTGCTTTAAAAATCGGGCTGAGCACTATTTGAGCTGTTTTTTTAGCTTCTGAATTTTTTGATAACTCATCTAACTTTTGTGCTAAATCTTTATTATTTTCTTCAAACTCTTGATAGGCCTGACTAGCATCATAAATTTTTTGTTGGCTAGCACTCAGGGGTTGAGCTAAGTCTTCGTCTGCATTCAAACTATGAAAATAGAGTTTGAAACGATCTACGCCGCCATCTTCAACACTCGCCACGCTCTCACTTGATAAATTGGTATAAGACAATGGAAAAATTTTATCTTTCAGTTGCGGTTGTTGTTTTATAAGTTCAGCAGTGAAAAATTTAGCACTATCTACCGCACGATCCACCCCAGAACTTTGTACCAATATAGACGCCTGCGTATTTAAAAGAGTTGGTAAGCGCTGTAATAAGCGATCGGCAATACCGCGGTGTTCTAAAATACCAGTCATGGTTTCATTTCCATAACCGTACTGACGAATCCCTTCAACACCATAACCTAACAAAATATTCGCTTTCATCATTGCTTCTAAATCAGCACCTAATTGCTCACCTAATGGTGTTAAGGCATTTTCAGCTTTCGCCTGTTTCCATAAATTATAAAGTGCTAAATCATATTTCAGACTTGATAAACCTCTCGAACCGTGACGTGCCACTAACTCTGTAAAAACTGGCTGGAACCCAGTCGGCGCTTGTTCATAGCTTTTTAAGTCTTGTTGAGGTTGGTAAGGCGTTTTGGTTTGATAATATTTTGATGAGTTTGTAGATGGTGCAATTTGAGCTTCTTGATCATCATTGTTATTACAAGCCGCGAGCAATAATGATGCTGCAAGCACAGTTGTTTTAAATAAAATATTCATAAGCCAGATGTGTGATTAATAAGAAATGCCAATAGCTTAGATACTAGCAATGACAGTTCTATTACACAGGCTAAAATAACATTTTAAAAATAATAACTTACAAGTGTATAAAAATATAAAACTACTATCTTAACTTAAAAGTTAATTGACCATCTGTTTCAGAAAATTCGAGTGAATATAATTTTCCAAGCTCTGCCGGCATTTTAAGTAAGTCATCTAGAGGCTGTTGTCTGGCTAAACAAGCCAATAGCTTAATCACACCGCCATGAGTAATAACTAAAGCATGCCGTAAGTTTTGCTTTTGCATATACTCCAGCAAATCCTGAAAACCTTTAAGAACCCTTGTTTGAAACTGATTTAATGTTTCTGCGTGAGGTGGACAATATTGACTTGGTTTTTGCCAAAAGTTTGCCAGTAATTCGGGTGAGGTTTCATAAATTTGCTGAGTTGAGACGCCTTCCCAATCACCAAAATACATTTCCTTTAAGTCATGATTTAGAAGTAAAGGGAGTCCAGTTGTTTTAGCAAGTTGCTCAGCAAAACAAGCGCAACGTTTTAATGGTGAACTTACAATGACATCCCATGTCTGGTTTGTAACTTGCTCAATGGTTGACTGCATTTGCTGCCAACCTTTTGCTGTTAACTCATCATCTAAATGTCCACGTAAAGTATGGCTATATTGACTTTCGCCATGTCTGAGCAAATCAATTCTAAATTTACCCAATTTTATCCCCGCTAACAGCAGCTTCGGCAAATGTAGCCATCTGGTTGTGTAATACACATGCCATTTTAACCAATGCCAAAGCAGCGCCAGCACCACTACCTTCACCTAAACGTAAATTCATTTTTAAAATCGGCTCAGCATTGAGTTCTTGTAAAATACGTTGGTGGCCATATTCTGCCGATTGATGGCCAAAAAGCATCCAGTCACGCACTTTAGAATTCATTCGTACTGCGCATAAAGCAGCGACCGAACTAATAAAACCATCCACAATGATAGGTAAGCCCACCTGCGCACAGCGGATATAAGCACCTGTAATTGCCGCAATTTCCAAACCACCTACGGCGCATAATGTTTTGAAGACATCACCGACGACATGTTTATGGTGAAGTTCAATTGCCTTTTCAATCACTTCAATTTTATGTCTTAACTGATCGGCACCAATTCCTGTACCAACTCCAGTTAATTGCTCGGCAGTATCATTTAATAAAAGACATGCTAAGGCAGAAGCAGAACAGGTATTTCCAATTCCCATTTCACCCGCAATATAAATATCTGCACCTTTAGATTTGGCCGTGTCTACACTGTTTTTACCTAACTCTAAGGCAGCACGGCACTCTTCAGCATTCATTGCAGCTTGTTTGGCAAAATTTGCTGTGCCGGCACGAATACAATGACGTTCAACCCCTGCATATTCATATGCTTCACCAACTGTACCGCAATCAATCACTTGTAAATGAGCTTGATGATATTTGGCAATGACACTAATTGCTGCACCACCAGTCGTGAAGTTTTGTAACATTTGACGGGTAACGGCTTGAGGATATGCAGAGATATTTTCTTCAACCACGCCATGATCGCCAGCAAAAACTGTAATCCATGGATGGTTAATGTGTGGATGCGCATTTGATTGCAAACTAGCAAGTTTTACTGCTATCAGTTCTAGATCACCTAAAGCACCTGTAGGTTTGGTCAGTTGAAGCTGGTGTTGCTCAGCTTGTTGTTTTGCGTCCACATCAGGTTGCTGTACAGATTGTAACCACCAGTTCATTTTATTTCTCACCTTTTAAAATCATTGGAAAACCAGCCACACAAAACACAACCTTATCTGCAATTTGCCCTAGAGCTTGATGTAGTCTGCCTGCTTCATCGACAAACCGACGACTGATCTCACCGAGTGGTACAACACCAAGACCAGTTTCATTACTTACTAAAATAATTTCTGACTGAAGCGTGGGTAAAATTTTTAACAGCTGCTCACATTCAAATTTCTGAACATTTTGATCTTCTAAAAGTAACAAATTGGTTAGCCAAAGTGTTAAACAATCCACAAGAATAATTTGATTAGGTCGATCAATTTTTTGCAGAATCTTTGCTAAATATAAAGGTTCTTCAACCAAGGACCAGTGAGAAGGACGCTGATTTTGATGATGGGTTATTCGACTTTGCATTTCAGAATCTAGCGCTTGCGCCGTTGCAACATAAGTGACAGCTAATTGCCTGTCTATTGCCGTTTGTTCAGCCAGTCGGCTTTTGCCAGAACGGGCTCCACCCAAAATCAGTTGCAACATGCATCACCTAAAAACAAATGCTGATACGGATATAACTTACCTTGTAAAGTTTGAGCTTGATAATAACCAAATGTTAAATGCTCAACTTTAAGGTCAAATTCAGCCTGTTTATATTGTACAGGTAATTCAGAAATTTTTTGTAAAATCAAATCACTACTATAGTCTGTTTTATACAACCCCAAAGTGATGTGTGGGCAATAATCTAAAGCCGCAATTTCATTAGAAACTAAACCTAACTTTTGGCGTATCTGAAATAAGATATTTTCAGTGTCTCCTATTTCTACAAATAGAGCACTACTAAAGCTATCGATTGAACCAATTTTTAAATGAAACGGAGCAAAATCTTCTTTTTTTAAGATTTCTCTTTGCTGCTCAAATTCACTCAAACTAAAGTCATCACTATAAACTCTGGTTTCGTGGTCTAAAAATCCACATATAAACAGTGTGATATGATATTGACGACTATTGGGTTCTAATAAGAATTCTGAAAAATGCGCACGCAATTGATCTAGATAATGAACTAATTTCTGATCATTAATTTCTAGATACCACAATGCGTAATTTTGACGCCCAAGGTGCCATTCGGGATAATCCCGTATAGGTGTTGGCACCATGAGTGTGGAGGGTTTTAACAGCACAGTTTTAATTCAAAATTATTCAAATTTTGTATTAAAACATGTTTGTCTTTCAATTGTTGAGGTTAATTCAATAAGCAAACTCAAACATATTGATTTGATGTAGTTTTGGTATTGTTCAGCTTAATGTCCAAAGGTTGTTTACCTTGTTCAGAAAACAAATATTGGATAAGTTGAACCAATTCAGCTTCAAGCTGTCTTCTTTGAGTTGTACTCAAGTCTAGGTTCTGAATTTGTTGCTGCAGATGTTCAACAGCTTTAGTCTCTTCAATTTCTAAAAATTGAATCGCATAGGCATAACCTAAAGCAGCACCTTTTAATAAATTTTTATAAGGCAAATCATGACAAATATTCACAGCAATTGATGCCATGACACGTTCATTATGAGTGAGTTTGCGTAGTGGATCTCTAGCTACGCGTTGACAAGGATCTTTAAATGCATATTCACATGAGTCTAGAAAACTTTGTGACATTCGATCCAGATCTTTTGCATAGTTAGGTAATACAATAGCAAGTCCCTGCTTCACTTCTGCAATTAAGTTCTCTGCAAATGCTTTAACTAAATGATCACCCATGGCAACACCAATAGATTCATAACCCATTAAAGATGCATACCAAGCAAGCATCGCATGTACACCATTCCATAAACGATTTTTAATGAGTTGAATGTCAGTAATTTGGTCAACCAATACCACCTGACGCAACTTTTCAAGTAAAGGACTGCCTTTCTCTACATAGATTGGCATATCAGTTTCACTATGGAACAAGATTAAATCCATGCTTTGTAAGATATGTCCCGGCTGGAAATTACGGCGCATGTTATCAACATAGATAGAAGCCTGATTTAGTTTATCTTGATTCAGTTTATTACAGTCTTCAATTTCAATTTGGTCTTCTTGCTCCACATCTTCTAAATGCTGTTCAAGAAAATTATGTTTAATACGAAGTTGACGATATAAATTCTGATTAGAAAGTTTTGAAACCATGCGATTAACTACGGTGTCGCAAAAGTAATGCTCTTTTAAAATATGCTCGGTTACATCTTCATCGTTGGTTAACTCTAGTAGAGCTTCTTTAAGATGCTTCATAACCAAATATTTCGCACCAACCTTATTTAAAATAATTAGAAAGGTTAACGGTTCTATACATGTTTCAAGTTGCGAATTAAAACGCGCATATAACCCTTTTGCAATTATTTTTGCCTCAACTTCGATGGCCTGTTCGGGTAAACAAAGTGCGATCAAACTTGAATGGGTATACATCTCCAACATTTGTTGTTCATTTTCAGAATCAACAATGGTCATATTCTCAATACGTTCATCATAAGAAAATTGCCCATAGCGAATACTATAGGTTCCAAACGCATTTACAGCTTCGCGGAAAAGACTATTTCGTGTTGACGCAATTATACGTTTTGGTTTCGTATAACCATCCCAATGCGACAAGATCTGCGCTATATAACCACCGCCAATAGCACCGAAACCATGTATTCCAACAGTAAGCTGATTCAGACTTTGCGGAAAAGGTTCCTGTATCTCTGGCATATCCATAACAGGAATAAATTGGTCAAGATCAGTTAAAAAGTCATACATCTGGTCATAATAAAAATGCGCTTTTTCCAGCATTTCATCATTTGGTTCTTTAATATCTTTTAATAAAATCGTTAAACCTTTCGATGTGTGGGCTGAAGTTAAACCATTTTCAGAATCTTCAAACATAAGACACTGGTTGGCATCCAAGTGAAGTTGACTAGCAGTTTTTAAAAAGATTTCTGGATGCGGCTTGCCTTGCTCTACTTCATCACCACAGGTAATCACATCAAAAAATTTATAAACATTCGCATTAATTAAATATTCTTCTGCAATTGCCCTACGGCTTGAAGTCGCAACAGCCATTCTCAAACCAGATTTTCGTAAACGTTCTAAAACTTGAACTAAACCCTTTTTGATAGGTACGCCGTGTTTTCGAATATATTCGAGTTCCATCTCATCAGCTTTTTTTCGAATTTCTTTATATGGAACATTTACGCCATATAGACGTTGCGCCAATTGCTCAGCAGTAGTTGCACTTAAACCTAAACATTGCATTAAATATTCGTTTGAAAACTCCTGTCCAATGAGTTCTTGAGATGCTTGTTGCAATGTTTGAAACCGCAATCTCTCAGTATCAAACATTGTCCCATCCATATCGAAGATAGCTCCGTGAACAGGTTTTCCATGAAAAATAAGCACGTTTTTACCTCTTTTTTTGATCATGTTTTATTCAGGGTATACAAAAAATGGCTAAAAAGGCAGGATGTTAATAAATGAAACATTAGTGGTTATTTTTTAATCAAAAATATAATCGATCTGTTACTGAGTCAAGTTAAACATCCAAAAGAGTTGAAATATATAAATAATTATGAAATCAACTTTAACTACAAAAGCAGCAGGCCATCCTCGCCTGTTGCTTTTGGTTAGTTCTTTTTGTTGCGCTGATAATGTTTATTTTTCTTTGTTCCATTTACCGCTAGTTGAACCTGCCTATTTTTATAATATCCTGCAGGCGCTCACATACCAGAAATCAACTCATATTTTTCAACACCATTGTTATTGGAGTCTCTGGTATAACTTTAAATCGCCTAAAACTTAGCATTACAGTAGTAGACGTTAATCTTAATTACTAGAACGTTTCTCAACTTTCAATATGGATAATGATAATCATTTGCATTTAATAATGCAAGTTTATTTTATTATTTTTTAAATTTATTAAGGAATACCTATGATTTATAAATATTCCCTATCTCACTTCATATTAATAATTAAATGTATAACTGATGCCGTAAGTACGTCCTTCAGCTGGAATACTTTCTACAAGACCGTATACTTTTTCTGCTTGTTGACTATAGACTGTTCGATAGTCTCTATTCCAAACATTATATACACCAAAATCTATACGTCCTTTCCAAGCTGGAAAATGTGCCAAAACATCCATCGTGCTATAGCCTTTAATTTTTACAGCTGAAAGTGAGCCATCTTTTACTGCTTCATTTGTACCTTTTACAGCAAGCATTTGCACACGAGCACCATATCCTTCATCACTGTTCCACTCGGCAAAAACCGTACCTTTGATTGGTGAGACTTGAAAAGCATTCAACTCTTTCCATTTACCATCCGTATCTTTATATTGACCTCGCGTATAACCAAGTGTTCCTCCAACTTTAAACTCTTCCATAAATGGATAGGTCGCCGTTAGTTCAGCACCATAAACACGTTGGTCTTTGTCCATAACCTCAGCAACAGTTTCTTTATTACTGTTCTTGTAGAATTGAACAACTTTGTCTGAGGTATTATAGAAACCTGTTATACCTAGATTTAGACTCTGCTCTCCTTGTAAACGCCAGCCTAATTCATAGCTGTTTACACTAATAGGTTGGATGTTAGCGGTTGATATATTAAATGCATCACGCATCATCCGTTGTACATCTGGAAAACTAAAACCTTGAGAAAAATTAGCAAATATTTGCTGCTCATCTGTTAATTTATATATCGCTCCCAAATTGAATAAAACAGCATCGTCATTTACAGATCCGCTTGGTTGTATCCCATTTTTAGTCGAGTACTGTTCTGTTTCAGCTTTGATATATTGGTAACGAGTACCAGCTTGGACATTCATACGGTCTGTTAAAGCGTAATCACCTTGTAGAAAAATGCCAGCGCTTTGAATTGTTGTATTTGGACCGGCATCGGAAGTTTTACCTGTAGGTTTATAGGTCAAACCTGTATTAAATGCTGTGAAATGCTCGTAGTGTTGTTGATCTTTTTCATGTTCATAATCTAAACCATAAGTTAGATTAAGATCACGATTCATAATATTTAAATCACTTTGTACCGTTGAACGCAAACCAGCAACTTCGATTTTAGATTGAGATTGTTTTGCTTCTGTACCTTCTCCTCCTAAAAAGACTGGAAAGAAACGAGCATCTTCTTTACGGTAATATCCTTCTAAATTTAAGACCTGACCTAAAAGATCTTTATTTTGGTATTGAGTGTTGAATGCATAGCGCTCTGTAAAAGGCTGATTAGGTATTTCTAAACCCTTCTTCCCAATATATGAGTTAGGCGCTCCTCCATAAATATAATTTTTCCCATAATCAGGACCATAATTCGTATCTTGTTCATCCTTATAATACTGTGCACCCAAACTTAGTGATTGGTTATCAGTTAAATCTATATTTATACGACTATTAATATCAATTGTATCAGTATCAGGACGGCTACCTTGCATAGGTGCTATAGCAATACGATCACCATGGCTATCGAACTGAGATCCGCGACTAGTGAAATTAGCCCCTAAGAAACCATTTACATTATCTTTATTAAATGAAATAGATTGGCCAATTTCATAAGCTAGACTATCACTCCGAAATGTATCGGAAGACGTCATACCAAATTTAGTTTCAAAACTTACAGGTTTAGTCGAATCAGCACGTTTCGTAATAATATTAATAATCCCGCCGGTAGAACCTGATCCATAAATACTTGTAGCTCCTGAAAGAACTTCAATACGTTCAATCATGCCTGGACTAATACTATTTAGCTGCCGAGCAACATCGCGTGAGCCATTTTGTGATACGCCGTCAATCATAATCATGACATCACGACCACGCATTGTTTGCCCATAGTTGGTAGTCGTTCCACTACTCACCCCAAGTGATGGAACCAACTGAGCTAGAATATCGGCAATTTTCCGTCCAGCAGTTGCCTGTTGTTCAATTTGCCGCTTTTCAATCGTTTGAACTGTACCGGCAATTTCAGCAATATTTTTGGGGGTCCTTGTCGCCGTCACTATAATTTTTTGCAATTGAGCTACAGGCTTTTGTGTCGGTTGATTATTAAGGATTTCCTTTTCAATATTTGTATTTGCATAAACGTGCTGCGCAAATACTGCTGCTAGAGCAATACAACAAGGTTTTAATTTAAAATACTGTGATTCAGCACACATCAGATGATTTGAGTTAGCCCCAACCTTTTTGTATTGATTCATTTTCCCTTTCTCCAAACCCAAAAGTTATTAGATAGTTATAAGGCTCGGAATAATACTAAATATAAATAATAATGAGAATTGTTTTTATTAAAATAACTTGATTTAATACTACCTATCTTAAAATTAGTTAATTTAATGAGATAAGAAAAAGATTTATTTTACTCATCAAGCACATCAACAAATTGAGCGTTTAAGAGTTGTGCTAAATCTTTAGGATTTAAACCAATATCTAGTCCCCGTTTCCCTCCACTCACATAAATTTTGCTGAACTCTTGTGCAGATGCATCAATAACGGTTTTTAAGCGTTTCTTTTGACCTAACGGACTAATTCCTCCGACCAAATACCCTGTTAAACGTTCGGCATCTTTAGGATTAGCCATCTGTAATTTTTTACAGCCAAACGCCGTAGCAACTTTTTTTAAATTTAATTGATGATTAACTGGCAATACTGCAACAAAAAAATTTTTATCGTCACTTACCATTAAGGTTTTGAATACTTCCCTTACATCTAAATTTAGTTTTTCAGCTGCTTCTAATCCAAAACTTTTGGCATTTGAATCATGTTCATATTCATGAATAGAAAATTCAATTTTATTACTTTTTAACAGTCTACATGCAGGAGTCATAATAGGTTGTGTTATTGATGAAATTGTTTCGATTATAGTTTTTTTAGAAAATTTTTAAAATTCGCTTAGGCTATTTACAAGAGTTACATAAAAATTCAAACAGCAACTGAAGAAAAGATAATCTCAACTTGATATTCATGGCTCGACTCCATATATTTTATTTAGAATTGAAGTCTGAGCTGACAATTTTATGAGTTATAAACACAACAATCTGATGGCGATGCGTCACCGTTTTTGGGATGAATCTTCAGATTCTGTATTAAACGAAAAGCAATTTTTACAGCAGACATTAATTGAACAAGGTATTTTTAATAACGCAACTCTTGATGATGTTAAGTATTTTTTCTATACCCTACCTAGCATCATTATTGTAAAAGCTCATGCACTTGGTTTTATGCATGATTCAGTCAAGCAAATGTTATTACAACATATTCAGACCAATCGCCTTCATTTGATGCAAAAATCTGAATTGAAGATCCAATTTAAAATGTAATCTAAGTTTTTGTGCAAGATCAGTTTTTACCCTAGTTCTACTCACCTGAACGCTGTAAATTTCTTAGATTTTAAAATTGCTTAGGCTATTTTAAAGTTAATGAAATAAAGATAGCCAATTAGACTGATCATTCAGTCCGAGAGAACTATTTTAATACGCTCAAAACATGTAATATTCGTTACAATTTTAGATCACCAGCGTTTGGCTGCATGATGCGCATAGGATTCTATTTTCATGTCAAATCAGAAAGATAAGCTTAAGAGTTTAAAAACTTCTTCCATGGATCGACGCTTATCAATCGCGAAAGCTTCTTTACTTGCAGGAACACGTTGGGCAACTGCAAGTGCCTCTTCTTTATTTTCTAATGAGGAAGAAAAAGAAAAGAAACGTAAAAAAGCGATGAGCGAGCAAGCTAATTATCTGGTTTCTGAAATAGGTAAACTTAAGGGTTCTATTGTTAAGATTGGCCAAATGATGGCTCTTTATGGTGAACACTTTTTACCAGAAGAGATTACACAAGCATTAAATACTCTAAATAACCAAACTGTTGCCTTAGATTGGCCTGCAATTAAGCCACATCTACAGGATCAACTTGGCGCTAAGTTAAATGATTTAACAATTGATCATGAGCCAATTGGTACGGCCTCTCTCGCACAAGTACATCGTGCAACACGTAAATCAGATGGCTTAGAGCTAGTTTTAAAAATTCAATATCCTGGCGTTGCAAATGCAATTGACTCAGATATGAGTCTTTTTAAAAACATGCTTAAACTAACACGTATGGTGCCACAAACCCGTGAATTTGATCAGTGGTTTGATGAAGTACGTGAAATGATGCATCGCGAAGTTAACTATGATGTAGAAGCTGCGACTACCCGTCGTTTCGGTGAACGCTTAAAAGACGACGAGCGCTATATTGTTCCTACGATTGTAGATGAGTATTGCACAAATCAAGTGCTCTGCATGACTTTCGAACGTGGTGTGCCAATTAACAGCCCTGTTATGTTGTCATTACCTCAAGAACGTCGCAATCAACTCGGTGAAGCATCATTGGAGATTGCGGTTCGTGAAATTTTTGAATGGGGCGAAATGCAGACTGACCCTAACTTTGGTAATTACCTTGTCCGTTTGGGGAATGGTCAAGACATTCAGGACAAAATTGTATTATTAGATTTTGGTGCTATTCGCCAGTTTGATGAACACTTACTAACAGTTGCACGTCAACTCATTCAGGCTGGTTATCAACATAATAAAGATGCAATGGTGAAAGCCATGACTGGTTACGAGTTTTTTGATGCAATGCCTGAAAGTATTAAACCGGGTATGGCTGATGTCTTTTTACTTGCAACAGAAGCATTCAGCACTCCTGCAAATAACCCAGATATGCCCGCTGGTCTTATGGATGAACATGAACGTTATGACTGGAAGAAAAGTCAGCTTCATAGCCGTGTTATGCAACAAGCTAGTAAATCAATGGCATCACGTTATTTTTCGGTCCCACCAAAAGAGTTTATGTTTATTAGCCGTAAATTCATTGGAGCTTACACATTTATGACGGTTATTGATGCAAAAACCAATGTGCGACGTATGATTCGTAACTTTGCTTGATTTAATGCAGACTAGAATGATTCCATGTCATTCTAGTCAATCCTTCTCGACTCACCCAATATTAAAACTTTTTTAAACAAATAAAATCAAAAACTTATAATTTTATTATTTTCTATTTGCCATTTATCTACTCATTTTTCTAATGTCAGTAGCGACATAGTTTTTTAATATAAGGCGTGTCAGCATAAAACAATAACGACATTTTAGGACAATATAATCATGACAAGTATGATCAATAAAGCTCAGGGTTTGGGTTTATCGCTGATCACAAGATTGGCTGGAAGCGATGTACTTGATCAACTCAAGTTGCGTAAATTTGTTGAGAAATCTCTTTATCAAGGTTCAAAAGCAGGTTTTAGAGCATTAACTCAGACTCAAAAAGCATTTAAGCCCAAGCAAATTTCTCAACAACGTTTGCCTCGCCAGCAAAAAAATTTATTTGATTTAAGTCTAACTGAAGAACAACAAATGACTGCTGAGGCAATGACTCAATTTGCTCAAGAAGTTTTATTAGGATTGGCTCATGATGCTGATCAGAATGCTCAGTTTCCTGAAAGTCTTTGGCAATATGTTGAAGATTTAGGACTTAACTACTATGCACTTCCAGAGGCATTAGGTGGTGTTGCGACTGAACAAAATATTGTTAGTAACTTATTAATTGCTGAAAAACTAGCTGAAGGTGATTTTAGCCTTACAGCAGGATTACTCAGTACATTTAGCGTTATCAATGCAATCACACGTTGGGGTTCAGCCGAAGTTCAGTCGATGTATCTACCATGTTTTGCGGAAGACTCAGACATTACAGCAACCTTTGCAGTTCAAGAGGCAACTCCAGCATTTAATCCTTATGCTTTAAAAACAAAAGCATCACTTGAAAATGATCAATTTCTTATTAATGGCGAAAAAACATTAGTGATTTTAGGTGATTTAGCTGACGTATTTTTAGTAAGTGCAGACTTTAACGGTAAACCAGATATATTTGTCGTGCAGAGCAACGAAACTATTTCTATTAAAAACACTCCAGCCATGGGGCTTAAAGCGACTGAAACAGCAACACTTCACTTTAATCACACACCTGCTCTACGATTAGGTGCAACAGATTTTGATTACACTGCTTTTTTAGATTTGGGCAACTTAATGTGGTGTGCAATGGCTGTAGGTACATGTGAAGCTGTAAAAGCTTACTGTATTAAATATGCCAATGAACGAACTGCGTTCGGTGAACCTATTTCTCATCGACAAAGTGTCGCGTTCATGATTGCAGATATGGCTATTGAAATTGATGCAATGCGTATGTTGGTTTTAAATGCCGCAAGCCTTGCTGAGTCAGGCAAACCATTTCACCGCGAAGCTTACTTAGCACAGATACTTTGTGCTGAAAAATCCATGAAAATTGGTACAGATGGTGTACAAATTCTTGGTGGACATGGCTTCACAAAAGAACATCCAGTTGAACGTTGGTACCGCGATTTACGGGCTACTGCAATTTTACAATCTGGCTTACATGCTTAAATGATCAATCAGAGGATACTTTAATGAATTTACAAAATCCTAAAAAATTCAAAATGATGATTGATCAAGCACATGATGTTGCGATCAATGTTTTACGCCCTATTTCTCGTAAATATGATAAAGCTGAGCATGCATATCCAAAAGAACTTGATATGCTTGCCTCTCTCATTGATGGCATGAATGAAGGTGGCGAAGGTATTAATGCTGGAGCTGCAGGAGCTGGAAAGCGCGGTGATACCGACAATGAAGGTATTCGTAACGGAACCAACATGTCGACCGCTCTTGGAATTATTGAGATGTGTTATGGCGATACAGGCTTATTACTGAGTATGCCTCGTCAGGGTCTCGGAAACTCAGCTATTGCTGCTGTTGCAAATGATGAGCAATTAGAGCGGTTCAACGGAACATGGGCAGCAATGGCAATTACTGAACCAGGATGCGGCTCTGACTCTGCCGCGATCCGCACCACTGCAACCAAAGATGGTAATGACTACATTCTAAATGGTGAAAAGATTTTTGTGACCTCTGGTGAACGTGCTGATTCTGTTGTTGTTTGGGCCACGCTTGATCGTAAACTTGGGCGAGCAGCTATTAAATCATTTGTCGTACCCAAAGGTACGCCTGGAATGAAGGTTGAGCGCCTTGAACATAAATTAGGAATTAAAGCATCAGATACGGCTGTGATTAGTTTTATTGACTGCCGTGTACCTGCAGAGAACCTTTTGGGTAATGCTGAAGTAGATGTCGCTAAAGGTTTTGCTGGAGTAATGGAAACCTTTGACAATACTCGTCCTTTGGTCGCAGCAATGGCAATCGGTTGCGCTAAAGCTTCACTAGAACGTATTAAAGAGATCTTTAAAGATCAGCTTGACCCTGACTATTCTACCCCCTATCTGCATGCTTCTAATCTTGCAGCACAAATCTATCGCATGGAAGCTGAATGGGAAGCTGCTCGCCTACTCATGTTAAAAGCAACATGGATGGCTGATAACAAAAAGCCAAACTCTAAAGAAGCTTCTATTGCAAAAGCAAAAGCGGGTCGTGTTGGTAACGAGATCACTTTAAAATGTGTCGAGTTAGCAGCAAGTGTTGGCTATAATGAAGATGAGTTACTTGAAAAATGGGCACGTGATTCAAAAATCCTTGATATTTTTGAAGGTACTCAGCAGATTCAACAATTGATTATTGCACGTCGTGAGCTTGGCAAATCATCGAGTGAGTTAAAATAATAGCCAAAGGGAGTTTCAAAGCTCCCTTTATTTTCTATATAAGTCAAAATTTAAAAAGCCCTCTAGTCAAAATACTAAAGGGCTTTTACTTTTAAGAAATGAACTTTCTATTTATTCAGTAGATGTTGATTCTAATGATTTATCAACCACACCAAATTTCTTAAAAATTTTTGCGCGTCGTTTTGGTGAAATATTTGCTTTGTTCAAATCACCTTTATAGTGATCAAAAACTCGTTTATCCATCATTTTGAACCACAACGAAGGAATTAACGCAGGCAGTAACATACTTGCATAACCACTTGGTAATTCTGGCGCCTCATCAAAATGACGTAATGCTTGGAATGGGCGAGTCGGATAAGCATGATGATCTGAATGACGTTGCAATTGGTACAAGAATAAGTTTGTTACAACGTTGTTATTATTCCAGCTATGCTCTGGCATTGTACGTTCATATTGACCATTTTCTTTTTTCTGACGTAGTAAACCATAATGTTCAATGTAGTTAATAATTTCAAAAAGACTAATGCCGTAAAATGCTTGTGTCGCTAAATATGGAATTGTGCTTTTACCAAAAATTCCCACCATAGAAGCATGGAAAGCAGCGCTCATTCCCCAGCCCTGTAATAATTCATTATCTGTTGACCAGAACTCTTTTCCTTTACGTTTTAAACGATTTTTCTCGATCTCAATTGCAGACTTAAAAGAACCTACAACTGTACGGGGCCAGAACTCATAAAATGTTTCACCCATTCGTGAAGAAGCCGGATCTTCAGGAGTTGCTGCACGTTTATGGTGTCCATAAGGATGTTCGATACGGAAATGGTTATAACCAGTAGGAACCAAAGCAAGATGAGATAAAATATGATCAATACGATCATGTTTGTGGCTTAATTCATGGGCAGTATTAATCGCAATACCATTAATCGCCCCCATCGAAACACCGAGCAAAATTTTATCAATAAATGACGTGCTTTTACGGCTTTTTTAATAAAAACCATAAAAAATTTCAGCATATTGCAGGGGAATAAAACTCTTCACGAGACGTGAGTAATATGGATCTTTTTCAAGGAGTTTAATTTCTTCATCAGTTGGATTACGTGCATCCTTCCCAATAATCGTATCAATAGCTGGAATCACCACATGTAATAATAGTGGACCACCTAAAGCGAAAACTTTTTTTAATGGGCGTGGACCAAAATGGTAACCAGCTAAAATACCTAAACCAATTACAGGTAGAGCCGGACTAATCATCCATAAATAGCGCTTACGATCTATCTCACGCATAGACGCTGGCACTGGCATAAGTTCTTGCTGAACATTTACTGGTGCATTCATAGTCATATTTCCTTTTTCTATATATCTATATAGTTAAAGAAATACTAATTACTTAACAGTAGTAACCGTCCAAAAAACCTATTTCAAAGTCTTTGGCATTTTCTTCCACTTTTTTGTCCTAAAAACACATGTTGATCTATTCTTATAGCTCACTATAATTTTAATAAAATAATGATTGATCATATAAACATGGATGCACTAAGTAAGTTTTTTGATGATATTCACCTTAATAAGTCTGAATACATCTATTTAAAAGCTCAAGGAGAATGGGCTTTTAAAACACAAGATCAATCTGCTTTACTTGCCTATATTGTTTTAACCGGTTCAGTATATATTCAACTTAATGCTTTAGAAAAAATAATTGCGACAGCAGGAGATATTATTTTAATACCTTCTGGAAAAGCACATAATGCCACTGACTCAAAATCAACAGCGAATAAACTAGTAGATTCAATAGATATTACTTCGTTTTTTAACGGTCATAGACAAGACGCGATTGAGTTTGGCACCTCCTCTCAAGATACAACCTTGTTGCTCTGTTTGCGCTGTCAGATTGATACTCATATGGCAGGCCCTTTGATTAATGCATTGCCTTCGATTATGCATATTCAGCACGAAAATCAAACCAACCCACCCGAATGGCTACAAATTGGGCTTTATTTTTTAGCAATTGAAACTCAAAAAATCAGGCCGGGACATGACAAAATTATTGATCATTTGGTCAGCATTCTTCTCATTGAGTGCATTCGTGATCACGTTCAACAAATGACAGATCAACAAAACTGGCTAAGTGCGTTAACCCATCCTGAATTAAGTAATGCCCTATCTGCTATTCACAGCCAACCAGAAGTCGCTTGGACAGTTGAATCTTTAGCAGAACGATGCTGTATGTCACGATCCAAATTCGCAAATCTATTTAATAGTATTATTGGGGAACCACCTCTAACTTATTTGCAACATTACCGTTTTCGTTTAGCAAGTCAGTACTTACGCACAAGTAATTTTTCAATTCAGCAAATATCAAACAAAGTCGGCTATTCATCCGAAACTGCTTTTAGTCAGGCCTTTAAAAGAATTTTTGATTTATCACCTAAACAATATCGACAGCAATATATCGAACATCATCTCGATTAATAGAAAATAAAAAAAGCGCCGAAGCGCTTTTTTTATTTGATCAAATTATTATTTAATTTTTGCATGTGATTTTAAATATTGGCTGTAATCTTCCAATATTTGTTGACCACGAGATTGACGATAAAGTTGTTTTAGCTGTTGTAATTGATCAGCAGGAATAGCATTAGCGGCTGATGAATTTACATTTGAAACTGCAACGACTACCAGCTCATTTGGCAAGTTTGCTGTTGTAACAGACCACATACCCGGTTTTGGGGTAGCTAAACTAAATGCTGCACGTTCAATTTCACGCTTTAAACCCTGTGAACGACTAAATACGCCAGCTGATTCAAATGCGACTTTATTTTTAGCAACTACTTGTTCTGCTGGTTGAGTTTTAAACTCAGTCAACATGGTAGCAATTTTTGCTTGGGCTGCTTTACGCGCTTTCGCATCGATAACTTTGGCTTTTGCTTCATTCATCGCTTGCGCTAATGGTTTTACACCAGCTGCGTGGTAATCACGCACTTTAACCCATACCGTATCACCATTTGCTAATTGAATATTAGATGATGCATTACGGTCACCATTTTTCACATCATCATTAAATAACTTAATTTTGACACTTGGATCACTTAAATATGGGTTTTGAGTTGCTAAAGTTACACCATTCAATGATTCAACTTTTGCACCTTTTACTTCTTGTACAACAGCTTCTAAAGAATCATTACCAACAATTGTTTCATTCAAACTGTTTACGGCATCTGAATAAACCGTAGCAACTTTATTCTTTTCAACCTCAGCCGTTAAACGCGCTTTCTCAGCTTCAAATGAAGGGATTTGGTTAGCTTGAGTTTCTGCTTCAATAATATGATAACCATATTGTGTTTTTACTGGCTGCGAAACTTGTCCATTTTTCAAACTTAAAACAGTTTTATCAAATGCATCCGAGAAAACACCTGGAGCATATGCTTCAACTAAACCACCTTTTGCTTTTGAACTAGGATCTTCAGAGAACTGCGATGCAGCTTGTGCAAACGAAAGACCACCCTGAATTTTCGCATAAACTTCTTTTGCAAGTTTTTGAGCAGCTGCGTCATCACGAGCATCAGTAGTAATTAAAATATGCTTTACAGTTCGTTTAGCATCTTTTTTCTGAGTTTCAACAAACTTTGCATAAGCTTGCTGAAGTTCAGCTTCAGTTGCAGGAGCTGGTTTAGCCATCATTGATGGAGATAAGACAACATAATCAACATCAACCGAAGCCTGTTGCTTAAATTCATTTTGATGCTTGTTATAGTAATCTGTAGCTTCTTGATTAGATGCCGTTAAACCTGTTTTGTAAGCATCTAATTTAATACTAGCTAAATGTAACGTACGTTGTTCAGTTTGCAAATTCGCAATTTGCATTAGATCAACTTTGCTTACTAAAGAGTAATCAGCAAACGTTGACGTTAACATTTTCAATGCATGATCTTGACGTAGGCTTGCTATTAAACCCTGACTCGTCATGCCAATAGAACGTAAGTAATTTTCATAGAGTTTTTGTGAGAATTGACCATTCTCTTGCAAACTAGGCTGCTGAGCTAACATTTGCTCAATTTGAGCATCACTCAAAGAGATACCTAATTTTTCTGCTTGCTGTATTAATAGATTACGTGACACCAAAATATCGAGTGCCTTAGCCTGAATGACAGGCAAATTAAGTAAACTTTCATCCCCTTTAACAGCAGCTAAATATTGTTCTTTGTAAGACTGAGTTAAAGTTTCAAGGTCTTTTTTAGATATTTCTTGGCCATTTACTGTCTTAGCAACATCAGCCTTGTTTCCCCTATTAAAATATCCTTCAATACCTACAAGTGCTAAAGGGGTCAAAAACAAAATTAGAAGGACTTTGCCGAGCCAACCCTTAATGACTGTACGAAACGATTCCATAAGTATTCCAATATTTTATTTCGAGGAGAATTTTAACTGAAAAACCACAATCAATGAATGAGCAATATTGGTCAATTCAGATATTTAATAAAAAACGCGCCTATATTGGCGCGTTTATTCATCTTAAAAGATTAAGCTACTGAATCTTTAAGACCTTTACCAGCTTTAAAGCTAGGTACTTTTGTTGCTTTAATTTGAAGCTCTTCACCAGTTTTAGGGTTACGACCAGTGCGTGCAGCACGTTCTTTAACACTGAAAGTACCAAAACCAACTAAAGTTACTGTGTCACCTTTTTTAAGTGCTTCAGTAATTGACGCAATTGTCGCATCGAGTGCCTTGCCTGCATCAGTCTTAGATACTCCCCCTTTTTCAGCAATTGCATCGATTAATTCTGATTTATTCATGAATAAAACATCCTCTTAATATCGTTTGTTTAAGGTCCAAGGCTATAGTTTAAAAGGCCATGACGCCTTTATAGCAATGCTTTAGGGGAAAACGCAATACTAGAGCAGGGCTTTTAGCAAAAATAAATGCTAAAAAACTGTTATATATTTGCTAAATCCCAACATTTTTTTACTTTTTATTCAATTTTGCTTTCAACTGTTGATTTTCTTCTATTAAAGCATCCACCTTAATATGCAGTTGTACGAGCAGTTGTTCGATGTGTTGCAAATCCTTCGGCGTCACCAAACCAATACGGTTTAAAGAGTGATTAACACTCGTATCAAGAATCTTTTCTACTCTGTCTTTTGTTTCAGATACAGATTCTTTTGCTTTTTCTGTGACTTTGCCAACTGTATTGTCTGCCAAGTCTCCAGTTTTTGATTCTAGCTCCTCACCCACTTTAACCAAAGAATCAAAAAGCTTATTTCCCTCCTCTTCCGCACGTGAAAAAGCACCAAGTCCTGCTAGCCAAATTTGCTTAGTATACTTCCTAAAATCTAAAGCTGATTTTCTTGAACTTTTTGATTTTAATTTATTTTTTTCTTCCGACTCTTCTATCTGGGTATCTGTATTTGCATTATCCATTAATCTAAACTCCTAATCAGATGAGAGAAATGATGACTGATTTGACCACAAAATATTTCTATAATATCAAAGTAAAGACTTGATCCATTTACAAAACTGTTCTACAAAGCAAATAAGTCATGTAAATATATTTAACACGACATTGTGTTAAGTTTGGGATAGGATGTCCCATTCTTCGGTTAATTGCTATTTCTAAGGATAAACTTTTATGAGTGAAACGCAACAAAGACAAAAACATCCGCGTCTGTTGCTGAATATTGTTCTAATTATTTTAGAAACTTTTTTTTCATTTATTCTCACCCACGATGGTGCCCTTCGCTTGCAAGCGAAAAAGTTTATTTTGAACAAAACAACGATTCGTATTAATAGCTATTTACCTTTCTTTGACTTCTATGTTCAATTTACAGAAAAAGGTTTGTTATTCGATATTCACTCTTTTGATAGACGTATTGATCTTGAGATCAATAGTACGCTTATCGATTTAATTAAAATTTTTGGTTTTTCTAACCAACGCAGCCTTAAAAATATGCGTATTGATGGTGATGAGGAAACGAAAAAGGAACTTCTAGATTTAATTTCTCATTTAACTCTTCCAAAATTGCTAGTTGACTGGAAACAGTGGTTTAACACTTCAGATGATGAAGCTGAAACCCTTGCTTCACGTAAACGGATTGCTCCATTACTTGAGAAAATTGATCAACAAAGATCAGAGATCAACTCCCTTCACGTGGAAATTAAACAGTATCAAAATCGAATTACTCGCTTACAACGACGTCAACGAAATATTAACTTCTCCTTTGGTATAATTAGCCTAATATTTATTGTTTATTTCATATATAATTTGTGGGTTGCCTAATTTATTTTTCTATTTTGTTCCTACACTTGAATTAAAAATAAAAAAACTTGACTATTTTAGTCGGGATTCATAAAATCCTATTATCTAGTCTTAACATGTGTATCGAATCATGCGCCTTACAACTCGCGGTCGCTACGCAGTGACTGCTCTACTTGATTTAGCTTTGCAGCCAACTGAACAAACGATCACGCTCGCCGAAATTGCCGCACGCCAATCCATTTCAGTTGCTTATTTAGAACAGTTATTCGCAAAACTTAAGCGTCATGGGTTAGTTTCTAGTGTTCGTGGTGCAAATGGTGGTTACCATTTGGCTCGAAATGCTGATGAAATTACTGTGTTAGAAATTATTGAAGCTGTAAATGAAACGGTTGATGCAACACGTTGTGACCATAAAGGTAATTGCCAAAATGGTGCAATGTGTCTCACTCATGATTTATGGCAAGAACTCTCTCATCATATTGCCGACTATTTAGCAAAAATCTCTCTTGCCGACCTCATTAGCCGAGACAACGTTCAAACTGTTGCATTACGCCAAAATGTGACTGGCACAGATTCAGCTCTTTTATCGGGTACAGGTATTTGATATGAAACGTCCAATTTATCTTGATTACGCAGCAACCACTCCAGTAGATCCGCAAGTTGCAGAACGTATGATGGAGTGTTTAACTTTCGACGGTACCTTTGGTAATGCTGCGTCTCGTTCCCACGCTTATGGCTGGCAGGCAGAAGAAAAAGTTGAATATGCACGTGAGCAAGTAGCAAATTTAATTAAAGCTGATCCACGTGAAATCGTTTGGACTTCTGGTGCAACTGAATCAGATAACCTTGCCCTTAAAGGTGTAGCTCAATTCTATGCATCTAAAGGCAAACATATCATTACAAGTAAAATTGAACACAAAGCTGTTCTAGATCCTTGTCGTGAATTAGAAGAACAAGGCTTTGAAATTACTTATTTAGAGCCAGAACCACAAACAGGTTTAATCACTCCTGAAATGGTTAAGGCTGCCCTTCGCCCAGATACTATTCTTGTTTCTCTTATGATGGTAAACAATGAAATTGGTACAGTCACAGATGTAGCGGCGATTGGTGAATTAACACGTGCCAACAAAACATTTTTCCACGTAGATGCAGCACAAGCAGCTGGTAAAGTTGATATCGACTTATCTACGATGAAAATTGACCTTATGAGTTTCTCGGCTCATAAAATTTATGGTCCAAAAGGTATCGGCGCATTATATGTACGTCGTAGCCCGCGTGTTCGTCTAAAAGCACAAATTCATGGTGGTGGTCATGAGCGTGGTATGCGTTCTGGTACTTTGGCTACTCATCAAATCGTTGGTATGGGTGAAGCTTTTGAAATTGCAGGCAAAACAATGCATGCAGAACAAGAGCGTCTCCGTAAACTTCGTGACAAACTTTGGAACGGTTTACAAGACCTTGAACAAGTGTTCTTAAATGGTCACCCAACTCAAAACGTTGCAAACTATTTAAACGTTAGCTTCAACTTTGTTGAAGGTGAATCTTTAATGATGTCGCTTAAAGATGCTGCAGTATCAAGTGGTTCTGCTTGTACTTCTGCAACTTTAGAGCCTTCATATGTTCTTCGCGCATTAGGTTTATCTGATGAGCTAGCACACAGCTCAATCCGCTTTAGTTTTGGTAAATACACAACTGAAGAAGACATTGACCACGTGCTTACAATTACCAAAGCCGCTGTTGAGAAATTACGTGAACTTTCTCCGCTTTGGGATATGTACAAAGAAGGTATCGATCTTTCTACAGTTGAATGGGCAGAACACTAATTATTGAAATTAGTGTTTTAACCCTCATATTAATATTAGGCTGACCCCGAGGTTTGGAGAAGCGAAATGGCTTATAGCGAAAAGGTAATTGATCATTACGAAAACCCACGTAATGTTGGTGTTTTAGATAAAAACTCTGAAAATGTTGGTACAGGCATGGTGGGTGCACCTGCATGTGGCGACGTGATGCGATTGCAAATTCAGGTAAATGATAGTGGTGTGATTGAAGAAGCACGCTTCAAAACTTATGGCTGTGGTTCTGCAATTGCATCAAGCTCACTTGTAACTGAATGGTTAAAAGGTAAGACTCTTGATGAAGCTCAAGCGATCAAAAATATTGATATCGCAACTGAGCTTGCTCTTCCTCCAGTAAAAGTTCACTGCTCTGTACTAGCTGAAGATGCAATTAAAGCTGCGATTGATGATTACCGCAGTAAAAAATCTAAAGCTTAATTTGTTACCATTGTAAACGTTGGAGTTTTCATGATTCATTTAACTGAAAATGCTGCGACTCATATTAGCAATTACCTTAAAAATCGAGGTAAGGGTGAAGGCATTCGCGTGGGTGTGAAAACTTCTGGTTGTTCTGGGTTGGCTTATGTTCTCGAATTTGTTGATTCTGTCGATGAACATGACCAAGTTTTCGAACAATTTGGCGTTAAGGTTTTTGTAGATCCAAAAAGTCTTGTCTATTTAGAAGGCTTAGAAATGGACTACGTAAAGAATGGCCTTAACGAAGGGTTCGAATTTAACAATCCCAATAAAAAAGGTGAATGTGGTTGCGGTGAGTCTTTCACTGTATAACGCCCTCTTCTCCTTCCATCCTTTTCATTAAAACAGTGACTTTTTATAGCACTGTTTTAATGTATTTAATTAACGTGGACCTCCTTTCTAATGAATCATTTTGAGTTGTTCAATTTACCCGTAGAACTCGATATCGATTTGGCGAGCTTAAAATCTAGTTTCTTAAGTTTGCAACAGCAATATCACCCAGATAAAGCAGAAGATAAAGATCAGGCATTGATCAAATCAAGTGAAATCAATCAAGCTTTTAAAGTACTTTCGCAAGTAGATAGCCGCGCTGCTTATCTATTAGCGTTAAAAAAGCAAGATCACCACCTCGATCAATCCATTAGTGATTTTGAGTTCCTACAATCAGCTCTAGAACTTCGTGAGCAACTTGATGAAGCAACTTCACAAGAGCATTTAAGTACTCTTAAGCAAGAAGTTTTTCAGTGGATTGATGGCTTAGTTCGTGAATTTAAAATTGACTACTCAGATGAAGATTGGGGCGAAGCTCGAGATACTGTACGTAAATTACGTTTCTTTCAGCGCGTTCTTAACGATATTGAAAAAGCAGAAGATCAACTGTTGGATGATGAAGACAACTTTGATTTAGACGATGATTTTTAATTTGCTTTTTCCAATTTATATTCAAAGGATTTAACTCATGGCACTTTTGCAAATTGCTGAACCGGGTCAATCCAGTGCCCCACATGAACACCGCATTGCGATTGGTATCGACCTAGGAACAACACATTCTTTAGTTGCGACAGTGTTATCAGGCAAACCAAAAGTCCTTAACGACGAAAAAGAAAGACGACTTCTTCCTTCTATTGTGCATTATGGAAATGATGTCACTCATTATGGTGAAGAAGCAAAACCTTTCATTATTGCTGATCCAAAAAATACAATTGTTTCTGTAAAGCGTTTCATGGGACGCTCAAAAGCAGATATCAAATTTCAACACCCATATGAATTAGTGGGTTCTGAAAATGAGATGCCAGCTTTCGAGACACGTTCTGGTCGTAAAACGCCTGTTGAAATTTCAGCTGAAATTTTAAAACAACTAAAAGAGCGTGCTGAATCTAGCTTACAAAACCCAGTAAATGGAGCCGTAATTACTGTTCCAGCTTATTTTGATGAAGCACAACGCCAAGCAACACGCGATGCTGCACAGCTGGCTGGTTTAAATGTATTACGTCTACTAAATGAGCCAACTGCTGCTGCTGTGGCTTATGGTTTAGATCAAGAAACGAATTTAGCTACAGATCATAACTATGTGATTTATGACCTAGGTGGTGGTACTTTCGACGTATCAATCCTACGTTTTTCACAAGGTGTCTTTGAAGTATTAGCTACAGGTGGTCATACTGCTTTAGGCGGTGATGATTTAGATCGTCTCATTGTTAAGTGGGCTAAAAAACAATTAAATATTGATACGCTAAGTGATGAAAACTATGCAGTATTTATTGTTGCTGCTCGCCAAGCAAAAGAACAACTCTCTACACAAGAATCCGTTCAGTTAAAACTACTTGAAAATGTACTAACACTTGATCGCTCAACCTTTGAGAGCATTATTCAAGTTGCTTTAGACAAAACAATCAGTGTTTGCAAACGCGTTTTACGTGATGCAAAACTTGAATTATCAGATATTCAAAATGTTGTTTTAGTAGGTGGCTCTACCCGTTCGTATGCTGTTCAGCAAGCAGTTCGCAATGTGTTTAATCAAGAACCACTTTGCACGATTAATCCTGATGAAGTAGTCGCGATTGGTGCTTCTATTACAGCCAATCAATTAATTGGAAACAGCCAAGACGGCTCACTACTTTTAGATGTTACTCCTCTTTCTCTTGGCTTAGAAACCATGGGTGGATTAGTAGAGCGTCTTATTTCTCGTAATACAGCTATTCCGGTTGCTCGCCGCCAAGAGTTTACTACTTATCAAGATGGCCAAACTGCCATGCTGATTCATATAGTTCAAGGTGAAAGAGATCTAGTCGAACACTGTCGATCGTTAGGAAGATTCGTTCTTCATAGCATTCCTCCAATGACTGCTGGTCAAGCACGTATTGAAGTTACCTTTCAGGTAGATGCAGACGGCTTGCTTACTGTTTCAGCTCGTGAAACAACTTCAGGTGTACAAGCTCAAATTGATATTAAACCATCTTATGGTTTATCAGAGTCTGACACTGAACGCTTGCTAATTGAAGGTTTCCAACATGCAGAAGAAGACAAAAATCTGCGTCATTTAAAAGAAACCAAAGTTGAGGCCCAACGTGAGCTTGAAGCATTAGAACAAGCTTTGAAAGTGGATGTTGATTTACTCAATAATGAACAGCTCGAAGCACTTAAAGCCGCTGAAAACTTGCTTAAAGTACAACTTGAAGACAATGATATTCAAGCAATTGAAAAAGCTGTAGAACAACTTAAAGTACATAGTGATGCTTTTGCTGCACTACGTATGAATCGACATATTGACCACGCCTTAAAAGGTACAAAACTTGAAGATTGGTCAAATTCAAACTAAAGGTATAGGTGATCAATATGCCCCGCATTAAAGTACTTCCTCACGCTCAATTTTGTCCTGAAGGTGCAGAATTTGAAGTTGAACAGAATGCAAATCTTTGCCAAAGTTTGCTTGATCGAGGAATTAAAATCGAACACGCATGTGACATGTCATGTGCTTGCACTACCTGTCACGTAGTAGTTCGCAAAGGTTTTGATAGCCTAGAAGAAATGGATGATGTTGAAGCAGATCTTTTAGATCGCGCTTGGGGTCTTGAACCAGATTCTCGCCTTTCATGCCAAGTAAAAATTGTTGATGAAGATTTAGAAATTGAGATCCCTAAATATACAATCAACCACGCTTCAGAAAATCATTAATCGTGTTAATAAAAAAGCTGCTTTAAAAGCAGCTTTTTTTATGTTTTATAAACTCTAAACCTGATCTTGCCGGTCTATTTCTAAAGGTTTAACTTCATCTTCAAGTCTTAACTGTGCAATACCTTGAGTATTCACTAAAGTTTGTTGAACTTTAATTCGTTGAATCATTTTTTCAAGCACTTCTACCAGTTCAGGATATTCATAGTTTTGTACTTCCTCTAAATTAAGTACCAAGTGAAAGCCTTTATACTCATAATCAAACCATTGCTGATGATCTGACTTATTCCCTGTATATTTCTCCATCACTTGCCATGTCTTTACGGCACCTTGAATACCTTTTAGATAAATCGGTGTTTTAGGTGCGCACAGGAAATCACTTTTGATTAATTGATAAGTATCATCTGAAATTAAGATTTCATCTATTTCAGCAGCATATTGCAGACGAGCCGCTAAATTCACATCACGCCCCACAATCGTATAAGCCATACGATGGGTTGCCCCATAATTTCCTACGTGGCAATAACCAGTACTAATACCCATCCGGATATGCAATGCTGAGTAACCCATTTTTTTCCAGCGCTCGCGCAACAATTTCATTTGCTGACGCATAGCGATTGCCATTTCTACACATGCTTTAGCATCTTGCTCCACACCTTGTGAATTCGGATCACCAAAAAATATGAGGATGGCATCACCCATAAATTTATCGACTGTGGCTTCATACTGTTTAGCAATTTCTGTCATATGACTTAAATAATCATTAAGCAAGAATGCTAAATCATCTGGAATTAAAGTTTCTGATAACTCTGTAAAACCCTGAATATCAGAAAAAAACACCGTCATTTTTTTACGCTTATATTCAATCTTTGCTTCAGCCTCACCGCGCATGATAGATTGCCATAACTGTAATGGCGCATAACGACTTAATTGATTAGCAAAAGCAATATAGCGGGTCATTTGATCATAGTAATGTTGACGCTGCTGACTGATTTTTTTAACCCAACGATGCTGGTAGTAGTTTCCAATAGTAATAAACATAACCAAGCCAAGAAGTGTAATTACAGTCAATTCTTGGCTAGTAGCCTCAAAATATGTATAAAAACCAAATAAAAAGAAAGTACTTAAATAAAAAATAATCGCACCTAACAAACTGGTCAAACAAATGACTGCGAAAGAAATACGACTATTAATTGCTGAATAAAATAATGCGAAGAGTGCAATAAATGTAGGCACCAAATTAAGATGCAGACCTGCTAAGGTAACGGCTACAACAATTGCATCGATTGCAAAGAAAACACTTTTTTGAGTTTTTTTATCGAATTGGTACTGAAGCCAGTGTTCTAACTTCGAACTAATAAAAAGTAGGAATAGGAAAAAAGGTGGAACATAGATCTGATAATTAGTATTAGGTGAGGTAAAAGCATAGATCACTAAAATTAATGACAGAATTGAATATCCCATCAAACGATGAAAATATGCAAACTGCTTAGGCTCTCTATCGATAAACCTCTCTAATTGCACCCTATCCTCCACACCTCAATGTAGCCACATTCATATAAATGTGGCATTGCATTGATTTAGTCCATGCGCCAATCAAATGGCATATCACCTTGACCACGTAACGCAAGCATAAGAGTTTGACGCATATGAGCCAGCACATCATTTGTATAAGGAACCGCAGGTGTCCCCCATACTGGTTTAGGCCATGCAACATCATTCTGATAACGTACCACATGATGGAAATGCAATTGAGGCACCATATTTCCCAAAGCGGCAACATTCATTTTATCAGCGCGGAATACACGAGATAGCTGGCTAGATAACCAACTTGATTCACGTAAAAACTGTTCTTGGTCAGCTTGGCTCAACTCATATAATTCTGTGATTCCCGGCACACGAGGGATTAAAATCAGCCAAGGGAATTGCATATCATTCATTAAACGACATGTTGAAAGCGGGAAATCGCCTACAAAAAAAGTATCTTGAGCAAGTTGTGGATGCAAACTAAACATATCTTTTATAAATGACAATAAACAATAATGGCTAATACTATCACATCAGTTTTGATGTGAGTATTGCTAGTGTCTGGTTTGATTACAAATAACAATGATTTTATGCACTTATTATCCCAACAGACCGAGAAATCGTGCATAAAACTCTGTTATCAACATACAAATAATTTATATGGAATGAAAATCAATTTAAAACACTATTTAAGCATGTAATTCATTCAATAATTTCGCTAACAAATCATTAATAAATTGGATCCGCTTTTCCTGTTCTTCAAGCTGAACCATAACCTTTAAACGTTGACCACCTTCCATACGATAATAGGTTGGATGCTTTTGCATGAGTTGAATAATACTAATGGCCTGAACAGGTGTATCAGGCGAGAATTCAATATTGCCACCTTGCGTATTAATATCGATCTTAGTAATCCCCAGCTGTTCAGCTTTCAGTCGAATTTGGTGAACACTAAATAAGTGTTTAACTGATTGCGGTGGAACTCCAAAACGGTCAATAAGCTCCATACGGATATTGTCGAGCTTTTCTTGGGTATCTGTATTACTAATACGCTTATAGAATAATAAACGCTGATGCACGTCACCTAGATACTCATCTGGAATCAGTGCAGGAATGTGTAAATTAATTTCTGCAGTTAATGATAAAGGCGCATCAAAATTCGGTGTTTTACCTTGCTGAATCGCTTTAGTAGCTTTTTCCAGCATTTCCATATATAGGCTATATCCAATTGCCTGCATTGAGCCACTTTGCTGCTCACCTAAAAGCTCACCTGCGCCTCGAATTTCTAAATCTTCTGTAGCCAGCATAAAACCAGCACCAAGAGTTGAAGCACGTTGAATTGCATCTAGACGTTTTTCAGCATCACCTTTTAAATGCTTTATCGAAGGAACCAATAAATAGGCATAGGCTTGGTGGTGTGAACGTCCTACACGGCCACGTAATTGGTGTAGTTGAGCTAAACCTAGTTTGTCGGCCCTTTCTATCAAAATAGTGTTGGCATTTGGAACATCGATTCCGGTTTCGATAATTGTTGAGCATACCAATACATTGTATTCTTTGTGATAGAACTGTTGCATGACTTGCTCAAGTTCTCTTTCCCTCATTTGTCCGTGTGCAACAGCTACACGAGCTTCAGGGACAAGCACACGAATATTTTCAGCTGCTCTCTCAATCGTATCAACTTCATTGTGCAAGAAATATACTTGTCCACCACGCAGTAACTCACGCAAGATCGCTTCTTTAATAGACGCTTCAGTATGTTCTTGTACAAAGGTTTTAACAGCTAAACGACGGGCTGGTGGTGTAGCAATGATAGATAAATCACGCATTCCCGAAAAAGCCATATTAAGCGTACGAGGAATTGGTGTAGCTGTAAGCGTTAACATATCTACATCTGCACGTAATGCTTTAATACGCTCTTTATCACGCACCCCAAAACGGTGCTCTTCGTCGACCACCATTAAGCCTAAATCTTTAAACTGCACATTTTCTTGTAAAAGTTTATGGGTGCCTACCACAATATCGACTTTGCCTTCAGCAAGGTCTTCAATATTTTTCGTATGGGTTTTATTTGAACCAAAACGTGATAATACTTCAATACGAACAGGCCAATCGGCAAAACGGTCTTTAAAAGATTCATAATGCTGTTGAGCAAGTAATGTCGTCGGTACTAACACAGCGACCTGTTTGCCATTTTGCACCGCAACAAATGCCGCACGCATCGCAACTTCTGTTTTACCAAAACCAACGTCCCCACAAACAAGTCGATCCATCGGTTTAGCTTGTTGCATATCGTAAAGCGTCGCTTCAATAGCATTGGCTTGATCAAGTGTTTCTTCATACGCAAACCCGCTTGCAAATTGCATATAAAGTGACTGATCGACTTCAAAGCCAAAACCAGGTTTTGACTGACGACGTGCTTGTATATGTAACAATTCTGCTGCGACATCATGAATTTGTTCTAAAGCTTTACGTTTTGCCTTACTCCACGCATCAGTTCCTATTTTATGTAATGGTGCTAAGTCCGGATCTCCACCACTGTAACGACTAATAAGATGCAAATTCGTCACAGGCACATAAACTTTTGCCTCTTCAGCATAGTCTAATTGCAAGAACTCGTAATCTTGCCCTTCAATTGCTAAAGTAATTAACCCAGCATAACGCCCTACACCATGGTCAATATGAACAACAGGAGCACCAATGCTTAATTCGGTCAAACTACGAATTAGGAACTCTTCTGAAACTTCTTGCTGACGTTTACGACGACGTTGGACTACCCGATGCTCATATAACTGATTTTCTGAAATAACAGACAATTGATCAGTTAAAAGCAACCCACGGTCTAATGGCGCATTCGTAATCGCAATCGCAAACTGACTTTTCTGAAATTGCTCAAAACTATCTACACTAGGAATATCTCCCAGACTAGCACGCAAACCATCTCTTAAACTTTCTCGTCGACCAGCGCTTTCTGCAACCAATAAAACAGGATGATTTGCTTCATCAATATATTTTTTAACTACGGCAAATGGTTTGTCTTTTTTCGGATCAACTGGCAACTTAGGGGGTTGCTCAACCTTAAGATTTAGAGCCCCAGCTTTTTCTTCAACTGCTTCAGCGCTCACAAGCATACGTGGGAACTGATTTAAAGCACTTAGTAAGTTATTTGGTGCAATAAATAATTCATCAGGTGGGAGAATTGGCTGGTCTGCGTTATGACGTCTATCTTCATAGCGACGGAAAACTTCTTTCCAAAAACTGGTTAAATCAGTATCAATATCATTATTTGTAATTACAATGCAATTATTTGGAAAGTACGTTGTGAGTGTGCTTTGAGATTGCATGTAAGTTTTATCAAAAAATAATGGTAAATAAAACTCAATTCCCGGAGATGCGATTCCATCAAGAACATCTTGGTAAATTGGGTTTTTCTTAGGATTTGCGGTCGGAAAAAGTTCAGAATAACGATCTCTGAAAATAGAACGAGCTTCTTTTAATGGGAACTCTTTCGCGGGAAGAACTGTAAAACTTTTTAAAGTTGTGGTGGTTCTTTGCGTTTCTGGATCAAAGAATTTTAAAGTATCAATTTCATCATCAAATAGGTCAATACGGATAGGTGCATCTTGACCAGATGCAAAAATATCCATAATGCTGCCACGTACAGCAAACTCACCATGGTCGTAAACTGTATCTACTAAATGATATCCAGCTTGTACTAAACGTAGCTTCTGTTGTTCTAAATCAAATTTTTGCCCCACACGTATATCAAAATGCTCACCTAAAACCCAAGAATATGGTGCAACTCTTTGAGCTAAAGTGCTTGCTGAAATGAGCAATACACCTTTTTGCGGCATATTGGATAAAATCGCGAGTCGTTCTGAAACAATATCTTGATGAGGTGACAAGCGGTCATACGGCAAAATTTCCCAATCAGGGAAAATTGTCGGTTTTATGCCATAAAATTCAAGTTCACTTTCTAACTGAGCAACATGTTGGTTATTTCGAGCTACTACAACGAGCAAAGACGAATGCTGAACAGCAATTTCTTTGAATAATAATGCAGCAGATGAACCTAATAACGACCCTACCCAACGCTTTTCACCGGCTTTGAGCTGTTGTAAATTCAATTGAGAGATTTCTTGTTGAAACATGTATATGGCTTTTATCAGCTAAGAAGATATGAGCTCAATAGTAGCATGATGTTTTTAGTGAAATGAGTTATTTTTTTGAAAATCAAACTACTAGTTGGCCCTACTTTTTATATTTTTTAATCAATCAACTATGATTATTTATCACGCAAAAACAAAACATAATATTGATTTAAAATTTGTATAATCGCTTTGAGTTGAAGTAGCTTTTCTTGATTATTTTCCAATCTTGCAACATAACGCTGTGTTGCGATTTCTAGATCAATCTTTTCATTAATTTGTGGCGTAATTTGAAATAACTTTTGAAGATTATCAAAATTCTGTAATTTACGGTTTGAGAAATATTTAAGATGCTCTGACCACTTTTGATTAATCACTACATCATTAATGATAGGCCCACGTTCAGAATCAAATTTTAATTGATTCTCTTGCAAGTAAATTTGTTCAGGTGTCTCTTTCGAGCCTTGAAAAAGCTGTGTTATCTTTTTAAACATTTCATCACATCATATTTATTTCAATTTAAATAATGGAAGTAACCTAGTCACTCCCATCATTTGAGTCTTCTAAATTAAAGATTATTCATCGCCTAAATCATCAAGAAAATCTATAGTCGGTACAAAAAATAAAGTACCTGTTTGAGCAGTACTAAAGTCAAGTAACCGATCTAGGTTACCATGCTCATTGCCTAAAAACATGTTCTCAAGCATTTGTCGGGTTGTACTAAATTTACGCGAGTAGCCAATAAAGAATGTGCCATATTCATTTCTAGAAGGATTAGAAAAAGGCATATTAGCTCGCATAATTTTAAGTTCATTGCCTTCTGCGTCATGAGCTTTACTAACGACATTATGAGCAGTTAAAGGTTTTTCATCATCGCCGAGCTCAACATCATTGAACTTTTTACGGCCAATCACTTTTTCTTGCTCTTCGTCAGTTAATGAACGCCATTTGTCCATATCATGTGTATATTTTTGGATAAAAGCATAACTTCCCCCGATAAAGTCAGGGTCTTCATCGCCTACTAATGCCCACTGTGCTGCAATAACAGGTTCAGGATTCTCAGTCCCATCCACAAAGCCAATAATTGCACGACCGTCAAAATAACGAAAACCATGAACTTCATCAATTGGATACGTTACTTTACCAAGCTGTTGATTAATTATATTGCCTAACTCGTAACATAAGGCCTGACGATCAGCACGAATATGAAAAAATAAATCACCTGGAGTTGAAACAGCCGTGTATTTCGGACCTCTAATTTCTTGAAATGGTTGTAACTCTTGAGGCTTGGATTGCTCTGGAAATAATATATCCCATGCATTGGAGCTAAAACCTAAAGTAGCATTAAATTTACTATCTGGATAACGGTTAGTTAGACTTCTGGTTAGTGCTGAAAAATTAGCAGCAAAATCTTTTACTTTTTCTATTACAGAATCACCTTGAGCTAGCCCCAATACAATAAATAATGCATTTTCACCAGGAGCACTCGTTACAGGTTGAATTCTCATACATTCCATAAAATATGCCTTTTTAGGTATTTAAGCTTATTAATTTAGCATACTCATATTTTTTTCATACAACCTATTAAGAAATCTGATGTTAATAAGAGCTTAAGCAAAACGCCTTAAACTCTTACACAGATTAAGCTTAATCAACGTCCATATTGCTTTTTTAAATACTTTACGATTTGAGCAGACTCAAACATCTTCACTCCCGTATTTGGATCCACCAAATACGGCACCTGCATTTTATCTTGCATAATAGGCAACAGCTTTTCCCTTTTTCCACCTTCTAAAGGTATATATTTCCCTGGTTTTAAGCGAAGAATAGCAGGTCCCATATCTTGCCATCTCTCTTTTGCTACATTATGCAAAATATATGGAAGCTCAAGTTCAGAGAGTAGACTTCTTACAATTCGTGAATACGGACTTGCTTCAAAACTCCATAACTCAAGTTTTTGTTCAGGTGCAGCTCTATTAACAATTTTTTTATTTATCCATATTCCGCGAGCTCCATTTAATAGAGTTCCAGCAACTGCAGCATAAGGCATGTTTGGGTAACTCGAAAATTTCTGCGGCGTTTTCCCTGTCTTACCATAATGTTTAAATAAATGATGAATAATATCCTGTGATTCATATAGCTGATCGCCAGTATTTTCATCAATTAAAAATGGAAACTGTAATTTACCGCCTTTTTCTTTTACAACTGAACGATACTTTGTTCCACCTTTAGGACATGGATAAATTTCAACGTCCAGATTCAAAAGTGTAATCACTTCACGAACACGACGGCAAAATGGTGAACCTTCAAATTCATATAATTTCAAAGCCTTTACAGGTTGTTGTGGAAATGCTGTTCCTGAAACACCTCTACCACCTTCAGCAATTGCAGATACAACTGCTTGAAGTACTTTAATTTGATAAATCACCATCATGCCTTCCTTTATATTAGAGAATTAGACTAATTTTTCTTTTGCTATCACAACCCCATTATTATCAGCATAGATAAAATCACCAGATTGAATTGTGACTCCACCAAAATACAAAGGAATATCTACTTCACCAATGCCTTTACGATTACTTTTTTGTGGAATTGCAGCCAATGCATGTACTCCCAAATCTAAGGTCGCAAGTGCATCAACATCGCGTACACAACCGTAAATCACCACACCATTCCAATTATTTTTAACCGCTGATTCAGCAATCAAATCCCCCATGAGTGCACAGCGCATAGATGCACCACCATCCACAACTAATACTTTACCTGTACCATCTGTTGCCAATAACTCTTTTACACGTGAGTTATCTTCAAAGCACTTTACTGTTACAACCTGTCCCCCAAAAGTTTTACGTGCTCCATAACTTTGAAAGAACTTGCCATCCATTGATGGGATTACAACCTGTAAGTCTTTTTCAGGGTTATCATCTAATAAATCACATGTTACAAATGGTACTGTCGACACTTTAATACTCCCTTATCGAGTTTGTTGTATGCTCAGATTATCATATCGTTTAAAGGCTTCAATTTGCGTTAGCGCCGCTACGACCATCGTATGAGCCAATTGCTCGGCAGTTACTGGCTTATATTTGAATGGCTTTTGAAATTTATTCTCGATAAGTTTAAATAGACTTTGCCCTAAGTCTTCAATAAACCGTACATCGCTGCGTTTACCGATCAGTAAAGACGGTCTAAAAATAGATAGCTTTTCGAGTTCTAGACTCTCAATATAATCTTCTAACTGTCCTTTCACTTTATTATAGAAAATTGGAGAATTTGCATTTGCTCCAAGGGCACTCACTAGCAATAGATGAATATGTTTATCTTGCACTAAATCTGCTAAATGAGCATTGATTTCATAATCTACAGCGTAAAAAGCCTGTTTTGAACCAGCCATTTTTAATGTTGTTCCAAGACAGCTAAATGCATGGGTATGGCCATTCACATCTTCATCATTGAGTAATAAAAAATCCTCTATAACGAGTTGAGTAACTTTTTTATATGTATTAAGTAGTTGTGATTCTTTTCTGACCACAACAGTAATCGCTTCAAATTCCGGAGTTTGCTCAAGCTGTTCGACAAGCGCTAAACCCACAAGTCCCGTAGCACCTATCACAATTGCTTTTTTAGTACTTATAGTCATTTTTTATCCAACCCTCTTTAAGTTTGTATCAAATTTAACCTTTTCTTACCGTTTTAGCAGCCCCTAAAACCGCTTAAAATGCTCGCAAGGCTTGACTTCACGGTGTTGATTCATCACAATATGGCACTTGTTTACGGGCTGGTGATGGTTACACCAGTTTACTGAATTGACCACAGCCCGCCCAGACCAACTTATTTTCAAGGAGTGCAAGAGTGGCAAACTCTGCTCAAGCTAAAAAACGTGCGCGTCAAAACGTTACAGCGCGTAAACACAACGCAAGCTTGCGTTCTATGGTTCGTACCTACATCAAACGTACTTTAAGTGCAATCGCTGGTGGTGATTATGCTGTTGCTACAGAAGCTTACAAAAAAGCTGTTCCTGTAATCGACCGCATGGCTGATAAAGGCATCATCCACAAAAATAAAGCTGCTCGTCATAAGAGCCGTTTAAATGCTCAAGTTAAAGCGTTAGCTAACTAATTTGAACATGTAAAAAAAGCCCAATAGGGCTTTTTTTATTATCTATTGTTTTTGAGCTTATAGCACTTTATGAAATTTAGCTACATTCAGCTCATAGGCCTTTCCTCTCCAAATCCACTTTAATTTACAATTTGGAAACTCTTCACCTTCAAACCAGACAAATAATCCTTCCATCATTTCCGGCCAGTCTTCTTTCTTAATTTTATTCTCACCAGAAATTACAGCAACAATTGCTGCAATAATCGTGTCATGACTCACGGCTAAACTAAGACCGCCTTTAGTTTTTGGATGAGTCCGGTAAATAAGCTCTAGTACATCTAAAACACCCGTAATGGGATGTTTCATACCAGGTAATGCATTATTTACAAAACTATTAATAAAACCTAAAGCACCCTGCTTTTTAAAATAAGGAGCAGCTTGTTGTATATCCAACACAAAGCTACCCGGTTCAACAAGTAGCCCTTGCTCAATAATTTCAATTGTATGAGTATTTGATTGAGGACTTACATCGTCAGCCCCTTCAATCATGAGCGCAGCCGTATCGACACAGCGTTGTATTGGACTTGAAATACAATGCTGAATAACACGATCTGTATTTTTAATTAAGTAATTACCCCATGCCTGCGCAAGCTCACGTCCTTGAGGAGTAAGTTGGAGATCATAACCAGCCAAGCCCTGCCCATCTACAAGTTCTCTTAAAGAATGGCGCGTAAATAAGGTTACAGGAGTTGAAGCATCGGGCAATAAATCAATTGCTTCAAACATACTTTTAGGCAATAAATCGAGTGCCATCTTTATCTTGTCATCTTTTTTCAATACTTTGCCACTATAACATGTCTGGCATAACTCTCAATCGATAACACCTGATTGGGCTAATGCTTCAAATGCTATTTTTTTGCTTTCCTGATCACGAAAAGCGATAAAGCCCTTATTTAAAACCGTGTTTCTTTGATTATATTCAAAAGGTTTCCCATCCAGAGTAAGTAGACCACCGCCTATACTTTCTAAGAGACCTTGACCAGAACTGGTATCCCATTCAGAAGTAGGATGAAAGCGTGGGTAAATATCTATTTCACCTTCTAACATCATACAAAACTTATAGGCACTACCGGCTTCTCGTCGAATAATGCGATGTTCTTTTTCTATAGGTTGAATAAATTTTTGGTATTTTGGATTTTTACTACCGTGACTAAGTCCTATTTGTATGGGCGCATCTAGCGAAGTTGAACTAACCTGATATTGATACCATTGTTGTTGGCTAAAGCTATATTTAAAAGGTAAATCTTGCAGATATCCTAAGTACACAACTTGTTCACATGGCACGGCAATAACTGAGAAAACCGTTTCTTTGCCGTTGATGATGCTTAGATTGATCGTAAATTCATCACGTTCATGTATAAATTCTTTGGTTCCATCAAGCGGATCTAACATCCAGCAAGTAGACCAGTCATGACGGGCACTATAATCACTTTCTTCAGACAATACGGGCAACTCTGGAGTAATCTCTGCAAGATGTTTTAGTAAAAATCTATTTACCTTTAGATCTGCTTGGGTTACAGGTGAGTCATCTTGCTTTTCATGAATAGTAAACTCATAACCCGCAGAATAATTTTGATATTCTTCTAGTAAAATCTGACTCGCCTGTTCCAAAATAGGCAAAAGTTGATTAATTAAATTATCTTGTGGGCGCGTAGTTGTTATAAACATAAATATGCTCTACATAGTTTCACTTCTATTATAGGTGAATTATGAACAATTCCATATTCGCCAACAGTTTGATTTACTAAAATAGTCATTTATCTTAATCATTAGGCCGTTGCTTTCCGCCTATGCTATTTAGTTAATATGAATAATTATATTATTTATAAAAGCCTTTATTTCGTACAAAAAACAATCTATAAGTTATGAAAAATAAACAACTTAAATCAGATTTATCCATTTCCTTTTCATATATTTCTTGGTATGTTCAAGGACACAATAACAAGATGGAAGAAAGTGCACATGATGCTATATGGATATCATTTCTCGACAATAGAACATAACTGGGAAGACCTTAAGCCCTTAAATGAGTTTCTACAAACATTTGCAGATGATGATGGTGATGTTTCAACACGAGATAAAGAATCTCTCAAAGAAATCATAGCGAAATCTGATACAGCTTTGGCTCTCGCTAGAGAAATGGGTTGGGATGGTAGTTATACAGGCTGTCCTTATCTATTCTGGTTACCAAGTAAAAATAGCCAATCTTTTGAATATGGTTTTGTATTTAAACAGACCTCAGATAATACAACTTTTGTGATTTCACCGATTGAATTAAGCTATTTAGCTGAAGATTCCGAGGTACAAACATTAAGTAAAAATATTGAATAAGTCATATAGGTTATTGATTCAAATTTGACATCAATAACCTCATCTTAATTTTAGATAGATTAGTCAAACATGCTTAACTGAGGTGTAGGTTTTATAATTTTTTCTTTTGGGACATGAGAGCATTCAAACTCTTCAACTGGAAAACCTTCGATAAAGCTGGAAATATCTGGTGATTCTAAACTTAACCATTCATCTAGTCGGTCGTGTGGAATCACAATAACTGATCGTTTAACATCGCCTGGCTCGTGAAAGTCTTTCATCATTGGATGGTCTATAGCGTCCATGGTCAACATACTTGCAGAACGAATAATCGTTTCATTCATTTTGCAAATTTCGTAGATCGCTGCAATAAAAAAAGCCTGCCCATCTTTACGGCGTACACCCCACCGCTCAGGCTTATCATTTATATACTTACTTTCATAAAATTCGGTCACTGGAATCACACCAAATTTACATTTAAGTGCAGCTTCTTGAAAACTCGGTTTTTGGAAAATCGTTTCATGACGGGCATTGTAAGTATGTTTCGCTATGTTAGTATCTTCAGCCCATTTGGGAACCAATCCAAACATCACTTCGCGCCATTCAAACCCTTGTGGTGATTTGAATAATAGTGGCATTGTTCCTGCAGGATAAACCTCTTCGGCATAGCTAAAGCCGACCACAGGCAACTGAAGTTGCTGTAATTGGGCAAGCGTTAAAGGTTTAAAATTGGCGCACATAGCAAGAATAAAATACTCTACATTTACTTCTTTTATTTTATAAGCATTTACCACATAAACCAAATAAAAAGGCACTCGAAAGTGCCCTTAACGACATAACTTTACGCTTATGAAACGTGTTGAATCCCTTTAGGAATGGCCTGTAATAGTCGTTTAGTATAATCATGTTGAGGATGTGCATAGAGCTCATCTGAATTGGCTATTTCTACAACCTCGCCATGATTCATGACCATAACCTGATCAGAGATATATTTCACGACCGATAAATCATGTGAAATAAAGATATAACTTAGTCCAAACTCATCTTGTAAGTCTTGCAATAAATTAAGTACTTGTGCCTGAACTGAAACATCGAGCGCAGAAACAGATTCATCACAAATTAAGATTTCAGGCTTTAGCGTTAAACAGCGTGCAATGGCAATACGTTGACGTTGTCCACCTGAAAACTCATACGGATATCGGTAGTAAGCTTGTTCAGGTAAATTGACTCGCTCAAGCAGTCCGAGAGCAATTTGCTTGCGCTCAGCATGATCTTTACCAATGTTATGAATTTGCATAGGCTCTAATAAAATCTGCCCGATGGTAAAGCGCGGATTAAGAGACGCATACGGATTTTGAAAGATGATCTGGATTTTCCGTTGATATTTAGCAAACTCTTTTTCAGTTAATGAAAGAATATCTTTACCTTCGATGAAAGCCTGCCCACCAGATGCCTGATGTAAGCGCATGAGTAATAGCCCAACAGTCGTTTTACCTGAACCTGACTCACCAACTAATCCTAAGGTTTTTCCTTTAGCCAGCTTAAAAGAAACACCTTTTACGGCCTGAAACTCTTCTTTGCCAAATAGACCTTTACGGCTATAAAAGCTTTTTTTCAGGTCTTTTACTTCTAAAATGATTTGTTCATCACCATTTAAGCCACGTTTGCGCTCGGGAATTTCTGAAGCATCAAAACTTTGCTCGACCAATACATCGTCTTCTTGACGCATAAAATCGCTGGTCACTGGTAAACGATAAGGTCTTTGTGACATTTGCGGGCGGCAATATAACAAAGCTCTCGTATATACATCTTTAGGCTGTTCAAGGACCTGATCAGCAGCACCTTGCTCTCTAATCTCGCCATGACGCATTACAATGACTTTATCTGCAATTTCACCAACCAATGCTAAATCGTGGGTAATAAAAAGCATCGACATTTGACGGCGCTTACGCAATGACTCGAGCAAATCAATAATTTGCTTTTGAATCGTAACATCAAGTGCAGTGGTCGGCTCATCAGCAATCAGCAGTTTAGGTTCACAAGCAATCGCCATAGCAATCATGACACGTTGCTGTTGACCACCCGAAAGTTGATTTGGATAAGCGTCAATTTTAGTTTCAGGTGAAGGAATACCTACTTCTTTAAGCAACTCTAAAACGCGTTGTCGGGCCTGTTTACGGCTCAATCCCATATGCAAACACAACACTTCTGCAATTTGATTGCCAACCGTAAAAACTGGATTTAATGATGACATCGGCTCCTGAAAAATCATCGCAATATCTTTGCCACAAATTTTACGCATCTCTGTACGAGATAAGCTCAGTAAATCTTTGCCTTCAAATATAATTTTACTTTGCTCATCAATTTTACTCTGACCTACAGGCAGCAATCCCATAGTTGCCAAAGAAGTAACCGATTTACCACTCCCCGACTCACCCACTAAAGCAACCGTAGTATTTGCAGGAATATCAAAAGTAATTCCTTTTACGGTTTCAATATATTGCTTATCTTCACCTTTAAAACTTACTCGTAAATTTTGAACATGCAGTAACGGCGCATTCTTATTTTCTTGTTCTAACATTTGACCTTCCTCTTATTTTAGTTTTGGGTCTAATGCATCACGAAGTGCATCAGTAAACATTGAAAATGCCGTTACCAAAACAGCCATTGCGACAGAGGCTGCTACAAGCTGCCACCATTTGCCTAAAAGAAGTTCACTTTGTGCTTCATTTAGCATACTCCCCCAAGACACTACGCCTACTGGCACACCGAAGCCCAAGAAACTCAAAATAACTTCAGATTTAATAAAAGAAACCACCAGAATTGACATTTGGACCAAAGCGATATGGCTGACATTTGGGAAAATATGAATGAACATACGGCGGAAGTGACCAACACCAATTGCTTTGGCAGCAAGAACGTACTCACGTGCAGTGTGTTTCATATATTCAGCACGAATTAATCGATAAACACCCGTCCAGCCCGTTAAACCTAAAATCAGAACAATAGATAGAATGCCTTTTTGTTGAAGTACGGCAGCAATAGCGAGAACTAATAACAAATATGGAATTGAGGTAAAAATGTTATAAAACCAGTTGAGAATATCATCAACCCAACCACCGAAATATCCAGAAATTGCGCCTAAAAGTGTACCAATTCCTACTGCAAGTAAAGCCGATATCACCCCAACAATAATTGAAGTTTCAGCACCTTTAATAGTTTTCTTTAAAACGTCCTGTCCCCATTTATCAGCTCCAAACACAAGGGTACTTTTCAGTTCTGCTTGTTGATCAAGTAAATGTCCTCCAAGTTGCTGATCGATCGCTTTCATATCATCGGCTAATGGGTCAACTACACCATAATAATCAATTGCACTTCCAGAGCTCTTTTCTTGTTTAATTTCAGCGTTAAGCTTGTTAATTACATCTTTTAAAGGATCGACTGGATTTTCTGGTAATTCTTCCTCAATCGCTGCCGCCTTTTGCCCTGCATCTGTTGTCTTATCTGCCCCTATAAATGTAGGCGGTGCATAACTTACGGCTACCTCTTTATTCCAGTCAGATGCAATCACGCCCGTCATTGATAGAACCAAGATAATAAAATAAAGTAATACAATCACTAGCGATGACATTGCGATCTTGTCGGCCCGAAGACGACGCATGGCAAGTTTCCACAGGCCAGATGAATGAGCTTCGGCTTTTGTTTGTTGTTTTCTTTTTGATAAAACGCTCAGCATAGCCCACCTACTTCAACTGTACACGTGGATCAACCACTTTGTAGACCAAATCGGCAATCAGGTTAAAAATCATGGTTGCAGCTGCGATGTAAACTGTAATTGCTTTAATAACAGGAAAATCACTCCGCTCAACTGCAATAATCACTTCTCGACCAATCCCGGGAATACCAAAAAAACGTTCAATTAAAAATGCGCCTATGAGCAATGCAGGTAAAGTTGACATCACATCGGTAATAATCGGAATTGAAGCATTACGCAGTACATGTACACCTAAGATTCGGCTTTCACCCACACCTTTAGCCCGTGCTGTTCGAACATAGTCCTGATTAATTTCATCAAGCACAAAGCTACGATATAAACGTAAAGTCGGGGCAATACTCACCACCAGCATGATTAGAATTGGTAGTAAAGCAAACTTAAATAAATTATCAGTAAAGGTGTCGCTCCAGCCTTGCACAGGAAACCAACTTAGCTGATACGCCAGAACATATTGAAAAACGATAATGTAAACTAAGATGCTGATCGACATGCCAATGGTACATAACATCATGACCATACGGTCAGTTAGAGATCCACGTACCGCGGCAACAGCCAATGCCAAAATAATTGAAATAACCGTCTGTAAAATAGTCAGTGGAATTAGAAGCGTGAGTGAAGGTCCTAATCGGGTTAAAATAATTTGAGAAACAGGTTCGCCAGTACTCCAACTCGCACCATAATCAAAAGTCAGTATTTGTTTAATGAAAATCCAGAGCTGAACGTAATAAGGCTGATCGACACCTAACTGCTTACGAATGTTTTCGATCTGCTCAGGATTAGACATCTTGCCCGCTAAAATATAGGCAGGATCGCCACCTACCCAGTTAAAAAGAATAAAAATAAGTAAGACTACCCCCAACATCGTTGGAATCATCTGCCATAACCGCCGAATAACATATGCCAGCATAGTGATAATTCCTTATTTAACCCGTTGTCCGGTAATTTCATTAAAAAACGCTTTGTTATCAGGTTCACGGCCAAGGAAATCTTTAACTAATTCAGCTGCCGGTTTTTGGCTACCTTGTGACAAAATGGTTTGACGGTAACGCTGTCCAACTTGCGGGTTATTAAGGTTGTCCCCATATGCAGAAAGCATGTCTAAAGCTAAAACCTCAGACCACATATAGCCGTAATAACCTGCTTGATAACCGCCCATCAAATGCCCAAACTGCCCAGGAAACTCGGTTGTTGGTACATAACCTAAGGCTGTAGCAGCTTCCATTTTTTGCCAATTTTCTAAAGGTTTTACTTTTAAGGCATCAGCAGTATGCAATGACATATCGTACTGTGCATAAAGGGTCTGACGCGCATAACGTAAGCCACGACCATAGTTATGTACTGCTTTTAATCGGGCAATTAACTCATCGTCAACACGTGGACATGCTGGATCACAATAATCAGCCACTTTAGATAAAGTCTCTTTACGGCGTGCCCACTCTTCATACATTTGAGATGGTGCTTCTACAAAATCACGCTCTACGGATGTTCCAGACTGACTGGTATAGCGGGTATTTGACAAAATGCCGTGTAGAGCATGACCAAACTCATGGACAAACGTTTCAAGCTCATCGCTATTTAGCCCTTTACGATTAAAGTTCGTAACTAGGGCTGAAACTGGTAAGCGGTTTGTTAATGTGCTACCACCATATACTCCCCAAACGGCGGCATGGCCATACTTCCCTTCGCGAGGGAATTTATCCATATATAAGCCACCAAGGAGTTTTCCTGTTTTCTTATCAACTACATCGTAATATTCAACTTCATCCTGCCATGCTTTAACTTTGACAGGTTTAAAATCAATACCATAAAGGTCAGATGAAATGGCAAACAACCATTTTTGAGTAGCTAAAGTTGGGAAATAATCACGAAGTTTTTCCTGATCAATCTGATATTTGCTCTTACGAAGTTTTTCACTCCAGTAAGCTTCACTCCAACGTGTAATCTCGGTTTTTTCTAATGGCGTTTTTAAAGTTTGCGCTTTAAATGCACGGAGTTCTTCTACTTCTTTACGTTCAAGTGGTGCTACTGTTTTTTGGACTTCTGCTAAAAATTGATTTACAGCCTCAGGTGTTTTAGCCATACGGTCTTTTAAAACCCAATCTGCATAACTTGCTTTTCCAAATAACTGCGCAAGCTCATAACGCAAATCAATTGCCTGTTTAAGTAGTTTTAAATTTTGTTCAGTACCCCTTCGAGTAAAGGCAATTTGATATCTTTTTCGAGCATCATCATTATCTGCCAACTCCATAAAAGGACGGTACTCTGGATATTCAAAACCTAATAAATAATTGCCTTTAGTATTTTTCTTTAATGCTGAAATATAACTTTGAGGTAAGCCTTTCATCTCTTCAGGAGTAAACTCAAGTTTCTCTGGATTATCACGGACGTTACGGGCATATTCTTGTTCTAGTTTAGTCAGCTCATCCAGAATAGCTTTCATTCGTGCACGCTTTACTGGCTCAAGTTGAACACCTGTGTCTTCAAACTGATCTAGAATATCTTGACGATATTTTTGGTCTATCGGATCAGTAGCTTTGGTATTCTTAATGACGTTATATAATTTTGAATTTTGGAATATATCAGTATGAAACTGATTAATTTTGATTTCACAGTCTTCAGCTGCCTTACGTAACTTTGCATCTGGGTCTACGTTACTATATAGACTTATAGGACCTGAGAAATCTTCAAAATGCGCAAAAATTTTATCCCACTTTGCCAATATAGGTGCCGCTGCTGCATTATCTTTAACAGGCGTTTTTTCAAAATTTGAAATCTCTTTCTGAATCTTTTTTAAATTCGCATCACACCATGCTGGAAGTTGTTGTGCTTTAAGTAATGGCAAAGTAGGACGTGTTGTCTCTGCCGTTGCAAATTGACTTATACCCATGGTCAACATACATAAGGTTGTCATTTTCAGTGCATTATTTTTCATCGTATCTCCAATTTTTTTCATTTAATGATTAGATTTAGTATTTGTATCAATATCGAAATACATCCACTCTGCATGTAAAATTGGATGCTTCTTATATCCAATGATTTTGGGTTGAGCCAGCATATTCCGGTAGCGTGCATATGAGATTTGGACAGGCATATACACTTCTAACAACCGTGTCATTTTTCGATAAAGTGCATCTCTCTCAGCACCTGCTTGCATTTGTTGCGTTTGGCGATACAACTGATCAAACTCTGGAATAGAGCCACAAGACCAGTTCGTCATATGTGTATTAGGTCCATAAAAATTCTGCATAAAATTATCCCCATCTGGATAATCGGCTATCCATGCAGAAGACCCGAACATACCGTCGCATTGTTTTTGCGCACGAATAAGATCTGCAAAGAGCATGGGTTTAAAGACCATACGGATATTCAAACTATCAAAATTTTTCTTCCAGAGTTCAGCGCTTTGCTGTCCAATACTGTCACTACGCGCCATATATTCAATGACAAGTGGTTTTCCGTCTGGTTGCGTACGCCAACCTGAGGCATCTTTTTTATAGTGATATCGATCTAATAGTAAATTTGCTGCTTTCACAGAATATGGCGTACTGGTTCTGTATTGAGGGTCATTACCCACTACACCTGGTGGAATTGGAAAATGTAGACGCTGTGCATCATCATTTCTTACTAGTTTAATTTCTTGATCTATTGAACGAGACATCGCAATCGCACGGCGTAAAGCAATTTTCTCTTTACTCATTCCCCCAACAACTGGATTTTTAAGATTCCAATAAATATAACTAATTTCGGGGTCAACAATGCGAGATAACTGCACACCTTCTTTAGCAAGTTCAGGTCTTAGTTTGCCGTCTTTAACCGCTTTTGCGACCAGTTGGCCTTCAAGCTGAAATATATCAACCTCACCACGCTGAAATGCTAGCCACCGCGATTGGTTTTCTTCCATCACCTGAATATCAATTGTGCCGATTTGGGGCATTTTTTTACCTTTAAGTCGCTTCACAATTGCCTGATCTTCAGGGCTGCTGGCATTAAAGTTCCAAGTAAAGCCCCGATAATCAGGATTCGCTTTTAAAACAATACGCGATGCTGGTACCCACTTGCTCAGCACATAAGGACCTGTACCTACAGGATGGCCCATAACATAACCGGCTTTGTCTTTATACTTTTCGATGACTTCACGTGCCACTGCACCTGTCGGGTCATGGGCCAGTAATAAAGGAAAGTTATAGTCTGGCTTAACTAAACGAATCACCAAAGTGTATTTATCAGGTGTTTGTAAACCACTTACCTTTTGGTCATAGTTAAATTTTCCGGATTTATTAGCTGCTTTGACTAACGCATCCATACCTTCAATTTTGTTTTCTAATAACCAGCTATTTGGAGAGCGCAGATTCGGGTCCAATAAACGCTTAAAAGAATACGCATAATCATTGGCTGTTAATTCTCTAGGTTTGCCTTTAAAAACAGGGTCTGGCGTAAAATAAACTCCCTTTTTAATGCGAATGATATAGCTCAGACCATCGGCACTGACTTCTGGCATAGCAGTTGCTATTTGCGGAATAAGCTTTGCCGGCCTTGCTAAATAATCATAGGTATATAGAGTTTCAAATATCGAAGTGGTTACATGCGCCGAATATAAATCATGGATATAAGCGGGGTCGAAACCTGTCTCAGCTGTTGGAAATACGTAACGTAAAACTTTATTCGGATCGGCTGGGCTTTTCGCAAAAATACTTGTAGATCCCGTTAAGGCCATACTAGCGAATAGCAAGCTGATACTACAATGCTTGAGCTTTTGTTTTAAATTTTCAGTCATCATGATCTTTATCTAAAATTATTTTTTAATAGGGGTAATATCAAGATATTGCCAGTTTGTATTCATCATAGGATGAGGTTTAAAACCCTGAACTTGTGGCCGTACTAACCAGTTACGAATTCGAGTTACATGAACAATCCATGGGTTATCAGCTTCAATCTGGCGATTGAGCTTTTCATAATATGGTAGACGTTGTTGCGGTGGTAAATGAATGGCCTGAGTATAAAGAGCGTCATATGTTTTAGACTGATAACAAGCATGGTTTCCCTGACCAGCATTAGGTCCATAAAGCAACTGTGCAAAATTATCTCCTTCAGGATAGTCAGCAATCCATGCCCCACTCCAAATCATATATTTACATTGAGTTGCGGCTTTTAAGTTATCTGCAAAATTACTTACCTTAAAGTCAGCTCGAATGCCAATTGCATCCAGATTCTTTTTCCAGAGTTCGGAGTGAATAACTGAAGCCGAGCTATTTTCCGTATTGATTTTTAAAATCAAAGGTTTCCCGTTTAGCTGGGTTCTATAACCATCAGCACCTTTTTTATAACCATAATAATCAAGTAATTTATTTGCTAGCAGCGGGTTGTACGCTACGCTACTTTTATATTTCGGATTATAGCCATTCACACCTTCAGGTATAAACATTTCAGCCCGAACAGCTTGCCCTTTATAAGCCTGTTTTATACTTTCTTTTTGGTTGTACGACAAAGTAATTGCTCTACGAAGAGCGATCTTTTCTGGGCTAAAACCACCAATCACCGGATCACGCATGTTCATCATCGTATAGGTAATTTCAGGTTCCTTATATGGGAAGTGTTTAATTCCTCTCTTCTTAAAAGAAGCTTTAAGCTGATTTCCATCTAAAGCTTGAGGAACAGCATTTGCTGTAAGTTTGTCAAAGTCTAGTTGACCCGACTGGAAAGCTAACCATCGTGACTGCTCTTCTTCAATAATACTTACGACCACCTTTCCAATTTGTGGCATTTTCTTTCCAGACATTTCCTTAACAAGCTGGTTATCCCAAGGTGTTCCTGTCGACTTAAAACTCCAGATGAAACCACGATAATCAGGATTAGCAACTAACTCGACCTTACTTCTTGGTACATACTTACTTAACATGTAAGGGCCAGTACCTACAGGATGCATACCAATACGGTCACCGTAATAATCGACAACCTCTTTAGCAACTCCGCCAAAAGTAATATAGGCAAGAATATAAGGGAAATTATAGTCTTGGCGAGTTAAGTTAAATTGCAAAGTATATCGATCAAGTGCTTTGACTCCTGCAATTGGAGCAGCATAATCAAATTTTCCAGTTTTCTTTGCTTGGGCTACAACCGCATCGGCACCTAGTAACTTACCATCAATGAATGAAACAGACGGTGCTCTATTTTTAGGATCTAGAATACGTTTAATTGTATAGACGTAGTCTTCGGCTACTAGCTCACGGCGTTTACCTTTAAAAGCGGGATCATTAGTAAAATAGATACCTGGCTTAATTTTAAAAGTATAAACTTTACCGTCTTGTTCCACTTTGGGCAGGCTCTCTACTGTATAGGGAGCTAACTGTAATGGACGTGCCAGATAGTCATATTTGAGTAAAGGCTCAAAAATTGCTTCAGCAATATTAGCACTATAGAAATTGGTAGTTTTAACCATATCAAAGCCATCATCTGGGGCTTCATAGGCAACATGCAAAATTTTGTTTGGTTGTGCTGGTGTAATTGCGTAAGCACAAGGAACTGATGTAATAGCCAGACTTAAAATGGCGAGCTTAAAAAATTTTAATTTCAAGTTCATACCCACGTAATTAGTTTTTTAAAAGATATTATCCTTTTGAGTAACATCTAAATCTGCATAAGAAAAGTTCTTTTTCAACAGATAAGCCTATTTAGGTTTAATTCTTTACTTTTCTATGAGCATTTTTATTTGAACAAATGGAAAAACAAAGTCAAAAACCCAATCTTTTGTAACTACTGAAAATAAAGCGAATTTCATGCCATTTATTAATATTCATCACAAAATAATTAATAATATTAGAAATTCATATTTTTATTAGATACTTAAAATGGTTTGAACTATATAAATAAAAGTAACTTTTTGCCAAATATTATATTTGCATATGTTAATCATCCAATACCTTAAATGCACAAATAAAATACATTAATGACACATTATGATTCATATTAAGACAAGCCAAATTAACAAATAATTATAAAATAAGAAATTGATTTAAAATAAAAAATATAACAAAAACCGACATTATAAATAGTATAACATTACATATAAAAAGGTTCTAAAACGATACATTTTTATTTATTAAGCATGTGAAGAGTCCAGTAATGTATATTTTTTATACAAAAAAATTTGAAACTTTTGGCCAGCGTTAAAAAATTTTCCAAACGGAAAATTTATTTTTGCTTAATAAAAGATGAACCTTCGTGCTGAACCATAATAAAATCAATATATATCAATATTTTGCATAAACTAAAAAAAGAAAAATATATAGTTGGCACTTGCTTTGCTTAAAAACTTTCCAGCAATATCGCTAACGACAACAAAAAGGGATCAAATCCACGATGAAAAAAAAATACAATGTTCGATCTCAGGCAACCCCCAAGATCAGCAAAACAATTCTTAAATTAAGCACCCTTAGTTTAAGTATGATGTGTCTTACCCTGGCACAGGCAGCAGAAACTGAACAATCAAGTACTGATGAAAAACCAACAAAAGTCGTAAAAGTTGCCGTTACAGGTTCTTCAATCAAAGGAGTTGCAGCACAAAGTGCTTCCCCCATTACCATCGTAAAAGTTGATGAAATCTTAAAACAAGGGGTAACAACAACAGAGGAGGCATTAGCAAAGATCAGTGCAAACCAATCAAGTTTTGTTACTGCTCAAAATGTAGGTGCTAGTGGAACGGTAGGCTCAGCAGCTGACCTCCGAGGAATTGGTGCCAATAAAACCTTAATCTTACTTAATGGTCGTCGTTTAGCTGCAAATGCTTATGATAGTGGCGTTACCAACTTAAATATTATTCCGCTAGCTATGTTAGACCGTATTGAGGTCTTACGAGATGGCGCATCAGCAATTTATGGTACAGATGCAATTGGTGGTGTAATCAACTTCATTACTAAAAAACAATTTACTGGTTTAAACATCAGTGGTGGTTTGACGCAACCAGAGCAAAATGGGGGGGATACACAAGATGTAAGTGTATTTGGTGGTTATGGTGATCTTGATGAAAATGGATTTAATATTTTTGGTGTCATCGATTACCGACATGGTAACGACGTTATGGCTAAAGATCGTAAAGTTAGTAAACGTGGAGGATTAATACCAGAACTAGGTATTACAAAAGGGAGTAGCGGTAGCTTTCCCGCTAATTTTTATGACAAGGAAACTGGTGCCGAAGGAAACCCATATGCAGCCACGGGCTGTGGAGGTAACCCGCTCGTTTACGTACAGAATGGATCCTGCCGTTACAACAGTCAGGCAGTGATTGGAATTGTTCCAAAAACTGAAGACATCTCAGCACTAGGGCGTGCTACTTTTAAACTCAATGATAATTTAAATGCTGTAGCGGAATACGTCTATGCGCGTAATGAAATTACTACCTCTGTGGCTCCAGATGTTTTCTTTGATTTAACATTAAATCCTGATAGCAAATATTATCCAGGTAATGGTATTACTCCTGGAATGAATAATGTGAGCGGTCCACTTGAACTTTATATTCGTTCTCAAGCTGGTAATCGTGTTAGTTCTAGTATTAACGAGTCACATCGTGTATTCGGTGGTCTAGAGGGTGAAGCATTCGGTTGGGATATTAATACTGGAGTTACTTATGCTCATAGCGAAGCGGAAGATCGATTAAACAGTGGGTATCTTAACTACAACAAAACTCAAGAGGCTTTAAATAATGGTATTTTAAACCCATTCGGTCCACAAGCACCAGAAGATGCAGGTTTATGGGATACATTAGGTGTAACTGGTGCTTATTTAAAAGCAGACGTTGACTCAACTACTGTTGATTTCACCGCCAGTCGACCTATATTTAAATTACCTGCCGGTGACGTTGGTTTTGCAATTGGAACTAGCTATCGCCACGATGAATGGACCTCAAACGTAGTATCTGAAGTGGCTAGTCAAGCACCAAGTACAGGAGTTGATCCGAATGAACCTACGAATAAAGGAAAAAGAGATATTAAAGCAGTCTTTACTGAACTGCATATTCCCTTACATAAAACTTTAGAAGCTCAACTTGCTGCTCGTTACGATGATTATAGTGATTTCGGCGATACGTTTAATCCTAAATTCGCACTTCGTTGGGAACCAATTAAACAATTAATGTTCCGTACTTCTTATAGTACAGGATTCCGAGCACCAACTTTATGGGAAGTAAATGCTCCTAATTCTATAACAAATACTTCAGCCTATCATAATGACCCTGTACTTTGTCCGAATGGCCCTCCTAAAAAACCAGGAGATACTCTTCCACCTGGTGGTGTTGCCAGTCGTGATTGTGAAACCCAATTTGATCGCAAAAATGGAGGAAATAAAGATCTCGACCCTGAAGAATCAAAATCATTTACTGCTGGCCTAGTTCTAGAACCAATTAAAAATTTAGTTCTAACTTTAGACTACTTTAATATTGAAGTTGAAAATCAAATTGCTGCATTACCTGAGATTGATATTTTTAACAATCCAACAAAATATGCCGACAAGTTCGTACGCAACCCAGATGGAACACTTAACCATATCATTACTACTCAAGACAATATGGGTGATTTAAAAACTTCTGGTGTCGATGTAAGTCTAAATTATATAACCCCAATGACAACAACAGGTCGATTTGGCTTTGGAATCGATGGGACTTATGTCATTAAATATAAATATCAAAATGAAAAAGATGGAGAATGGATTAGTAGTTTAGGCACATATGTTGGAGATGCCCCAATTATTCGTTGGAAACATACTGCTAATTTATACTGGAATTATCAAAACTGGGGCGTAAATTTCCAACAACAATTCACTCGTGGTTATGATGACCAAAACTCAAGCTCCACTGTCAAGGCAGGTTATCAAGACCACAAAGTGAGCGACTATACAATTTATAATATTTCAGGTACTTACAAAGGCTTTAAAAATCTAGAAGTCACCGCAGGAATTAAAAATATTTTTGATGAAGATCCTCCTGCTTCAAATGTTGGTGACAACTTCCAAATGGGATATGACCCACGTTACGCAGATCCTTTAGGACGTACTTACTTTGTACGAGGTACATATAAGTTCTAAATGGTTGTTCTGCAAATATAACTCTCAACGGTTAGTTTGCAGAACAAATACTCATTCTTAGCCAAACAGTCATTTTAAAAATTGTTTGTCTACAGTTTCAGGAGTAACTATGGGCATGACTTTTACAGACATAGAAAATAAATCTGCCAAACGCCTAATTGGTATTGCTGCAGTTATTTTTCTGCATCTTCTTGTTGCCTATATTCTGATGTCAGGTTTAGCAAACAATATTCAAAAACCAGCAGAAAAACCTGTGGAATTACAAATTATTCAGGACATTAAGCCGCCTCCTCCACCAAAGCCGGAAGAGCCGAAACCAAAGGAAAAACCGCCTGAGCCACCAAAAATGGTAGAAAAGGTTGTCAAGGTTCCTGAGCCGCCTAAACAAGTAGAGAAAGTAGCAACACCGGTACAAAAAACGACACCAGTGGCTCAACCGACTAAAGCGGCTACCCCGGCTCCTGCTGCACCTAGTACCCCATCACCAAGCCCTGTTGCTGCACCTGCTCCAGTAGCTGCTGCGCCGGCACCCAAACCAGCTGGTGTAAGTCGTGGTGTTTCAGAGGGTTCTGCTGGCTGTGAAAAACCAGAATATCCACGAGAAGCACTTATGAATGAAGAACAAGGTACGGTGCGCATACGTGTTCTGGTTGATACATCGGGCAAGGTTATTGATGCCAAAGTAAAAAAATCGAGTGGCAGCAAAATTTTAGATAAAGCGGCAACTAAAGCTTACAGCTTATGTACGTTCAAACCAGCAATGAAAGATGGTGTACCTCAGCAAGATTGGTATGAAATTGAATATCCATTTGTAATTGAATAAACAATTGAATTAGCAAGAAATTAAAAAATATTGGAGATATATGATGAAAAAATCAACTCAACCTTTAGTTCGTTTCGCTTCTGCAAGTCTAATCGCAGCTTGCTCGTTACTTCCATTAAGCTCAGTTTTCGCAGAAGAAACAAGCAATACTCCTGTGGCCACAGCAACTACTGAAGCTACATCAAGTACAAATACTCCAACTCCACCACCGAAACCCGCAACGAGTGAAACTGTTAAAAACCCTTATGGCCTAGAAGCCCTTTGGCGCGAAGGTGATTTAGTTGCTAAGTCTACCTTATTTATATTAGTACTCATGTCGATTGGAACTTGGTACATCATCATCTCTAAACTATTGCAACAAGGTAAAGTCAAACGCCAAGGCAAAGAAGCTGAAAAACATTTCTGGGAAGCCACTTCCCTTGATAATGCTGCAGAAGGTTTAGAACAAAGTAGCGCTTATCGCTTTATTGCAGAAAAAGGCATTAATTCAACTAAATCACATGGCGGTTCTTTACTTGAACGAATCGATTTTAATACATGGGTGAGCATTTCAATTCAACGCGCAATTGAGAAAATACAAAATCATTTAGGTGGTGGTTTAGCCTTTTTAGCAACAGTAGGCTCTACTGCACCATTTGTTGGTCTTTTTGGTACCGTTTGGGGAATTTATCACGCATTAACAGCCATCGGTATCTCAGGTCAAGCATCTATCGATAAAGTTGCAGGCCCTGTTGGTGAAGCTCTCATTATGACAGCGATTGGTCTTGCAGTCGCAGTACCTGCTGTACTTGGTTATAACTGGCTTACTCGCCGCAATAAAGCCGTTATGGAAAATGTCCGTTCATTTGGTTCAGATTTACACGCGGTTTTATTAAGTGGAGAAATTAATACCAATAATTCAGTTAATCGCAGTATTAAATAATCAGGAGCAAACATTATGGGTATGAGTGTTGGTTCTGAAGATGATGACGAAATGATTGGCACAATTAACACGACACCTCTGGTTGATGTCATGTTGGTTTTACTTATTATTTTTCTTATTACTATTCCGGTAGTCACACATACGGTTCCAGTGAAACTACCAGAAGAAAAAAATACTCCATATGCAACCACGCCTGAAAATATTCAACTCTCAGTAAATAAGAAAGGCGATATTTTCTGGAACGAAAGTTATGTACCTAATAAAGAGATATTGCTGGCAAAACTTCAAGCAGTTGCACAAAAAAGACCTCAGCCAGAAGTTCATATTCGGGGTGATCAACTTACCCATTTTGAAGCGATAGATCAGGTCATTAGTACGACCAAAGAAGCTGGTATTGGCAAAATTGCTTTTGTTACTACCCCTCCAGCTTCCCCGTAATTAACTTAAGGAGAATTTTATGGGTATGAATGTCGGTTCAAATAATGATGACGATGTGATGTTGGAAGTCAACATGACACCTCTTATTGATGTCATGCTGGTACTCATTATTATGTTTATTATTACCATACCTGCACCAAACAACGCGATTAATATTAATTTGCCAAATGGCACACCGCCACCAACAAATGAAAAACCACCTGAAGTGATTGATGTAAGAATTGATGCAGTAGGCAAAGTATTTTGGAATAACCAAGAGGTTTCTGACCGAAAGGCACTAGAGATTTTATTTCAAGGTGTTGTTGCTAAAAAAGATCAAGACCAAATCAAACTCAAACCAGACCAGATGGCTGAATATAAGAATGTAGCGATGGTCATGGCTACAGCACAACGTTTAGGTGTCACTAAAATTGGAATTGTGAGCAGTAACTAATATTGCTTTTCAATATATTTAATTCTATTAACTCCTGCGCTAACTTGAATCTTCAGTTAGCGTTTTTTTTAATTAGAAATATTCAACTCTAAAATAATATCTCCACACTCATCATATTCTCCAGTTTCTTGAAAACCCTTTTTTTTATAAAGTTTTCCAGCCACATAGTTGGATGATTTATACATTGTTCGAATACGCTTAGCTCCTTTTGCAGCCATTTCTTCAATCGCTATTTGCAATGCCTTAGTACCACAACCTTTAGCCTGATTATTTGCATCAATCATAAAACGAAACAACCAAAATAATGACTCATCAGGTGGATCAACTTCGACACAATACATTAAGAATCCAATGACTTTATCATCCGAAAAAATCACTCTTGGACAATAATGTGCTTCCACTTTAGACTCAGCAATAGAATATACATTTGGTGCAACATAATCTTTTTGAGAATCATCTAATGATAATTTTGCGCATAGAAGCCAATTCTCACGATCGAGATCTTTTAGACTAATCAAATTCAAAACCTTTTAGCTATTAATCTATATTCCATAAGCACAAAATATACCGAAAATAAAAAAGCCTCCGAAGAGGCTTTTTTTCAAAACAGGATGAAATTAATCACCTGTATAACCTTTTAACTTCAAACGAGCCGCATGAAGTAAAGGCTCAGTATAACCAGAAGGCTGTTCACAACCTTTGAAGATAAGATCAGAAGCTGCTTGGAAAGCAATATTTGTTTCAAAGTTAGCTGCCATTGGTTTATACAATGGATCATTCGCATTTTGCTCATCAACAATTTTTGCCATACGTTTAAGCACTTCTTCAACTTGTTCACGAGTTACAATACCGTGACGTAACCAGTTCGCAACGTGTTGAGAAGAAATACGTAATGTTGCACGGTCTTCCATTAAGCCCACGTTGTTAATATCAGGAACTTTCGAACAACCCACACCTAAGTCAACCCAACGAACAACATAACCTAAGATACCTTGGCAGTTATTTTCAAGTTCATTGTTGATCTCTTCTGCTGACCAGTTTGTTTCTGGTGCAAACGGCGGGGGTAACAAGTCATCTAATGACAACATTTCTTCAGCTTTTAACTGATCTTGACGTGCTTTTACATTCACTTGATGGTAATGCATGGCGTGAAGTACCGCACCAGTTGGAGATGGAACCCAAGCACATGAAGCACCAGCATTTGGATGTGCAGCTTTAGTTGCTAACATATCTTTCATGCTATCTGGTTTTGGCCACATACCTTTACCAATCTGTGCTTTACCTTGTAAACCGCATTTCAAACCAATTGCAACGTTACGGTTTTCGTAAGCAGCAATCCATTTTTGTGTTTTAACCGCTTCTTTACGAACAACTGGCGCAGCTTCCATAGAGGTATGGATTTCGTCACCCGTACGGTCCATAAAGCCAGTATTAATAAAGATCGTACGGTCTTTTGCAGCAGCAATACAGTTTTTCAAGTTTACAGATGTACGGCGCTCTTCATCCATAATACCGATTTTTAACGATTTAGGTGGTAATCCAATCGCCTGTTCAGCACGTTCAAATAACTCTACAGCAAACGCAACTTCTTCAGGACCATGCATTTTTGGCTTAACAATATACATAGAACCTTTACGAGAGTTTTTATTTTCGTTTGTACTACGGATATCAGCAATTGATAACAATGGAGTTACCAATGCATCCATAATACCTTCAAAAATTTCTTCACCATCTACCAAAATAGCTGGGTTAGTCATTAAGTGACCTACGTTACGAAGTAACATAAGTGAACGACCATGAAGTTTTGTTGTACCACCAATTAAGTTTTTAATTTCGCGATCTTTATTGAGATCACGAAGAATCGTTTTACCATTCTTTTCAATAGATTCTTGAAGTGTACCCTTCATTAAACCTAACCAATTACGGTAACCTTCAACTTTTTCTTCTGCATCAACAGCCGCAACCGAGTCTTCCAAATCTTGAATTGTGGTTACTGCCGCTTCAAATGTTAAATCTTTAACACCCGCTGAATCAGTTTGTCCAATTGGGCTATTTGGATCAATTTCGATAATGACATGAAGACCATTACTTAAAAGTACAACTTCTGAAGGATTTGCTTCTTCACCGTTGAAACCAACGAACTGAGCTTCATGGGCTAAACCTGTTTTTGAACCATCTTTCAAAGTTACAACAAGTTTATTTTGCTCAATTGCATATTTTGTTGCATCTGCATGTGAACCTTGAGCAAGCGGGAAAACTTCATTTAAGAAATTCTTAGCGAACTCAATAACTTTTGCACCACGAACAGGATTATATCCTTTACCCTTTTCAGCTCCACCTTCTTCAGAAATTACATCGAAGCCGTAAAGTGCATCATATAAAGAACCCCAACGGGCATTTGCTGCATTTAAGCAATAACGTGCATTACGTACAGGTACAACTAACTGTGGTCCTGCCAACAAAGCAATTTCTTCGTCTACGTTTTCAGTAGTAATTTGAAAATCTTCAACTTCTGGTAATAAATAACCAATTTCAGTTAAGAACGCTTTATAAGCACCTAATTCAAATTTATTGTTACGGTGCCATTCATCAATTTTTGCTTGTAATTCATCACGCTTAGCCAATAATGCTTTATTTTTTGGGCTAAGATCGACAACAACTTGCTCAAAGTTCTTCCAGTAAGTTTCACTATCTAAACCAGAACCTGGTAAAGCTTCATTTTCGATAAAATCGTAAAGTTCTTTAGCAATCGCTAACTTGCCTTTTTGAATACGTGCAGTCATTGTCTTTCCTGAAGTTGCTACTTTTTATACCAAGAGAATCCTAGTATACCGATTTAAATTAAGCTGAATACTAATATCACATTCCTAAATAGTAAGCATTTTCCATTGCAAAACTATTGACAAAGATAAATTTTTCTATATAGGAAATATTAAAATTCTAACTAGGATTCCCAACAATTTATTCAATATTTAAAGATACCGAAACTAGACTTTTTTGTTAACAGACAAAAAAATTTCACTATCTTGTTTTTCTAAAGCGTATTTAGTTATATCAAACTTTACAGCGTGAAAAAGCACTATTTAACTAAATTTATCAATTTTTGTTGTAAAAAAAGCGCCCAATTTAGAGCGCTTTTCATATCTACTTTCTTAAGAAGTTTTAGTAGCATCAATATGACGATGTTCAGAATGTAAATATTCATCAGATTGCATTTCTAGCAAACGTGAGCGCGTACGTTCAATTTCAAATGCTAATTTTTCACCTTGATAGATATCAATAATACTATCTTGGGACGTTAAAAGTAATTTCACTCCACGATCATAGAATTCATCGACTAGATAAATAAAGCGACGAGTACCTTCTGACAAGAAATCTGTCAAATGAGGAACATTACTGACTAGAACCGTATTATAAATATTTGCAATTTCAATGAAATCTGCTGGGCTACGTGGTTTAAAGCAGAGTTCAGAAAACTCACACCACAACACATCTTCTGTATGCCCCAGAGTCTCGACAACACGATTATTAATCACAATCGGCTCTTGAGAATGAGCTTGTGTATGAGTTAATGCACTAAAACGTTCAGCCATCCAGCTTTGTGCTTCATTCGTTAATGGCGATTTGAATAATTGAGCTTGTTTTAGTACGCGTAAACGATAGTCCACACCTGCATCTACGTTTAAAACAGCACAGTTCTTTTTAACCATTTCGATGGTTGGCAAGAAACGATCACGGTGAATACCGTTTTTATATAAGCCATCTGGTGCAATGTTTGATGTTGCAATTAATGTCACACCACGTACAAACAATTTTTGGAATAAATCGCTCAAAATCATTGCATCTGTTACATTTGATACAAAGAACTCATCGAAACAGATAACGACAGCATCTTTATAGATTTGGTCAGCTACGATTTCAAGTGGATTACGTTGGCCCGAAAGCTTATTTAGCTCTTTATGAACATGTTGCATGAAATGATGAAAATGCATACGCGTTTTACGACGAAATGGCACAGACTCGTAAAATTGATCCATAAGCCAAGTTTTACCACGGCCTACTCCGCCCCACATATATACACCTTTAGGTGAAGTTTGGCGGCGAAAACGACGGAAAGCTTTTTTTGAGGCTTTATAACGGTTTAAAAGTTCTTTCCATACGCGATCTAATTCTTGCACTGCCTGTGCTTGCGCTTCATCTGCCATAAATTGACCTGAAGCTAAAGCCTCAGCATAGCGTTCTGCTGGGGAAGAAGGTGTGAATGCAGTACTATGAGAAGATTTTAAATTTAACATATCGTTTTATTTCAATTTTAACTGATGAGAGTATAGCGAACATTTTGTTCAACCACATTAGCTTTTAGCATCAAGAGTTACGACGATGACTCTTTTGCATATTGTCGAGGACTCTGTCCAAACCATCGTTTAAATGCATGATTAAATGCCGCTGGTTCAGAATAGCCGAGTAATTCGGCAACAACTTCTATTGAGTATTCCCTATATTCCATAAGCTTCAATGCCTTATTCTTGATAATTTGTTCACGAATTTGCTTATAACTCGTATTTAGCTGTTGCAGTTGATGCCTTAATGTCCTTTCAGGCATTTTCAATGCAAAAGCCGTTTCCGCCATGCTCGGGATAATTCCTTGTTGCAGTTCAAGATAATCTTGCACACATTGTATGATATGTGGAGTTTGATGATCTTGTTGATTTAATCTTGTTATTTCTGCAATACATTTTGATTCATAAATACGATGTGTAATGATATCTGCAGAAGGAATCTTGATTTCAAGTACATCCTTACTTAGGCTAAATGCCGCATATTTACCATTAAAATGCACATCTTCGCCATAATATGCAAAATAGCATGACAAAGTATCTATATCAGTAGGCTTTTCAAATGGAAGTTCTATACGCATCGCAGGCATTTGCAATCCCATCATCGTATAAATATCTTGAATAAACTTATAAGTTCCTGAGACTTCACATTGTGCCCGTAACTGCCCAATTTCCGTTTTTAAATCAACAGGCAAATAATTTAAAATGGTCCGCTCATCAGTTTCGTATAAAGCTAAACTACCAAATAAATGCGTAAGCTTTTGATATTTTATACCCTTATTTAAAGCAGTTTGAATATCATTACTTGTGACAAGTAGCATAAGCAATGGGCCGTAACCGGCTAAAGCATAATGCTGTCCAATAAATAAACCCTTTTCAGGCTCTACATTTTTACTAATTATTTGTTGAATGTCCCATTCAAGGCGATCATGAATTGTAGAACTCGGGTCTAAAGCATCAACTTTAATACCTATATCAGCCAAACGTGAGTCGACATCAATGCCAGCATTGCGCATTCCTTGAATTAAATAGATTAAACCAAGTATCGACCGTTTCATTCTTCTATCAATTTCCCTAGACTGAAATGTTTTACTATAAAGAAGCAAGAAAATTAATTGCCGAATCTATCAATTTTCACGTCGTTACAATCATGTTTAAACTGATTAAAAAACGCTAGTCTTGCGAGCAATCCTCTTTTCAGCTTATGCAGGGTTTCCAATGCTAAACACAAAGCAAGATGCTATTCAAAAAACTAAAATCGCTATTATTGGTGCTGGCTTTGGTGGCCTAGCAATGGCAATCCGTTTACTACAAAATCAACAGCAAGATTTTGTTATTTTAGAAAAATCAAACGATGTCGGCGGAACTTGGCGAGAAAATCGTTATCCAGGTGCAGCATGTGATGTTCAATCTCATATGTATTCATTATCTTTTGCACCAAAAACAGATTGGACAAAACGCTATGCTGAGGGGCCAGAGATCTTTAATTATATTCAAGACATTACACAGAAATATAAAATTAAAGATTACTGCAAGTTTAACCATGACGTAACTCATGTCGAATATGATGAAACACGTCATGTGTGGATTCTAGATTTTAAGAACCAACCTTCTATAGAAGCGCAATTTGTAGTTTTTGCATCAGGCCCCCTACACATCCCACAAATTCCTCCTATCAAGGGGATAGAGAAATTCAAAGGAAAAGTATTTCATTCCTCAAAATGGGAACATGACTATGACTTAAACGGAAAGTCAGTTGCATCTATTGGTACAGGTGGTAGCGCAATTCAATATATTCCTGAAATAGCCAAAGATGTTAAACAGCTCTATGTATTTCAAAGAACAGCTGCATGGGTAATACCACGAGATGAGCGTAAATATTCAAGCTTAAGTAAAGCATTATTCAAATCTTCTAATATTTATCGCCAGCTTCATCGTAGTCGACTTTACTGGAGTAATGAATCTCGCGTTGTACCCATTGTTCAACCTCAAATCATGAAGTATGGCCAAAAATTGGCAGAAGCATTCATACGTTTTCAAGTTAAAGATAAAGAGTTAGCAAAAAAACTTACACCTGATTTCGTTATGGGATGTAAACGTATTCTTATCTCAAATAAATACTTTCCTACTTTTAACCGAAAAAATGTTGAGCTAGTAACTGATAGTATTCAAGAGATTAAAGAAAACAGTATTGTTACCAAAGATGGACAAGAACGACCTATTGATTGTTTAATTTACGGTACAGGTTTTATTACTGACCCACGTATTTATTTAAAACATTTCACATGTATCGGACGTAATCAAATCGAGTTAAAACAAGCATGGAAAGATGGTGCTGAAAGCTATTACGGAATTATGACCAAAAATTTTCCCAACCTATTTCAATTGGTAGGTCCTAATACAGTTCTAGGTCATAATTCGATTATTTTTATGATTGAATCTCAAGTAAATTACATTTTACAGCTTATTCAGTTAGTAGAAGAGTCTGGTCAAAAAGCAATTGAGATCAAACCAGATGTTCAAGATGCTTTTAACGAACGTGTTCAAAAGCAGCTTCAAGGAACTGTATGGCAAGCTGGTGGGTGTAGTAGCTGGTATCAATCTGCCGATGGTAGAAACTTTTCACTATGGCCAACTTACACATGGAAGTATTGGTTAGAAACTCGTAAAGTTAAGCCCAATGACTACTTACTTTTAAATAAAAGCTCACAGAGCTATGCAGCTTAAAATGTTCAAGACATAATAGGTAGGTTAATAACAATCTACCTATTATATGCAATCTTTTTATCTCATTATTCAAATCTTTTTAGCACTTGCTTCCGGTTATTTCCTAGCACCCAAACTATCTCTAAATATCCGACACTTTATATTTAAAATACTGCCCTATTTTTCTTATATTCTCTTAGCGAGTGTCGCTTTGGAATTAACCTTGGCACTTGATCAAATCGAGAATCCTTCTGCCATACTTCCACCCGCTATTATCATTGCTCTTACAACATCTTTTGGTTCGTTCTTTACGTGTTTATTGGCTTATACAATTTTTGATAAACAAAGCGTCAAAGGAAAAATCTCCCTACAACTTTTTGTAAATGCTTTAAAGAATATTGCGAAGGCTTTTTTTGCATTAGGTGTCGGTGTTTTATTCGGCGCTATCATTACTCAATACACCTCACATATCGCATTTAATAGCTGGTATTTATTATTACTTTTTATTTTCTTAATTGGTATTGAACTTGCCTTTACCCACTTTAACCGCACTTGGTTAAGCTGGAAGATTTTAATTGTACCGTTAGCTGCTTTTATAGGGTCATGTATAGCGGGCTTTTTGAATTACTATTTACTTCACAAACATTTTACACTTAATGAAACTTTAGCTTTAGCACAAGGTTATGGCTGGGATTCAATGTCAGGGATTTTATTTACACAATTACACTCGGCAGAACTAGGTGGAATTGCCTTATTAACTGACTTATTTAGGGAAATCGTTGCTATTTTTCTAATGTATACGATGGGATGGCGTTTTCCACGCCCTGCTATCTCAAGCGCTGGAGCAACCTCAATGGACGTTACCTTAGCCATGGTAAAACAGTCATGCGGTACACATTATGTACCACATGCCATGATGAGCGGCTTATTATTAAGCCTACTCGCGCCGTTATTAATTAGCTTATTTCTAAATTTTTAGGCAATTGAAGCCAGAATAGATTTCAACATTTCTGTTGGGTTTTCTGCTTTAGTAATCGGTCGACCAATAACCAGATGTGTGGAACCATCAAGCATAGCTTGCTTCGGAGTTACAATACGTTTTTGGTCGTCTGCATTAGAACCCTCTGGACGAATACCAGGTGTTACTAAAGAGAAGTCTTGCCCAATTAATTCACGAAGAATCTTAGCTTCCTGAGCTAAACAAACTACCCCATCCAAGCCACTTTCCTGAGTTAATTTAGCTAAGCGCTTTACATGTTCAACAGGTTCAACATCTAGACCAATATCTCTTAGATCTTCACGGCCCATTGATGTGAGTACTGTCACAGCAATAAGTTGGGTTTGATAGTTACCTACTTTTAAACGCTCCACACAGGTTTCCATCATTTTACGTCCACCTGAAGCATGAACATTTACCATCCATACTCCTAAATCAGCTGCTGCACATACTGCTTGGGCTGTAGTATTAGGAATATCATGAAATTTAAGATCAAGAAAAACTTCAAAATTTTGTTCTTGCAGTTTTTTTACAACAGATGGGCCTTCATGAGTAAAAAGCTCTTTACCCACTTTTACACGACATAAAGCAGGATCAAGCTGTTCAACAATTTTTAAAGCGTCATATTGGCTTTTTGCATCTAACGCAACAATGATACTCAAGAGACTTTCTTCCATCATATAAAATCAGCGTTATTATAATAGACAACTCATGAAGGAATAAAGGAATGTAGAGAGCTGCTTTCTAAAATTAAAGCGATAAGAACAAAAGCGTTTATATTTAGAAGAATAAAAGAAGAGATAAAACTAGAGAGATACTACTCCTTACTCATTAATAAAGAGTAGTATGGGGATTATAGCGGAGTAGAGTTTTTATCTTGCGGATAAATATCTACAACGGTTTTTTCATGTCTTACATTCGCAGCTGCTTCAGCTGCCGCTAATTGAGCACTTTGGATTTGTTCTTTTCTCAAATGGTCAATATCTTTACGCAGGCGCTTAATTTCCCAACTTTTTTGGAATACTCTGAAAACTTGCACACCTAATAAAAGACCAACCACAGTTCCTAGTACTAATGTGAGTAGCAATAATAAGCCTAAACGCATAGCTGGAACTTGGGTAAATAACAAATCAACAGAAAGTTCTGTTGGATTCTGCAAAACAAGTGCTAAAGAATAGCCAAATACAACAATAAGCAATGCAATTAAAATATAACGCATAGGCACCCCGACTTATAAATTTTATTTATTTCCCAGATTCGTTTACTGCATCTCGAAGGGCTTTTCCGGGTTTAAAATGTGGAACAGCTTTAGCTGCAACTTCAACTGATTTTCCTGTTTTAGGATTGCGACCAACTCTTGGATCACGGTGGTGTAAAGCAAAGCTACCAAAACCACGGATTTCAATTCGATTATCAGTTGATAGTGCTTCTATCATCTGATCAATCATAATTTTAACCGCCTCTTCCACCAAAGGTTCAGCTAAGTGTGGGTTTTTTAGCGCAATGCGTTCAATCAAATCAGACTTATTAAGAGCTTCAGTAGTCATCTACGACCTCGTTATTTATTGCTACTCTATGTCGTTCGATAATAACCTGTTTAAATACAAAACGGTAGCGCAGTATGTTGAATACTAGGCTACCGTTTACAGTAATTTGTATAAAAAGTACAATTCCGTTACATGAAACTGTACTTTGTTAACTTATTACTTCATTTGTGCTTTGATCAAGTCACCAATAGTCTTAGGACCATTGTCTTGACTTGTAGTTGCTGTACGCAAGCTAGCAACTGCTTCTTTCTCTTCAGCTTCGTCTTTCGCTTTGATAGACAAGTTGATAGAGCGAGATTTACGATCAACGTTGATGATCTTCGCTTCAACTTCTTGACCAACTTCTAAGAATTTAGTCGCATCTTCTACGCGGTCACGGTTGATTTCAGAAGCTTTAAGAGTTGCTTCAACTTCGTCAGCTAACTTAACAGTTGCGCCACGAGCATCAACTGCAGTTACAGTACCTTTAACTAAAGCACCACGTTCGTTAGCAGCTAAGAAGTCATTAAACGGATCGCTGTTCAATTGCTTGATACCAAGGCTGATACGGTTACCTTCAGCGTCTACAGACAAGATAACAGCTTCAACAGTGTCACCTTTCTTGTAACGACGAATAGCTTCTTCACCTTGCTCGTTCCAAGAAATATCAGACAAGTGTACTAAACCGTCGATACCACCGTTCAAGCCAATGAAGATACCAAAGTCAGTGATAGACTTGATAGTACCAGATACTTTTTCGCCTTTCTCATGAGCTTTAGCAAACTCTTCCCATGGGTTAGCACGAGTTTGTTTGATACCAAGACTAATACGACGACGTTCTTCATCAACTTCAAGAACCATAACATCAACTTCATCACCAATCTGAACAACTTTAGATGGGTGGATGTTTTTGTTAGTGTGGTCCATTTCAGAAACGTGAACTAAACCTTCAACGCCTTCAGCGATTTCAGCGAAACAACCGTAGTCAGTTAAGTTAGTTACGCGAGCTTTAACGATAGAACCTTTAGGGTAACGGCTCATGATCGCTAACCATGGATCTTCGCCTAATTGTTTAAGGCCTAAAGATACGCGGTTACGTTCACGGTCAAATTTAAGTACTTTAACAGTAACTTCTTGACCAACTTCAACAACTTCTGAAGGGTGCTTGATCCGCTCCAAGCCATATCTGTGATATGTAGAAGACCATCAATACCGCCAAGATCAACGAATGCACCGTAATCAGTAAGGTTTTTGATTGTACCTGTAACTGTTTGACCTTCTTCAAGTTGAGCAAGTAATGCTTCACGGTCAGCAGAAGATTCAGCTTCCATAACAGCACGACGAGATACAACAACGTTATTACGTTTAGCATCAAGTTTGATTACTTTGAACTCTAACTCTTTACCTTCAAGGTGAGTAGTGTCACGGATAGGACGAGTGTCAACTAATGAACCTGGTAAGAATGCACGAACAGGACCGATGTCAACAGTGAAACCGCCTTTAACTTTACCAGAGATAACACCAGTAACGATTTCGCCATCTTCAAAGATTTTTTCAAGTTTAGTCCAAGTTTCAGCACGCTTAGCTTTTTCACGTGATAAAACTGTTTGACCCATACCGTTGTCAAGAGCTTCAACAACTACGTCAACAGTATCACCAACCTGAACTTCAAGTTCACGTTGTTCATTTAAAAATTCAGCACGGTCAACAATGCCTTCAGACTTTAGGCCAGTGTCAACAGTTACCCAGTCGCTATCGATGTTTACAACAACACCTTGGATGACTGCACCCTTTTCAACGTTGAGGTTTAATTCACTTTCTTCAAAGAGGGCTGCAAAAGATTCGGTCATGATATACCTGATAAATTCAGCGGTCTTGGATCAGACAAGGCCGGTTTAGTTAAGTATCAACATAGTCTTTATAGACTGATCAAGCTATGCTTCAACTGATAATTCTATTTACTAAATAGTACGGCTATCGACATAATCAACCATTAACTTAAATACCTGATCGATCGTTAATTCCGAACTATCAATGATATAAGCATCTTTGGCTGGCTTGAGCGGAGCAACTTCTCGCTCCATATCTCTTTTGTCTCGTGCCTGTATATTAGCTAAAATGTCGTTTATTTTAGCATCTAGCCCCATACCCTGCAACTGTTTTACTCTTCGCTCAGCGCGCGACTCAGCCGAAGCTGTCAGATAAATTTTGGCATTAGCTTCCGGAAAAATAGATGTTGCCATATCACGGCCATCTGCAACTAAACCAGGGCTTTGCGCAAAAGCTCTTTGTCTTTCAAATAGTGCCTGTCTAAGCTCTGGAACCACTGCAACTTTTGATGCGTACTCACCAACTCGTTCTGTACGGATTGTTTGAGATACATCTTCACCATCCAAGAAGACCAAAATCCCTGAGGTAGACGTTTCAAATTTAATGTCCAGTTGACTTGCATATTGGATGCATTCATCAAGCTGACTATCTAATTTCTCTAATAAATCGTGTTTATGTAATGACAACCCTAATAAACGATATAAGGCACCCGAATCGAGTAAATGATATTGATAATGTGCTGCAAGTTTTGCAGCCAATGTTCCTTTACCCGAACCACTCGGACCATCAATAGTAATAATTTGAACTGTCATTGAACTCTCACTAAGAAGCAAATGCTTTAGCTAATCTCGAAAAGCCTAGTGTAATGGCTAGTTTTAGCTGTGCAAGGATTAATTTACTTACCACTGGCGCTTTTGCCGTTAACTCGATGCGGTATGTAACTAATGTAATGTATGGGGTAATCTCAGAAAACTCGATTCTGCCTAAATGGTGTTTAATCAAAGGATTGTCTATTAATTTATACTCAATACTTTTATTTTCTTCCAACAATGTAATTTCTTCTTTAAGTGGCTTAATTGGACCAAATCCCATACGTCGAATTGAGCCTAAACCATCAGGTCTTTTAGAATCTGCGGAGTCTTTAACACGTACAACTTGTAAAGGGGCAAAAGCAGTATTGTAAGTTGAATGCTTAGAGAGCAAGTTAAATACATCAGTAAGAGGAGCATTAAATTCTTTTTTTACGGTAATTACATTACGCATTGGATCGTCCTTATTACATGGAATCATGGTATTAAAACCGCATTAGTTTGCCATAAGAGTAAGTTGATTTTTAATCATTTAAGGACGTTTTTTGTTGTTTCTCTTGTTTCTTCTGCTCACGTCTTTGTTTAAAAAAATGGCTAAGTTGTTGAGCACATTTTTCTTGTAGACAGCCATTCTGAAATGTAAACCTATGATTATAATAGCCTTGCTGTAATAACTGACGTGCACTCACCAAAGAACCTGCTTTAGGTTCTGGTGTACCAAAAACCACATGTTTAATTCTTGCATGTACGAGTGCACCTACACACATAGTACATGGCTCAAGAGTGACATATAAAGTTGTGTCTTCAGGTAATCGATAGTTTTCTAGAGAGGAACACGCTGCACGGATAGCTTGAATTTCTGCATGTGCAGTTGGATCTAATAAAGTAATTGGAGCATTATAACCAGATCCAATTACTCGATTTTGGCTCACCAGAACCGCTCCAACAGGGATCTCCCCCTGCTGAGCAGCTAATTCAGCTTGCTCGTAAGCAAGCTGCATCCAGTATTCATCACTATAGTCAGTCATTTATTTTAGGTGATCACACCGTGTTGTCTAAGTAAGGCATTCCAGCTATCAATTGAGGTTACTGGTGGACAATCAGCCAATATACCTCTCAAGCTTAGATCGTCACATGGTTTCCACTCAGGTGATAAATCCTTATCAACCAAGCGTGCGCGAACACCTTCCACAAAGTCAGGATGACGTATTTTCCACTCAGAAATCTGAGCCTCTAGATCAAAGACTTCATCCCATGAGTGGATTTGTTTACCCCATTGCCACAGTAACCAAGTAATTGCCGCGGTACTAGGAGATCCTTTTTGCAAATTCTCACTCGCTTGGCGTAACCAATCACTGCTCGCATCACGCAAGCTAACAATAGCTTGATAGTCTTGTTCAAAATTAAAACCACGACAAACACTATGAATTACATCAAGTGAGTTCTGCAATGGGCCTGCCGCAACAGGACGGTGCAAGCTATTTAAAGTATCATCAATTGCTCGGAAATCCCCTGCAGGATAATGAGCCCAATTAATATTTAAGACTTTTTGCAGAACATTATCACGCTGTGCTTCACAAATATGTGTTGCCCAACCGATGCTATATGCTCCAGCAGCAGTCATGATTGAACCAGTTAAACCCGTAAACAAACCAATTGGACCACGATCTGCCAAGAAACGGCTCGCACCAACGTCAGGATATAAACCAATATTAATTTCAGGCATTGCTAAACGTGAATACGGCGTCACTAGACGGAATGGTGCAGCCATAAACAAGCCTAAACCACCACCCATCACATAACCTTCACCCCAGACCACAACCGGTTTAGCATAGTTATGTAAAAGTAGATCTAAAGCATATTCCTGCTGAAAGAACTTATTTGCAGAATCTACTTCTTGATTTATAACAAGTTGGCGTAATTTTCTAACATCACCACCTGCACAAAAAGCTTTTGGTGTAGTTGAGTCTAACCAAATTGCTTTAACTTGTTCATCGTCACGGAAATCTTCAAATACACGCAATAATGCCGTTACGATTGATTCGTCTAAAGCATGTAACGATTTAGGACGATTCAAACGTACTATACGCCAGCCGTTTTTTGCTTCTTCAACCACCAAGTCCGGGTGATAGTTATTTACATTGGGAGAGTTCATCATGCGTCCAATTGCCAGTCTATGGGCTCAATGCCATGTTGTTTCAAATATTGATTTGTTTTTGAAAACACTTTGCATCCAAAAAAACCCCCTCTATTTGCAGCAAGAGGTGATGGATGTGCGGCTGTTAAAACCAAGTGTTTATCTCTATTTATACGTTGTCCTTTGCGCTGTGCATAAGCACCCCACAAAATAAATACTATATGTTGTCTCTGTTCATTTAGAACATCGATAACTTCATCAGTAAAGGCTTCCCAACCCTGCTTTTGATGTGAAGTCGGCTGTCCAGCCTCAACCGTAAGCACACTATTGAGTAAAAGCACGCCTTGTTTAGCCCATTTTGTTAAGTCACCATGGCGAGGAGCCGGAATACCCAAATCTGTATGTAATTCATGAAAAATATTGCGCAAAGATGGTGGTAATGCAATACCTTTTTGAACAGAGAAACTTAATCCATTCGCTTGGTTTGGCCCGTGATATGGGTCTTGCCCTAAAATCACAACTTTCACATCAGCTAGTGGTGTGGTATTTAAAGCATTAAAGATCTGTTTACTAGGCGGATATATTATTTTCTGAGCTTGTTTCTGTTGAAATAAGAAATCGCGCAAACTATCCATCTGAGGACTTAATAGAAAAGGTGCTAAAGATCTTTTCCAACTTTCTTCTAATTGAACTTTACTGAGTTTATCTTGCTGTTGCTCAGTTAATTGCATTAATGTCATCCTAGATCAATTTTCAATTCTACAAATAAAATAAGTAATTCGATTTATACTTCGACTTGCAAATCAACTTGAGGATTATTAAATTTAATCCCTTTTTTCAAGTCTTCATACATTTGTGGATTTGCCCACTCTATCTGAATTTGTTCTGAAAAAACAATTCCATCAAGACTTAAAATACCCATTTGTTCGTTTTGAATATCTTCAATAAAGCTTTGAGCATATCCAGTATCAGTCTCATGAACAATAACAGAATATACTTCAACATCACCTTCCCCATTTTGAGTGACTGTTGATTGTAAAACTTGCTGAGCTAGATAAAAGAAAATACGTGAAAACTGTTCAGCCGACGGTGAAACAGGTAAAGAAATCCAACGAGCACTAAAAGTCTGACATGCATCAATATATTGAGAATCATCTTTTTCCCAAAAACAGATTGCGTGATCAAAGCTGTCGAATAGGTCTTTTATTACTCCTTTTAGGAGTCCAAAATCATAAACCATTTGCCCATGATCTAATTTCGAAGCTTTAAGCAATAACTCAACTTTATAGCTATGTCCATGAATTGATCGCTTACAACGATCCGATGTACAGTTACGTACAACATGTGCATTTTCAAACTTAAATAACTTACGAATTAACATGTGCCAAATCGATCATTCCTTCTAAGAACATTATTATAAAGCAAAAGACGAAAATTTCGCACCACTTTTCAATTAGAAACAATTAGCAAAAAGTATGATAAGACTTATGAAGAAACATTGGAGATACACATATAGAAAGTTTATATTTACTTTAACGCTTAACCTGAGAAAAATTTATAATTACAAACTTCAAAAAACATCCAAAGCAAATAAATCATAAATTTTCAATTAGTTAAATGGTGCCATATTTCTAGAATATACATAAATCTGCTTATCACTCCGCATCAAGGCACTTGTAAACTGTCTTTTTCTATTATTCAACACAACCTCAATTTGTGCTTGAAAAAAGTTCGACTTCACATCTAAAAGGCTACTAACTTCAGTTTTCTTTTGTGGATCAACTGTTGAAAAAGCATTCAATTGCCATAATTCATCAATATTTTGAAAGAACTTTAAATTCTGTTGGCGTAATTGAAGTTCTTTTTCTATAGTCCCTAAATCTAATTTTTGATCAATACTCGCTAATACTAATGGTGCTGCGGTATTAATATTCACTTTTGTATTTTCAGGTAATGCAGAAATGTATGGTGCAATTAAATCATATTTCTTACCTTCAAAACCTCTTACCAATTTCAACTCTTCTATACGATGAAATTTAGCATTTGAAACTAAATAACCAGGATCAAGACCTTCATAATAATTACTTTCTGCCCCCATAGGTCCAGATGGTTCATCATCTGGGTCTTGCCAATCAATAACTGCTTGACTTAACTCTGCTGGCAATCCTACACGCACAAGCAATCGCTCAAACCAATTTTTAGCAGCTTCGTTTACCTTGCCTTCATTGGTCGTTAAATTGTTTAGATTAAATTTTCCTGACTCATCTAGTAAACGCCCCGATACAGCTCCATCTTCTATTGGAAAAGGTGGCATTGGCTGCGCCCAGCTTTCCTTTAAATGATCGATACCACCAGCATTATTTGCATCTTGAATTAATAATTCTGAAAAAAAAGCTTCTGCACTTTTTGCATAAAGTAATGACTGATTTTGACGCATCAAATAACCCGTATTTTCCATTGTATTAGTTTGATGCTTTGCAATAGAGGCAGCTAAAATTGTAGCCAAAGCAACCATTATCAAAATTGTGAGTAACGCTACACCTTGCTGATTTTTTTTATGCAGTAACACTTATTGCACTCCTTGTTTGGAGAGCGATAAGTCGCCTTGGTTTAAGCTATAAATCCACTCATAACTTACACCTGCAACCGTAAGTTGCATTTTTATTCCTTTTGGCAACTTCCTAAACTCATCAGGTTTTGTGGGATCAATATTAACTTCTGGCCACTTTGTCACTTCTTGAGGTGTCAACACCATAATTTGAAATTGTTCAACTTGGCTCAACAGCGTACTGGATAAAGGTTGCTCTCTATTTGAAGTATTTAAGTTACTATATTTAAGACGATAAAGCTTTTTTTGATCAGGATCATATCGATATTCGATACGCTCAAAAGGTGATAATCCTTGCTTTAATGGATCAGTAACACCCGCCTTACTAAAGCGAAGAACTTGATTATCAACTTCTAAAGCTGGACGTAATTGCCCGCCTTGATTGGCTGATAAAGGTATAATTTGCAATGTATCACGCAAAACTTGTTGATAAGCATCTTGTAATTCAAATAGCTGCACTTCATGTTGAGTATTACGATCGCGAACTTTTAATAAATAGTCAAAAACCTTCCAACCCAACAAAGATAAAATAGCAAAAATTGCAATTGAAACTAAAAGCTCAACTAAAGTAAATCCTGAGCGAGGATTAACAAAGCGAAGCTTTGTCTGAGCGCAAGACGAAGAGCTTTGCTCGGAGTAACCCCTCATCATCTGCTCCGATCGTACCGCAAGACGTGAAGCGGTGCTTGGATAGCGAAAACATTTATTCTTTATCATTATTTTGCTTTCATTGGATAATTAAAAAACACCAAGTGAGTAATACCATTTTGAACTTTGCCCTTATCAGAATCATATAAGCTAATTTGCAAATCAACTTTCTGAACATTCGGGCTAATTGTAGATTGTGCAGATTTGTCAATCTGCCATGTTTCGCCTTGAGAAGTAACTTGCTTACTTTGAGTACCTTCAAGCCATTCCTGATTTATCTCCATTAAAGCAATTTCATTCATTGCTACAAACTGAGCTTTGGTTCTAAGAATTGCATTTGAGGTAGATTGAGTATATTGCATGGCTACTTTAGTTAACGCGACAGCCGCTACTGCAAAAATTGCTAAAGCAACCATTACTTCTAATAGAGTAAAGCCTTTAGATTTCATTTATTTTACCCAAATGATCAATTTGTATTTCTGAACCAATTGGTTTTTGTTCAAAGTAAAACTGTATTTTCACAGTTTTAGCTTCACCGTTACCGAACCAGATTAACTGGGGAGCCTGCCCTCCAATTAGATCGGTATTCGTAGCTTTTGAATAGTTTTGCTCATCTAAAGGTTGTATTGTAAACGATACATGTTTAGGCAACTGGCGTGTATTAAACTCAGAATATTTCTGCCAGCGATTTTTTAAATCTTGGACCTGTAATTTACTCTGGTCGTGATACTCATACAATTCATAAGAAAATGGTGAAACATCTGTTTCACTGAGAGTAGATAAAGCTAAAACACGAGACTGATCAAGCGACTCTTTACCAATCTTATGCATATCAAGCAAAAATAACTCTCTTGCTTGCATCGCTTTCTTTTGGTCAACCCCACCTATGTTGAGTACAACTAGAGAGGTCATAATCGTCATAATAACAATCACCACCATCACTTCTATGAGAGTAAAACCTTTTTGGGATTTAAGTGGTGATTGAGATTTCATATCGACCTAAGCATATTGCTCAACAGCTTGTTTAGGTAAGGCTAAAGCCTGATCAATATAAGCCACTCTTAAAGTGTCTCTTGAACCTAAATATCGTTGATAAAAACTTGAATTGAGAATAGCTGCCGCACCATGAGTTAATGACCAAATAGAAGCAAGATAATCTCGTGTAGGCATACTGCTTTGAATAGATTCTAAGTAGTGGTCTGTCATGCGAATGATAATTCGCAATCTCTGTTTACGCACCTGATAAAGTTCGTGAAAAAGATGATGTACGCCTTGAGCAGTGATTGAGAGTTTTTCCTCAATTTGATGGAATAAAACTGTTCGCTCAGGATGATGTAAATGATGCAACATGAAAAAGGCTAAATGTTCCGGAAAGGCTTTTTCAGTATCTTGAACCATTTCAAGTAACATACGCTCATTACGAATGATCAACAGCATGTACAACTCATCTTTACTTTGAAAGTGTTTGTACAAAGTTCCTTTTGCTAGATCAAGCTCAGCAGCCAAGACATCAAGTGTCATTCCGGCTTCGCCATTTTCTAGCAATAATTGTTCCGCAACCTGAAATATTAATACTTCTCTTGCTCGGAACTGAGCCTGACGATCCATCTTCACGCAATTACTCTCTTATATAGTTTCTATAACCTAAATCGCTTTTAGCAAGTTCTCAAAATTTTGTGAGGTGATCATTGCAATTTCCTCAACCGATTTATCATATACATCACTGAGCGCTTTGGCTACATAAGGCACATATTTTGGTTCATTTGTTTTACCACGATATGGGACAGGTGCTAAATACGGGCTATCTGTTTCAATTAAAAGGCGATCTAGTGGGACCTGTTTAGCTACATCGCGCAAATCCTGTGCATTCTTAAATGACACAATACCGGAAAAAGAAATGTAATAACCACAATCAAGCACAGCTTTAGCAGTTTCCCAATCTTCAGTAAAACAATGCAGAATCCCACGTGTTGAGTGTTCAGCACGTATAATATCTACCGTATCATGCTTTGCTGATCGGGTATGAACGACAACTGGTTTTTTTACAATTTTTGAAGCTTGGATATGTCTTGCAAAACATGCTTTTTGCTCTTCAATAAAATCTGTACTGTGATAATAGTCCAGTCCAGTTTCACCTAAAGCCCATACTTTTTCTGATTGAGCCAATTCAACAAAATTTTCAGTTGTTGCAGGAGCCATTGTGTCCACATCCTCACAAGGGTGTACACCTACCGTATAACCAACATCTGCATGTTTCTTTGCAATCTCAGATAGTGCAATATGGTCATCGAGATCAACGGAAATTGCCATAAACTTAGACACTCCTTCTGCTCGCGCCGCTGCAAGCGCAAGGTCCAGATCACCGTTATAAGGCGTTAAATCTAACATCGTTAAATGGCAATGCGTATCAACAAACACTTTTCTTTCCTATTTAATTACATCGTATAACTTGGACGATCTAGAGACATACTACCAGCCAAAACTCGTTCTGCCTCAGTTTTATAGTAAATTCCCTTATCTCCGCTTAACTGAATAGCAAAACCTTGAGGTTTAAATCCACTTTGCTTATGGGAGATCCAGATTACCTTACCTGTTAGAGGAATTTTTTGAGACTGCTCAGGCAAAGTCGCTAAAATGAAAATTTCTTGTCCCATCTTTACCTTTTGTTTTGATGGTACGAATAGGCCTCCACCTTGCACATATCCCATATAGCTTGCTTGCAAAGTAGCTTTATCAGGAATATTTACCTGAATAATCCCCCCCATCTGCGGCTGCATAGTTTTCCCCTTAAATATTCATTAACGTTATAAATAATTGATCAATAATAAGTTGGCTTTGTACATTTTGTTCAACAAGCTTTTTTGCTTGCTGTAATTCACTATAAATATTAAATAAGCTTTCTAAATCATAATATGGGCTTAACTGATCAAAATCTAAATCAGTATTTTTCTGTGGTTGGTTTAGCTTGACATAAATTAAATCACCCAACAAGTATTCAAAAAGCATTATAAAATCATTAAAACTTAATTCCTTTTGCCATTTGCCTGAGAAAAATAAAGGCATATTTTTTTGAGCAACAATTTTAAGCCAATCATTTAAGAAAACTTGCCTTTTCGCAAACCAGTCACTTTGAGCAATTTCTATTGCTTGTAAAGGCATATCATTAGATAAGCCAAGCAGTAAATCAGGCTGCACTTCCGCAAGTTCAGATGAATGCTCATTCAAATAAGAAGTAGCTTGCTCATATGAAATACGATCTAAAGCGAAATGTTGCAATCGGCTACGAATAGTGGCCGGTAATTTAAGATAGTGATCAGCTAATAAAATTAAAACAACACGCTCGCCTGGTTCTTCTAAAGTCTTTAGCAAAGCATTTGAAGATGCCAAATTAAGTGCTTCTGCAGGCTCAATCACAATAACGCGCCAACCTTCTCCCGTTTGTTGTACGAAAGGTAGTAAGTCACGGATCTTTTCTATTTTAATTTTTGCATTCTGTTTTTTATTTTCTTCATCCGTTGTGATATGAACATAATTGGGATGAGTGTCTGATTTTAACCATTGACAACTACTACATTCACCACAAGGGCCCTGCGGCTGCTTATTTAAACAAAGTACCCATGCCAAAAACTGCTTAGCAAAAGCATGTTTTCCACAACCTTGCCTGCCGTAAAATAAGAGACCATGTCCAATATTGGGAAACCTTGTTGTCAAGGTGTCCCATGTTGTTTGCTGCCAAGGATAAACCTTTGAAGTTACATTCGGATTCATTAAAAATTAACGCTTATTCAAAAGATTCAACAGGCATACTATTTAAGCGATCAAGATCAGCTTGAGTATCCACACCTGGTGGCAAATTGGCTTCGGCTACAGCAATTGCAATTTGATGACCATTTTCCAAAACACGTAGTTGTTCAAGGCTCTCTAACTTTTCAAGCTTCCCCATATCCCATGTTACGTATTCTTGTAATAAGTTCACTCGATAAGCATATAAACCTAAATGACGAAATGCTTGTGAATGTAAAGTCGGTTCATCATGCTTAGCCCCATCTCGATCATAAGGAATGGTAGCCCGGCTAAAATATAAAGCTTCATTTTGTTTAGACATTACTACTTTTACAATACTGTCACGCTGGAACTCATCTAAGGTATGAATCGGCTCACACAACGTAGACATTGAACAATTTGGTTTATCAGCCAAAAGTTCTGCAACTTGCTGAACAAGTTGAGCTGGCAATAAAGGTTCATCACCTTGAACATTTACAATAATATCGTCTGCATCCCAACCCTTAATGCGAGCCACCTCACTTAAACGGTCTGTACCCGAAGGATGATCAGCACTGGTAAGAACTACATCAATTCCATCTGCACGGCAGATCTCAGCAATACGTTCGTCATCTGTTGCCACGCACAAATCATCAAAACCTTCGACTTTTTTTGCCTGATCCACTACACGTAAAATCATAGGACGGTTATGAATAAGCAACAATGGTTTACCTGGCAAACGTGAACTTGAGAAGCGTGCTGGAATGACGATGTGTTTCATTTTTTCTTCCTAAGATAATTGAATATCAAGTTCTTGCAATTGCATTTTTAAAACCTGATAACACTGTGTAGACAGGACAGCTTTAACAGGAACTACCCAAATAGATTGTTTAAATTCAGGATGTTTTTCAAGTAATGGTAATAGTTTAACTGCATCTTTTTCAGTTGTAATAAGTGGCAGCTCGTCATTAAAAATTAAATCATTGATTGTGTAATCATGATGATCGCGAAATGCATGCTCTTGGAATTGCTTCAACCCTAGATCTTTAAGTGTTTGATAAAACCGTTGAGGAAAACCAATACCAACTACAGCATGATAATTATTCTCAAGATTAAAGCTTGTTTTAGAATTAGATAAAGGGTTAAGTAAATATGGCTGTCCTGTCTCGAGATGCATGTTTAATTCTGTATCAGGTTTATGAGTATGCTCAATCACTGTTCCTGTTTCTAAACGCTCAACAGGCTCCCGCAGATAGCCTTCAGGTAATAGTTTTTTATTCCCTAAACCACGATTTTCATCCAGTACAATCCACTCGATCTGTCGATCTAATGCCCAATGCTGCAACCCATCATCACTAATAATCAAATCTATTTCTGATGACTCAAGCAATAACTCTATTGCGGCCTGCCTATTAGGACCTACTGCCATTGGTACACTTGTAGCCTGAACAATTAATGCTGGCTCATCCCCAGCTTGAGCTACTTGGCCGCCCGAGGTAACCAGCATTGGAAAAGGACCATTACCCCCATATCCCCGACTAATTACCCCTACTTTTACATTATGCTGCTTTAGATAATTCACTAGTTGTATGAGCAATGGCGTTTTTCCACTTCCACCTACTGTGATATTACCTATAACCATCACAGGTACGGGCGCTTTATAAATTTGCTTAAAACCTGAATTATAAAGATTACGATTTAGTAAAAACCCAGCCCGATACAAACAAGACAATGGACGTAGAGCAATCAACCAACTCGATTGTTTATTCCATGCATTCTGGATCAGCTGGGCTAATGACATGCTTAGTTATCCTCGAAATTACGCTGATGTAATTGATAATAAGCACCATGTTTTGCAAGAAGTTCTTGGTGGGTACCTTGTTCAACAATTTGCCCTTGATCCATTACTACAATACGATCAGCATTTTCAATTGTTGATAAACGATGAGCAATAACAATTGTAGTGCGGTCTTGCATCGCTTCATCAAATGCTTGCTGAATAAAATGTTCAGATTCATTATCAAGAGCACTTGTAGCTTCATCTAAAATTAATATTGGAGCATTCTTTAAAATTGCTCGAGCAATAGCAATTCGCTGACGCTGACCACCGGATAAGTTTAGGCCCTGTGCCCCTAAAACAGTATCATAACCATTTGGTAAATTCATAATGAAGTCATGTGCATATGCAGCTTTTGCAGCAGCATGAATTTCCTCATCTGAAGCACCTTGCAACTGACCATACGCAATGTTTTCACGAACAGTACGGTTAAATAATACAACTTGCTGATTTACCATTGCGATTTGTGTACGCAGACAAGAAAGTTCAATGTCATTAATTGGCAAACCATCTAAGTAAATTTGCCCACTTGATAGTTCTTGGAAACGAACTAACATATTAACCAATGAACTCTTACCAGCGCCTGAACGACCAACTAACGCTACGGTTTGACCTGGAAGAATATCTAAAGAAAAATCTTTAATAGCCTTCACGCCATCAGCATAATTTAATGCCACATGATCAAAACGAATCGCACCATTTAGTTTAGGTTTCAACTGACCGTTATTTTGCTCTTCAGGTAAATCTAATAGTTCAAAAACAGAATGAGCTGCCGCCAAACCACGTTGTAACTTTTCGTTAACATCAGTCAGATTTTTTACTGGTTTTGCTAATAAACCAGCAGCTGTAATATAGGCTACGAACTCACCCGCACTTGTATTACCTAAAATCTGCGGTCGTAAAGCTAACCATACAATAAGGGCCATCGCACAAGCCATCACTACCTGAACCACCGGGCTATTCAGGTTTTGTACAATTACCATTTTTAAACCACGTTTTAAGTTTTCTTCCGATGACTTATAAAATCGTTCTTGTTCGGACGCTTCACCAGCAAAAGTTTTTACTACAGCATTACCATTGATACTCTCTTGAACAACGTGGTTCACATCACCCATCGTATCTTGAACCTGTAATGAGAGTTTTCGCATACGTTTTGAAGCTTTACGTACCAATACACCAATTAAAGGTAAAAATACAAAAATACATAGAGTAAGACGCCAATTGGTATAGAACAGGTAACCCAATAATCCGAGAGTAATCATCCCATCTCTAACAATGGTTCTTAATGACTCAGAAGAAGCGGCTGTTAGCTGCTCAACGTTATACATAATTTTGGCAGTAATATGGCCAGATGAATTATCTAGATAATATTGTGCCGGTAATCTTAAAAGTTTGGCATAAACTTCTTGGCGAATACTAAAAACCAAACTACGTGAAATTACCGCAGTATAGTACCCTCCCATAAAAAGCCCTAAACCGCGAAAAAAAACCAATAAAATAATTAACAAGGGGAACCAATCCAAATCAGCTCTACTACTACTTTGGATTGCATCAATAATAAATTTAATCAGTTTAGCAACAGAAACTTCTGTTGCTGAGTTAATACCGAACCCGATAAGAACTAATAAGGCCACGCCCCAATAAGGTTTTAAATAGGCTATGAGACGTATATAAACCTTAAAATCTTGATTCACTCAGAAAAACCTCTAGAAGGAACTTTGGTACTAATATTGATGTTAACAAAACCGAGTTGTCCTGCTACATCCATAACGCGAATTACATCCTGATGAGACGCTTTGGCATCCGCAGCAATGATGAACATAAAATCACGGCGCTCTTGAGCAACTTGCTTAATCGCAGTACTCAGATCAGCAACCTCTTTAGACGAAAGTGCCTGACCATTTACAGCATAATGACCAGAAGAGTCTATCACGACTTCAATTTTGTGATCGTACTGTTTTAGTGGAACACCTTGTGCATCTGGTAACGTTAAATTGAGGCGACTTGGCTGATTAAAAGTAGTCGATAGTAATAAAAAAACCAAAATGAACAACAAACAGTCAATCATAGGTGTTAAATTGATATGAATGTCTTCAACCTGAGAACGTTTAAATTTCATCTGGCTATTCACCCATCACCCAACACGACGATGTTCTGCTATAGACGAAGAACGTTTATAGAACAATGAGGCATGAAATAAAGTCGATTGCTGTTCTAACTCCGCAACATAATCTTGCACCACTCTTTGGAAATAGCGATATGCGATTAGAGCTGGAATCGCAATTAACATTCCAACAGCTGTGGTAATAAGTGCTTTAGAGATACCTGGAATCATTAAACTTGGGCTACCAGCCGATCCAAAATCAATCACAAGAAATGATTCAATAATCCCGACTACTGTACCAAGCAGCCCTAATAAAGGTGCCACCGCACTCAAAGTTCCTAAGAAATTAATATTTTTCTCTAAATAAGAAATTTCTTGAGAAGCGGCTACTTCCATTTGTGCACGTGCAAATTGCTCACCATGCTCACGATGATCAAAACCTGCTTTTAAAATGTGAGCCAATGCGCTGTTTTGCACTTCTACATTTTGTTCCAAATTTTCCACAATATCTTCAGTTCTTAACGAACTATCATCAATTAATGCTTTGGGTAGAACTTGTGAACGTCTTAACCGAACAAAACGTTCAATGCTGATCGCAACAGTTAAAATTGAGCATAGAATTAAAGGCAGCATCAACCAGCCACCCGCTCTCACAAGTTCCCACATATCTTCTTCCCCAAGAATATAAAATTAGAAATATATGACCCAAATGCAAATTAATCAGGCAAACAAATATTTAAAATGCCATCTAACTCATCTAAGGTATGGTAATGAATAACAAGCTTACCCTTACCTTTTTGATTATGATCAATTTTCACATTAGCACCAAAACGCTCTGATAATTTTTGTGTCAATTGTTCAATATCTGGTGCTACAGGTGCTTTTTCCTTCTCCTGCTTCGGCTCACTTCTATCACGCACCAATTGCTCTGTTTGACGAACAGATAGTCCTTTTTCAATTACGATTTTAGCAACGTCTAATTGATCTTTACCCTTTAACGTCAAGATAGCTCGAGCATGCCCCATATCAAGCTGGCCTTGCTGCATGAAATCTTTAATTTCATCCGCCAAACTCAACAAACGAAGTAAATTACTTACTGTAGTACGTGCTTTCCCTACTGTGTCAGCAATTTCTTGATGGCTCAAACCGAATTCATCATGAAAACGCTGCAAGGCTATAGCCTGATCAATCGGATTTAAATCTTGACGCTGAATATTCTCAATAAGCGCCAGTGCAATAGCAACCTGATCATTTAAATCACGAACAATTGCAGGAATTTCAGTTAAACCCGCAAGTTGCGCTGCACGCCAGCGTCGTTCACCAGCAATGATTTCGTATGGATGTGATTCATCATCAACTGGACGAATTACAATAGGTTGCATCACTCCATGTTTTTCAATAGAAGATGCTAGCTCTTGCAAATCATGCTCATGAATAAAGCGACGTGGTTGATATTCACCACGTTTCAATAAATTTACATCAATTTGTTTCAACTGCCCGTGGTCAAGTGCCTGTGCTTCCAGCTGTAATTTTTCTTTTTGAATTGAACCAAGTAATGCATCTAAACCACGTCCTTTAGCCAATCCGCGTTTTTTGATGCTCATACTTTACTTCCTTTCTTCACTTTACTTTTCTTCAACATCTCAGCTGCAAGATTTAAGTATGCAACTGCACCTTTAGAACTTTTCTCAAAATAGATAACAGGCAAACCATGCGCCGGCGCTTCTGCTAAGCGAACATTACGTGGAACGACAGTATCATAAAGTTTTTTTCCGAAATACTGTTCTAACTCAGCAGATACATCACGTGTTAAAGCATTTCGTGCATCGTACATTGTACGTAATACACCAATAATCTCTAAATCAGGATTTAATGCCTTTTGAATACGATCTATAGTCTGGGTTAAATCAGCTAAACCTTCTAGCGCATAATATTCGCATTGCATTGGAATGATTACACTATCTACAGCTGCCAAAGCATTAACAGTAATCAAGCTCAAGCTTGGCGCACAATCCACAATGATAAAATCAAATGAGTTTCGGATTTCATTCAAAGCATTTTTTAGAATGAATTCACGGCCCTCTTGTTCTGCAATAGCAAGCTCAACACCAGAAAGTTCACGATTAGACCCTAAAACTTTATATCCGACTTCTGCTTTTTGAATGGCCGTTTCAATTGGTACTTCACCAAGTAGAACATCCGTAATGGAATACAAAAGATCGTTCTTTTGAATACCAGACCCCATCGTAGCATTACCTTGTGAATCCATATCTACAAGTAATACACGTTTCTTTAATACAGCTAGAGACGCTGCAAGATTTACTGCAGTCGTTGTTTTACCAACACCACCCTTTTGGTTTGCAATCGCAATAATTTGAGCCATGGTAACCCTAATACTTTTTATTTAAATACGTTGAAGTAAAAGTAAATGACGTTGTTCATCAAGTCTTGGTACGCGCAGCTCAATCACTTTACATGAAAAGTCCTGCTTAAGTTGCTCAATTTCCTCAACTGGCACAACTCCTTTCATTGCTGCAATTATACTGCTTTGATGCAAGTATGGCTGAGCTGCATCCACAAAATCCGTTAAAGAAGCAAAAGCGCGACTTGTAATCACATCAAATTGACCAAGCTCATCAATTGTATCTTGATTTTCAACACGTGTTTGCACGGCTACTACGTTTTTTAACTTAAGGTCAGCAATAAACTGTTTCAAAAAACGAATTTTCTTACCATTTGAATCAAGTAATACACATGAGCGTTCCGGCTGACATAAAGCAATGATCATGCCCGGCATACCACCACCTGTACCTACATCAAGCAAACGGCCTGTTGGCAAATCTTTCAAAATACTTAGGCTATCTAACAAATGCTTCACTAACATTTCTTTCGGATCACGAATCGCTGTTAGATTATAAGCTTTGTTCCAAAGTACCAAAGCATCTTGATACTTCAACAATAATGTCAAAGCTTCATCGCTAAGCGATAAACCTAATTTTTGACTACCCTGTTGTAACTCTTGAAAAAACGGATGCATAAACAGATAACATCTAAGTAAAATTTAAAACAAAGTATACCCATTTATGCATCGTGGAACACTAGTTAACGATTAGGGATTACACACTTAATCGTAGAAGCCTTCACGAATTTGCAAATCTAGCTCCATTAAACGCTCAGGCGTTCCCACATCTACCCATGCACCTTTAAGCTTTTCACCAGATATTTTCTGATTATGCATCGCTTGCTTCAATAGTGGAGCTAAAGGACGCTTACCCGCTTCCAATCCGTCAAAAAGTTTAGGATGAATAACTGATAGACCACTAAAAGTGAGGTTTTCGCCCGTCACATCTTGATCGAATGTAAAAGCGCGCCCATCCAATAATGTAAAGTCGCCTTCAGGATGCTGTTTAGGATTATCAACCAACACAAGATGTGCCAAATCATCATTTAGCTTAATATGGCGCAGACCTTCAAAATCCATTGTGGTCCATACATCCCCATTCACCAGAATAAAAGGATCTGTTCCAAGCAGTGGCAAAGCATTAATAATTCCACCAGCTGTTTCTAGCCCTTCATCCTCTCGTGTCCAACGGATATCCACACCAAATTGAGAGCCATCACCTAAACTACTGATGAGCTTGTCGGCCAACCATGCAGAATTGATGACTATTTCAGTCACACCAATTTTCTTAAGTTTTTCAATATGCCACACAATCAGGGGTTTACCACCCACCTCAAGCAGAGGCTTTGGTGTATATAGCGTAAGTGGACGCATACGATTGCCCAAGCCAGCAGCAAGAATCATTGCTTTCATTATGCTGCTACCTCATAGCTACCATATTTCTCGATAAATTTAGGCATCACGATATTATTTATAAATGCCATAAACTCTTCAAGCTCAGCGTAACCACGGCTTTCTTCGAGCAAATACCACATGACACGTGGTAAATCCTTCAAATAACCTGACTTACCATCACGTTCAAATAAGCGAACAAAAATGCCTAAAATTTTAATATGGCGTTGGATCGCCATTAAATCTGCATCACGTTTAAATTGATCAAAGCTACGGTTTTGTTTAGTCGACGCTGGCAACAGGTCATAAAACACTTTAAACCATTGATAAACACGATCAGCGTTCCATTGAACATATGCATCACGAGTAATCGAAATTAGGTCATATGTATCAGCGCCAATAACAGCATCTTGGAAGTCGATTACCCCTAATTCTTGCTCATCGGTAATTTTCATCAAATTTCGACTATGAAAATCTCGATGTACAATAACTTGCGGTTGGGCTAATGCAGCATGAGCCAAGAAGTCAAATGCATTATCAATCGTTTTTTTCTGTTCAGCAGTCGGCTGAATAGAAAGCGACGGTAACATCCAGTCTGTGAGTAGATGCATTTCCGACATTAATTTTTCGTAAGAATAAGCTGGGAACTGATTAGTCCCATCAATAGACTGCAATTGAATAAGTTGTTTAAAACTTTGTTCGTAGTATTTATCAACAGTTTCATTAGTTAATAATGTCGACAAAAGCACATCACCAAAATCTTCTAACAATAGAAAACCTTGAGCCAGATCTTTCGCGACGATCTGAGGCACACGTACGCCATGGCTCGCAAAAAACTCGTCAATGGTCACAAACGGAACACAGTCTTCTTTTTCTGGAGGGGCATCCATGAGCATATACGTTTTATTTTGTAACTCGATACGCGCATAACGGCGGAAGCTTGCATCACCTGCTAAAAAAGCGATCTTAAATTGATCATTTTCAAGAACAGATGTAAGCCATGTATATATCAATTGTTCACGTTGTGTATTCATTTGCAATAAAATCTAAAACAAGCTGAGATTTTTGAAGGGTTAAGTGTAGCCACTTATAAACTTTTTCTCTATGATGCGACAATAATTAATTGTGAATTAGCATACTTGGTTAATGAGACAATGAAGCATCAGTTTAAATTTAATCCTTTAGCGACAGCTATTTTTACGCTCTTATGTGGCTCCATACAATCAAGTTATGCTGAGTCAACTGATGTTGTCTCCAATATAGACAATAATCAACTTAAAGCGAGCATTAAGGAAGCTTACCCAGGTCAAGAATTCTTTCAGCAATATTATGTTGATAAATCTGCACCTGAAGCTCAACTTCGTGACAATAAATATTTAAGCTCGGCATTTTGCCAAGGCACATGGGTTACACCAATTAACCCTGAAACCAAAGCTTTAGATGCCGACAAAGCGACTTCTGTCGTTACTGCTAACTACGGACATTACAACCCAGCGGGTGATTCTGTTTTAGAAGGTGATGTCGTTATTGATCAGGAAGGACGCACAGTTCGTGCTGACAAAGTAACGATTGATAAGACCCAAACCTTTGCGCATGCACAAGGTCGAGTACAGTTAGCTCAAGGCGGGTTACTTTCACAGAGTGATGAAATTAATTACAACCTAAAAACCCAAACCGGGAATTTAGACAATAGTTTTTATATTTCTGAACAGCAACACGCCCATGGTCATGCAGGAAAAATCGAAAGAACCTCACCAAACGTTATGGTTCTTAATGATGCAACCTATACGACTTGCCCACCAGGCCAAAAACCTGGTTGGAAAATCCAAGCCAATAAAATTGAGTTAAATCAGGAAACAGGACGCGGCGTAACTCGTGGAACAAAATTATATGTTAAGGACGTTCCTGTTCTAGCTGTTCCCTATTTTAACTTCCCGATTGACGACCGCCGTACTACAGGTATTCTTAACCCACAATTTGGTTTCTCAAACGATGGTGGTGTTGAGCTTTCTGTTCCAGTTTATTTAAATCTTGCACCTAACTATGATCTGACACTTACTCCGCGATATTTAGCAGACCGCGGTGCAATGCTAAAAGGTGAGTTTAGATATTTAACCGATGGCTTTGGTGCTGGTGAAATTTGGGGTGGCATCTTGCCATCTGACAAAGGTTATGATGACAAAGATCGTAAAGATTTCCATTTTTTACATAATTGGGATATCAATGATCAGTGGTCTACTAACCTCGAATATAACTATGCATCAGATAAAGATTATTTCTCTGACCTAGATAGTAACCCGAACTCCAAAACAGATCTTAACTTACGTAGAGCTTGGGAACTAAACTATCAACATGGTATTCCTGGTTTAAAAGCACAGCTTAAGGTGGAAGATTTCCAGACACTTGATCCTGAAGTTAAAGATGTCAATAAACCATACGCACGTTTACCACAATTCTTATTAAATTATGTCACTGGTAATCCACTAGGACTACAATACGAATTTAATAACGATACTGCTTACTTTAAGAAATCAATTAATGATGGTTCTGCTCAAGAAAGTAGTGGTACACGTATTTATAACCAGTTTGCAACGCGTTATAACTACCGTACACCAGCAGCATTTGTGATCCCTGAGGTCTCTGTACGTTCTATTCAAACGTTTTATGATAAAGACACTCAGTTAAATAATCCTGGCGGTTCTGAAAATAAATCAGTCGTTGTACCTCAATTCACGTTAGACACTGGACTGAACTTTGAACGTGATGGTAAGTATTTACAAACACTTACACCACGTGCTTTCTACGCTTACGCTCCATACAAAAATCAAGATGGTTATCCTAACTTTGACTCAACCACTGCGTCAGTAAGTTATGATCAATTATTTAACCCTTACCGTTTTTATGGTCATGACCGCCTAGAAGATAATAACTTTTTATCATTAGGTGTGAGCTATAGCCTCTTTGACACAGTAGGTTTAGAACGTTTACGAGCAAGTGTAGGCCAAAGTTACTATTTCGAAGACCGTCGTGTCACCTTACAACGACAACAAGATGAAATTGATACTGAGCGCAACACCGGTCCTGTGGTGAGTCTATCAAGCCAGCTTAACCAAAACTTTACCATTGCTGCCAACTCAGCTTGGATGTCAAATGGTGACAATGCTCAACGTGACTTCCAACTTTACTACACAGGTGATAAAGGAAATCTATATAACCTAGGCTATTTCTATCGTAAAGATATTCTTGGTCGTCAAGATACTTATGACCAAGTTGTTGCATCGTTTATACAACCAATTAAAGACAATTGGCGTATTATGGGCCACGTACAATATGACATGGATAATGATGTTGCCCGTGAACTCTTGCTAGGAGTTAACTATGAGTCATGTTGCTGGGGTATTTCTGTCTATGGCCGTTCATACTATAACGATCTAGACGATCCAAAATCTCCAGATGTTAGTGAAAAGCGCGCGATCATGGCCGAAATTACACTAAAAGGTTTAGGTGGTTTAAACAATAAACTCGCGTCTTTACTTGAAAATCGCGTTTTAGGTTTTAACAAAATTAATCAATCTTGGACACAACGTTAATGAAGACAAAGCATCTTAAACAGTTTTTTAAAGCAACTACACTTGCTGCCCTAATCTCTTCATCAATGCATAGTTTTGCCCAACCCGCTGATGAAGTTGTGGCAATTGTGGACAATAGCGTAATTTTAAAAAGCGATCTTCAACAAGGTATGGCTGAAGCAGCTCATGAACTGCAAGCTCAAAAGAAAGAAGTGCCACCTCAGCAATACTTGCAGTTTCAGGTATTAGATCAATTAATTTTGCGTCAAGCCCAACTTGAACAAGTTAAAAAATATGGCATTAAACCTGATGAAAAGAGCTTAAATGAAGCTGTACTTAAAGTAGCAGGTCAATCTGGCTCTAAAAGTTTAGAAGCTTTCCAGCAGAAGTTGGATGCTATGGCACCAGGAACTTATGAAAGTTTACGTGGCCGAATCGCTGAGGATTTAGCGATTAGCCGTTTGCGCCAACAACAAGTGATGTCTCGTATTAAAATTAGTGATCAAGATGTAGAAAACTTCTTAAAATCACCTCAGGGACAAGCTGCGTTAGGTAATCAAGCACATGTAATTCATATGCGCATTTCTGGTGACAATACACAAGAAGTTCAATCTGTAGCTCAAGAAGTGCGTTCAAAACTTGCGCAAAGTAATGATATAAATGCTTTGAAAAAACTTTCAACTGCAAATGTAAAAGTTGAAGGTGCTGATATGGGTTTCCGCCCACTTTCTGATATTCCTGCTGAACTTGCAGCTCGCATTACTCCATTACAAGATGGTCAAACGACTGACTTAGTTTCAGTACGTGATGGTGTACATGTTTTAAAGCTTCTTGAACGTAAACAAAATGAGCAAAAAGCTTTAGTCCCTCAATTTCAACCCCGCCACATTCTCATTCAACCATCTGAAGTAGTCACTCTTGAGAATGCTAAGCAAATTATTGATAACATCTATAAACGCTTAAAAGCTGGTCAAGATTTTGCAACACTTGCAGCAACCTATTCAAATGACACAGGTTCAGCACGTGATGGGGGAAGTTTGGGTTGGGTAACACCTGGAATGATGGTTCCTGAATTTGATAAAAAAATGCAGGAAATTCCTGTAGGTGAAATTAGCGAACCTTTCCAAACTCAGTTCGGCTGGCATATCTTACAAGTAACGGATAAACGTGAAAAAGATATGACGCATGAATATCAAGAGCGTATGGCACGTCAAATTTTAGGTGAACGCCAATTCAACACTGAAATTGATAGCTGGTTACGTGAAGTACGTGCAAATGCATATGTAGAAATCAAAGATCCAAGTCTAGACAAAAAGAACTTACAAAAGTAACTCTTTTTCTCTTTATTAAAACCTGTGTTTGTCACAGGTTTTTTTATGCATGAAATTTACCTAATAAAAAAACCGGTTATATAAATAACCGGTTCCTATAAATTAAACCCTGACGGGAATTATTTATAGCGATCAACCATTTTCTCTAAAGAAATCGGACGAATCTTGTCAGCATTTCCAGCTGTACCAAACGCTTCATAACGATCAATACAAATTTGCTTCATTGAATCTACAGTTTTAGCAAAGTATTTACGTGGATCGAATTCAGCTGGGTTTTCAGCCATAAACTGACGAATTGCACCAGTAGATGCTAAACGTAAGTCTGTATCGATATTGATCTTACGCACACCATGTTTAATTGCTTCTACAAGCTGTTCAACAGGTACACCATAAGTCTCTTTAATATCACCGCCAAACTCATTGATTACTTTCAACCACTCTTGCGGCACAGAACTTGAACCATGCATAACAAGATGAGTATTTGGTAATGCCGCATGAATTTCTTTAATACGGTCAATTGCCAAGATATCACCTGTAGGTGGACGAGTGAACTTGTAAGCACCATGTGAAGTACCTACAGCAATCGCTAATGCATCTACATTTGTATCGGCAACAAACTGAGTCGCTTCTTCAACAGAAGTAAGAAGTTGTGAGTGATCAAGTACACCTTCTGCCCCACCCCCTTCTTCCCCCCCAGCCATACCAGTTTCAAGGCTACCTAAACAGCCAATCTCACCTTCGACAGAAACACCACATGCATGTGCTAAAGCAACAACATTACGAGTTACATCAACGTTGTATTCGTAAGAAGTAGGTGTTTTACCATCTGTACCTAATGAACCGTCCATCATCACTGAGCTAAAGCCAAGCTGAATTGAACGCTGACAGATATCAGGGCTTGTTCCATGGTCTTGATGCATTACCACTGGAATATGTGGCCATTCTTCAATTGCAGCCAAAATAAGATGGCGTAAGAATGGAGCGCCTGCATATTTGCGAGCTCCAGCTGATGCTTGAACAATTACAGGTGAATTGGTTGCATCCGCGGCAAGCATAATTGCACGCATTTGTTCTAAGTTATTTACGTTAAATGCTGGTACGCCGTAGTTATGTTCAGCAGCGTGATCCAAGAGCTGGCGCATTGAAATGAGTGCCATAATATCCTCCCAGGTAGTGCGGCTTATTCTACCCTGTCATTTATTTCAATTCAGCAACAAATCACAGTATTTCAAAAAAAATCCCTGCATTTGCAGGGATTTTTTAACAAAAAACAACAAATTAATGTGTTTCTGAAGCAGCAGCCTCACTTGGCACACTACCTTCAACCACATCTGTATTCTTTTCATCTAGGACTGGCTTATCAATCGCATCAATTGCTGCTTGTTGCTCAGGGGTTACTTTTTCAGAAACAGCAGTAGATGCAGCTGATTCTTGCCCCGCTTGAGATGCGTCATCTTTCTTAGCACAAGCAGTCAACATCATCGGTACAATTAACATAGCAGCAAATGTAAGCTTTAAATTCATCACTATTTTCCACAGTTGGTGATTTAATACTCGACATTTTATTGCAAATATATGACAGTTTAATGACTTATCAATGAAAAAGGGATTGGTTACCCAATCCCTTCTTATTTTTATATAACAGTATTAAGCACGTTCAAGCAAAACAGCAACTGCTGGCAATGTTTTTCCTTCAACAAACTCAAGGAATGCGCCACCACCTGTAGAAATATAACCAATTTGATCAGCTACGTTATATTTATCAATCGCAGCTAATGTATCTCCACCACCAGCAATCGAGAATCCTTCAGATTGAGCAACCGCAAGAGAAAGCGCTTTAGTACCTTCACCAAATTGATCTACCTCAAATACACCTACTGGACCATTCCAAAGGATTGTTTTTGATGTTGTTAAAATATTAGCAAATGCTTTAGCTGTTTCTGGACCAACGTCTAAAATCATATCATTTGCAGTCACATCTTCTACTTTCTTCACAACAGCTTGAGCTGCTGCTAAAGAACCTAAGAAATCTTCAAAATTAATTTGCGATGCATCAGCAACTACAACATCTGTAGGAAGTGGAACACTTACTTTAGCAGCAATTTGTTTAGCAGTTTCAACCAAGTCAGCTTCATATAATGATTTACCAACGTTAAAACCAGCAGCTGCTAAGAATGTATTTGCAATACCGCCACCAACGATCAGTTGATCACAGATACTAGAAAGTGAGTTTAAAACATCGAGTTTAGTTGAAACTTTAGAACCAGCAACAATTGCAACCATTGGTTTTTCAGGAGTTTGCATTGCACGGCCTAGTGCATCTAACTCAGCAGCCAACAAAGGACCAGCAGCAGCAACTGGAGCGAAACGAGCTACACCTTCAGTAGATGCTTCTGCACGATGAGCAGTACCAAATGCATCCATAACAAATACGTCACATAATGCAGCATATTTTTGAGCGAGCTCTGAATTATTTTTCTTTTCGCCATGGTTAAAGCGTACATTTTCAAGCAATACAACTTGACCAGCTTCAACTTCAACGCCTTCTAAATAATCTGATAATAATTTAACTTCTTGGCCCAATACTTCTGTTAAATAAGCAGCAACTGGTGCAAGTGATTGTTCTGGCTTTGGCTCACCTTCAACAGGACGACCTAGATGTGAACATACCATGACTGCTGCGCCTTTATCTAAAGCAGCTTTAATGGTTGGTAATGCTGCACGTAAGCGAGCATCGCTAGTAATCACACCATTTTTGACAGGAACGTTTAAATCTTCACGAATAAGGACACGTTTGCCTGTTAAGTTAAGGTCAGTCATACGCTGAAAATTCATGTAAAGCTCTCTTTATGATTTTAAAAACGCGCCAATTTTAAATGATTACATCAAAAAAGGTTAGTTTTTTTGCATAAAAGCTGTAGAAAGCCCCAGTTTTGATTATGATAGAGGTAGTTATTTGATATTTCACCCATTATGTCTATTCATCCAGATCCACAAATCAATCGCTTAAATGTTTTAGGGGAACCTTTAGCAAGTTGTTGCTTTGACCCTATTACAGGCTATTTTAGAAATGGTTTCTGCCACACTGCACTAACAGACCTTGGTCAACACACCGTATGTGCACAAATGACCTCTGATTTCTTAAATTTTTCTCAGAAAATTGGTAATGATCTTATTACTCCTTTACCAGAAGTAGGCTTTCCTGGCTTAAAACCGGGTGATTTCTGGTGTATCTGCGTAACTCGCTGGGTAGAGGCTTATCAAGCTGGTGAAGCGCCTCCTATTAAAATACATGCATGTCATCAAGCTGTATTAAGCTATGTACCTTTAGATGTATTAATGGAATTTGCAGTGTGATGGTTCAGCCACAAATTATTTTGGCTTCGAGTAGTCAAACTCGCAAAGACTTAATGGACCGTATTGGAATTAATTATATTTGTATTAGTCCCGATATTGATGAAAGTCCTCGCGATGAAACCCATGCCGATGAACTTGCAAAAAGGCTCGCTTTCACAAAAGCTCAGGTAATTGCTGAACAGAACCCATCAGCCATCGTTATTGGTTCAGATCAAGTTGCTTGGCGAGAACATGCCCCGCATGACTTTATTGGCAAACCGATGACTAGTGAAAATGCTAAAGCACAACTAGCCGAGAATTCTGGTCGAACTGTTTTTTTTAGTACAGCGCTTAGCGTGCAATGGCTCGATAGAAACTTTGAACAAACGCTCGTTGAACATTATCAAGTTAAATTTCGAAACCTGAATCAAGCTGAAATTGAACGTTACGTTTTATTAGATCAGCCACTACATTGCGCAGGTAGCTTTAAGTGCGAAAGTTTAGGAATTAGCTTGTTTGAAAAAATGATAGGCCAAGACCAGACCACACTTATGGGTCTTCCTATGATTCAACTTTGCCATATTTTGAGGCAACTTGATCTACAAATTCCTTAATTCTAGATATTTTATAAATAGGTTATTTCCATGACAGAACCTTTAACAGTTTTAGGCGGCATTACTGCCGAGCAATTTTTAGCAGAGTATTGGCAGAAAAAACCTTTACTGGTGCGTAACGGATTGCCAGAGATTGTAGGTCTTTTACAACCACAGGATGTGCAAGAACTTGCTTTGGAAGAACATGCAAGTGCCAGACTGATTCGCCAAAAAGATAAAAATCCAAATGAATGGCACGTAAAGTCTTCACCTTTAACCAAAGGCGACTTTCAAAAGCTACCAAAATTATGGTCAATTTTAGTACAGGCAGTAGACCACTACTCTTTTGATCTTTCTGAACTTTGGAAAAAATTTCCTTTTATTCCTCAATGGCGCCGCGACGATATTATGGTGTCTTATGCACCTAAGGGTGGTTCAGTTGGGAAACATTTCGATTTTTATGATGTGTTTTTAGTTCAGGGTCATGGTCATCGTCGCTGGCAGCTAGGTCAAATGTGCGATGTAAATACTACATTTGTACCCAATCAACCATTAAAACTTTTGCCAGAAATAGATGTGCAATTTGATGAAGTTTTAGCACCAGGTGATTTACTATATGTTCCACCTGGAATGGCACATTATGGGGTTGCCGAAGATGACTGCTTAACTTTCTCATTTGGCTTTCGCATGCCAAACATTGCAGGAATGATGGAACGCATTAGCGATCAATTTTCAGCCAATACTTTACTTCAAAATCCTGTTATAGACATCGCACGCAAACAAATGAGTCAAATTGGTGAAATTAACTCAACTGAACTAAGCTATCTAAAAGACTTAGTTTTAGCTCAGTTGCAAGACTCTGCAGCACTTGATGCAGCAATCATGTCTTATATGAGCGAATCTAAATATCCAGATAATATTCCAGAACCTGATGAGATCGAAGCCGATGATCTTCAAGAGATCTTACATGAAGGTTATGAAGTTCTATTAGAACCTGCCTCTCGCCTACTTTATACAGAAAATAACGGAATTCTAAACTTCTGGGGAAATGGCGAAGCGCTATGTATAGCTGAAACTTTCGCACCAAAATTAAAAGCTATTGCTGATGGAGAAAGCTTAGCTTTCGATAGCGAATTTAATGAGCTTGAAATCCTTGAAAATGTTGCTTACTTACTCAATGAATCTATTTTGATGCTTTTGCCACCTTCAGAGTAAGAAACTTAATAAAAGTGGACTTTTCAAAGCAACGGGAAGTCCACTTTTAAATTGGCCGACAAACTCAAAAATAAATTTGTTTTTTGTTTACTAATTTTCCTTTTTAAATTTTAAAATCGACTTATCGCAAAAATATTGGAGTTAAAAGATTTTGGAAAAGGAAGTATAATTATTTAAATATATAGCCTAAAACTCTTTACCATTCCCTTAAAAGTAAAACTTCAGCGTTTAAAAAAATAATATCTTTTTTCTATCAATAACAAACAATACCTTGTAAAATTAAATTATCTAGATTCTCATTGATAAAGATCACCGTTCAAGCTAATAGCAATTCATTTGTGAGAGGCTAAAATATGTCGAAAAAAGATGACATTATTAATACCGCATTAAGACTTTTTAACTCGTATAGCTATAATTCTATAGGTGTAGATCGCATCATTAATGAATCTGGCGTTGCAAAAATGACTTTCTATAAGCATTTTCCATCAAAAGAAAAATTAATTGAAGAGTGTCTACTTCTTCGAAATACGCTTCTACAAAACTCTCTTACTTCTGCCTTATCAAAACATGATGAGTTAGACCCTCTTGCGAGAATTAAAGCAGTATTTTTATGGTATTCCGACTGGTTTAATAGCGAAGATTTTAATGGCTGTATGTTTCAAAAAGCTTTGGAAGAGGTTTTAAAACAATATCCTTCAACACATCAACCTGCCACTTTGTATAAAGCTTGGTTGACCCAACTCATGCAAAATCTTCTTAACCAGTATGATGTAAAAGAGCCAGTTCCCCTATCTTTACTACTCGTTAATATTTTGGAAGGTATGACCATACAGGCTCAAGTCGAGCATGGTTCAATAAAAATTAATGATTACTGGACTCGAGTAGAAAAATTAATCGATTTCGAAAGAGCAGCATAAAAATAAAGCGTGATATTCTTCTTCTTATATTTAATGATTCTTCTTATGTATCACGCTGCGTCTGAAAGTCATTTTGGTTCACAATTAGACGTTTTTTTCGACCTTACTGAACCAAAATATACAGACCTGTCTGTACAAAACAGATTATATATTTAAAAAATAAAAACTCAATCCTTTTTTATGATTTGTCTCAAGATAAATTAGATTTAACTATTTATTGGATGCAAATTGGAATTATTTTAGGTTGACTTCGTTTCACTTATACTTAACAATTACACTTATAACACAAAGCAACATTTTAGACACAAAAGAAATACAAATAGTTGTTTTTAATTAGAAAGGCTACTTATTTATCAATTCCCCTTATATTGCTTTTCAACAAAAACAATTGGATTGATTAGTTTTGCTACATTCATTTTCATAAGATCAATCTATACTATGCCCGCTATATTGATATAGGTATAAAGTATGAAAGATGGACTCCAAATTGAAGAAATGAAAAATGCGGCTGATTCAGTCGTTGGAATTCTTAAATCTTTGGCTAATACAGATCGTTTATTAATTTTATGTCACTTAGCTTATGAGGAGTTAAATGTTTCTCAAATTGAAGAGAAGACCCAAATTACCCAGCCCACTCTTTCACAGCAGCTTATGATGCTACGCAAAAGTGACGTTGTATCAACTCGTCGTGATGGCAAGCAAATTTTTTATTCAATTAAGGATGACAATATGCATTCAATTTTAAATACGCTTCATCAGCTGTACTGTGCAAGTAAATAATATTTTTTAAATTATAAATTTATAATAATAGTAGTAACTTCCTGAAATATGCGATTTTTCAGCTTGAAAGCTTAGAGTCCAATCCAAGCACAAAGTTTTGAAAATTCGCGTAGCTTTTCTAAAAAGCTCAACCACATTTAACTTTTTGCCACTCTATTTTCTTTAGCCTATTCCATGCGTTCACAGCTTTTTGATATACCTCGTTTTTTAATGAGCAATTAACAAGCAAAACCACCAACTACAAAATTAAAAATATCAAATTAAGATCAATAAAAACAAATATTTAATATTACCATTAATTATAAATACTTATAGGTGCTATAAAAAAGCTTAAGATTCACATCACTTAAGTATAAAATACTCCGCTTGTTCAACCTTTAGCCATGATTAGGTTAATAAGGCCTTTATATGCTTGCATTCTTTTCTCGATTAAGCTTAGTCACTAAGATTATTATCGCCATTATTCTAGGGATAGGCGTTGCATTACTATTTCCGAACGTTACGCCTTACTTAAGTTTATTTGGTGAGCTTTTCATTAAAGCCTTAAAGTCGGTTGCCCCTATTTTAGTTTTTGTATTGGTGCTTTCTTCTATTGCCAACTTCCAAGTGGGTCATAGCGCCAATTTACGCCCAATCATGATTCTATATGTAGCAGGTATGTTGCTTGCAGCTTTCACAGCGGTGATTGTCAGTCTTTCTTTTCCAAGCACATTATTCCTCAATACAGTTTCACATAATGATTTACAAGCACCTGGTAGTCTCGCAGATATATTAAAAAACTTGCTCTTAAGCTTTATTGCAAACCCTGTTCAAGCAATTAGTGAAGCCAACTTTATTGGTATTTTAGCTTGGGCAATTGGCCTAGGTTTAGCTATGCGTCATAGCTCAGACACCACAAAACAAGTGATGCAGGATGTTTCACATGCTGTAAGTGCTATTATTCATAAAGTAATTGCTTTTGCACCAGTCGGTATTTTCGGATTAGTTGCAGTGACTTTTGCCGATGCCGGTCTTGCAACACTTGAAAGCTATGCACAATTATTAGTGGTATTGTTAGGTACCATGTTCTTTGTTGCTTTAGTTATCAATCCTATTCTAGTTGCCCTTACTATACGTGGAAATCCATACCCTCTCGTATTTAAGTGTCTAAAAGAAAGTGGTATTACAGCTTTCTTTACTCGAAGCTCAGCAGCAAACATTCCAGTTAACTTAGATTTGGCAGAGCGTTTAGGTGTTAACCCATCTACAGCTAGTGTGTCTATTCCTTTAGGTGCAACAGTAAATATGGCAGGGGGAGCAGTCACGATTACTGTACTGACATTAGCTACAGTACATACGCTTGGTATTCATGTTGATTTTGCGACAATGGTTATTTTATCAGTTGTTGCTACTGTTTCAGCTTGTGGTGCTTCTGGTGTTGCTGGTGGTTCTTTACTACTTATTCCTGTAGCTTGTAGTCTATTTGGTATTTCAACAGAAATTGCGATGCAAGTTGTAGCGGTTGGTATGATTATCAGTGTATTGCAAGACTCTACAGAGACAGCCCTTAACTCATCTACAGATGTATTATTTACTGCAGCTGTAGATATTCGCTCTAAACAAACGTCTTAATCAAAATGCCATTTCAACGTCTACCAAACTGGTTCCAACTTGGAGCCTTTTTGCTGGCATTTAATGCCGGAATGATTAATGTCTTAGGGTTAATTACTCTTTTGCATCAATCTATTTCACATATGACTGGCAACGTTAGTATGCTGGCTATGAGTTTGGTAGAGTGGCAACCAGAACATATCATTTTTTTACTTCTGGTGATTATTTGTTATGTTTGCGGTTCATTTTATAGTGGTTTTATTTTAGGTAGCAGTCATTTTCGACTAGGTCGTCGTTATGGCTTACCTTTGAGCCTTGTTGCCTTATTCATTTTCCTTTGCTGGCTATTGCTTCCTTATTTTCCACGCTATGGATTATTATGGGCTTGTACGGCAATGGGGTTACAAAATGCGATGGTAAGCCACTACAAAGGAACAATTATTCGCACTACCCATCTATCTGGTGTGCTGACTGATATTGGTTTAGCACTTGGGTATAAAGCCAGAGGCTTAATTGTAGAAAATCGTCGTATTGTTTTACATTTACTTATTCTTGCTGGCTTCCTGCTGGGTGGAATTCTTGCCGCTTCAGTACATCCATATTTGAAACTACAATCATTTTTATTGCCAGCAATTCTAAGCTTAGCCTTAAGTATTTCTTACTGGATAGTTTATCTCTATAGTACTTCAACTTCACACAAGGACTAAGACATGGTTAAAAATGCCTTACAAGCACAGCTATTAAAAGCTGGTTTAGTTGATAATAAAAAAGCAAAAAAATTAACAAAGCAAGCTCATCACGAACAACGTCTTGGGCTAAGCAATGAAGCTGAAATCAAAGCAAATATTGAAAAAGCTCAACAAGAAAAGTTAGCTAAAGATCAGGCTTTAAATTTAGAAAAACAGAAACAGCTTGAAGAAAAAGCACTTAAAGCATCAATCATTCAGATGATTAAGCAGCACAAGATTACTGATTTTGCTGGGGATGTGGCTTATCAATTTATTGATGAAAATAGAATCAAAAAAGTGTATTTATCTCAGCAAGTTTATAATGCACTTGTTGCAGGTAGCCTAGTTATTGCTAAAGATCAAGATCAATACGCCTATCTTCCAAAAGCTTTAGGTGAAAAAATTGATAAAAAAATGCAAGGTTTCATTTTAATAAATAATGCGGAAAAAAACAAAAAAGCCACTGATGAGGAAGATCCATATGCAGCATATGTTATTCCAGACGACCTAATGTGGTAATACAATACTTAGGCCTTTAGGATATAGATCTAAAGGTCTTTTCTAATTAATGTATAGCTGTAATAATTTAACAGATGTTCAAAATACTAATAAAAAATACTTAAAGAATAAATTCCTTCACCCTTTATCTATTAATCTCGATATAATGAATAATATTTTTAGTCCTCGCGACGTTCTTGAGATTTCTTCGAGTCTCCATTTTTGCGTCATGTATTAATTTAAGACGTACAACATTATCAGTTCATGTGTATTTGCATATATTCACAAGATCGAGACCCTAAGTGATATTGATCTAACTGACTTTTTGCAAATTAAATTGCAAAGATTTAATTAAGTGGCTTTTGTGTCAAAGGTAGTAATTCATGCTGAAGTGGTTTGAAAAACTTGTAGATCCCTACCCAACTAAAGGTTTAGATGAACCTTTACCGACTCGTTTTTTCCCATTTGTGTGGCAAGCTACGGAAGGCCTACGCCCTTATTTATTCTTACTCATTCTTTTTACAGCAGGTGCTGCAAGCTTTGAAGCCTTACTTTTTTCAAAGATTGGACAACTCGTAGACTGGTTAAGTAAAAGTCATCCGGAAAGCTTTTTAAGTCAGCATGCTACTGATTTACTCATTTTGATTGCGGTCTTATTTACCAACATCTTTTTTGTAAATATTCAATCTATTATCAAACATCAGATTTTATATAGCACCTTCCCAATGCGTTTGCGCTGGCGTTTCCATAATCTTTTATTGAAACAAAGCTTAGACTTTTTCCATAACGACTTTGCAGGACGACTTTCTGCGAAGGTTATGCAAACAGCATTAGCAATCCGTGAGTTCTGGATTATTTTGGGTGACATGTTGGCCTACGTCAGCATTTACTTTATTACGGTCAGCATTGTTCTTGGCGCAATTTCACCAATTTTACTTATTCCACTTTTAGTTTGGTTAAGCCTATTTTTATTAAGCGCATGGTTCTTTATCCCCCGCTTAAGTAAAGTTTCTCAGCAACAAGCCGATGCTAGAGCAATCATGACGGGCCGTGTAACAGATGCATACACCAACATCCAAACGGTAAAGCTATTTGCCCATGCTGGTCGTGAAAGCCAATACGCAAAAGCATCTATGAAAGAGTTTATGACTACAGTCTATGCTCAAATGCGCTTAGGTACCCTCTTTGAAGTCAGCATTAATATGTTGTCTGCTGTTTTGTTTGTAGGTGTAATTGGTACCTCTGTTTGGCTATGGACCCAAGGTTTAGCAGCATTAGGTGTAATCGCAGCAACTACTGCAATGATTTTAAAACTTAATAGTATGGCTGAATTTATGATGTGGCATATGTCAGCCTTATTTGAAAATGTTGGAACCATTCAAGATGGTATGCAAACATTAGGTAAAAAAATCAATATTCAAGACAAACCAGATGCGAAACCACTTGCAGTGACCAAAGGTGAGATTGTATTTAAAGATGTAAGCTTTGCTTATAACAATAAAAATGTGATTGATCACTTCAACTTGCATATTAGAGCAGGCGAAAAAATAGGAATTGTGGGCCGTTCTGGCGCAGGAAAGTCTACGCTAATTCAGTTGCTTTTACATTTTTACCATCTTAAGCAAGGTGCTATTTTAATTGATGGCCAAAACATCGAAGATGTAACTCAAGATAGTCTAAGAGCTAATATTGCTTTAGTTACTCAAGATACGTCTTTATTACATCGCTCAGTTGCAGAAAATATTAAATATGGTCGCCCTGATGCCTCTGATGCAGACATGGAGAATGCTGTAAATAAAGCCAAAGCTGCTGAATTTATTCCGCAATTAGTTGATTTAAAAGGACGTAGTGGTTATAACGCTCAAGTAGGTGAACGTGGTGTTAAACTTTCTGGTGGTCAAAGACAGCGTATTGCTATTGCACGTGTTTTCTTAAAAGATGCTCCTATTCTTATTTTAGATGAAGCAACTAGTGCATTAGACTCGGAAGTTGAAGCAGCAATCCAGTCAAGTTTAAATGACCTGATGGTTGATAAAACCGTTATTGCAATTGCACACCGTTTATCTACTATTGCACAAATGGACCGTTTAATCGTTCTTGATGAAGGTCGAATTGCTGAGCAAGGAACTCATGAAGAGTTAATTGCGCAAAATGGTATATACGCACAGTTATGGAAACGTCAAACAGGCGGTTTCCTAATTGAACAAAAAGTATTACAGGGTCAAGATTAATGCTTTATTTAGAAGATTTGAAAATTGGTGATCGTTTCATTAGCCGTGAATATGAAATTACCTTAGATGAAATCAAAAAATTCGCAAGCTCCTATGACCCTCAACCCTTCCATATAGATGAAGAACAAGCGAAGCACGATCCAATTTTTCAAGGAATTGCTGCTAGCGGTTGGCATACTTCTGCAATTACTATGCGGTTATGGACGGAATGTATGCCGATTCATGGTGGCCTGATTGGTTCAGAGTCTAGCTTACGGTGGCCACGCCCTACTCGACCAGGTGATAAAATTCATGTGGAAGCCGAAATTTCAGCGATCACACCATCCAAAACAAAATTAGATCGTGGTATTGTAAGTTACGTTACGCAAGCCTTAAATCAAAATGGCGACGTATTACTTATTTCAACAACAAAAATTGTTGTCTTTAAAAAGAATGTTTAAAACATGGTTGATATGATTGTCTAACAGTTTTTATAAACTCAGATTATATTTCATGACAAGATGTGTAAGAAATGCATGTGACAAATTGATGAGAGCAATGGAACGCATATGAAAATTACCTCAGCTCGTCAAGATCAAGGTATTCCGGGTGTCTATGGCTTATTGCTATTAGATGTTGTTTCACGTTGGGGATATAACGATGAAACATTATTTGCTCCATTTCATCTTACTAGTGAGCAACTGGCCGATCCTGATTATCGTATTTCTACACCTGTAGCAAATGAACTGGTTAAACACGCGCTTAATTTAACTGGTGAAACCACGTTGGGGTATCATCTTGGTACTCAAATGCGTATTTCGATTCATGGCTTCATTGGCTATGCAATTATGACAGCCAAAGACATTACTGAAGCAATTGCCCTTGCAGCACGCTTTATTCAACTACGACTACCTTTTTTACAACTCTATTTTTCAACGTTTGGGCCTAAAGCAACCCTACAATTACAGTGTGACATCGAACTTGAACCTCTAAGAACAGAAATCGTTTTAGGTTTGACCATTGGCATCATGAGTATGGCTAAAGCGATTACGGGTATCGAAGATTTAGCTGGTGATGTAGATTTGGACTTTCCTGAACCAGAAGGCTTTGAAAAGTATAGAAATAAACTAAGCAGCACAATTCGCTTCAACCAGCCACATCTGATTTCAAGTTTTGATAAAAAATACTTAGGAATTAAATTAGTTAATGCTGATCCTATCGCAAGTCAGGTTGCTATTAATCAGTGCGAAGCCGAACTTTCCGCTTTAGGTGAGCGCCGTCGCTTAGCAATGCGAGTTCGTGATATTTTAAGTAATTCTGAACAACATTATTTAAGCATTGAAAATGTAGCTGAATGTCTACACATGTCAGACCGCACACTAAAGCGCCAATTAGCGGCTGAAGGAACTTCATTTTCTACATTGGTTGATGAAGTGCGCTATCGACATGCAACATCTCTACTTTCACGTACAGATTATAGTCTTGAACAAATTGCAGATGAACTTGGCTATTCAGACGTTGCAAATTTTAGCCGTGCTTTTAAACGCTGGAGTGGCCGTAGCCCAAGCAACTGGCGTAAAGACCCATACTTATAATGTTTAAAACTATTGGACACAAGCTTAAGGAGTTACCATGAATCATCCTTCTGAACTGAAGTATGCACGTACACATGAGTGGGTAAAGATTGAGGGTGATCTTGTTATTACAGGGATTACCGATCATGCACAAGATGAACTTGGCGATTTGGTTTACGTTGAAACTCCGGAAGTTGGGAGTAAAGTTACTGCTGGCGAACAAGCTGGTGTGGTTGAATCAGTAAAAACTGCTTCTGACATCCATGCTCCTGTTTCAGGCACTGTAGTAGAAGTAAATACTGACCTTGAAGATGATCCTGATTTTGTAAATGACGATCCATATGGAAAAGGCTGGATTTATAAAATCAAACCAGACAACATTGCAGATGTTGAAAAACTTTTAACAAATGCAGAATATGAAGCTGGCTTATAAAAGATAGCTATAGCTTTTCATATTTAATAAAAACCAGTTTAGTCTTAAACTGGTTTTTTTCTTTATCTATTCAAAATCTATTCAAATTCAGTTTTACGAATCGGTGACTTCTATGACAAAGCTTGTTGTATTCTCTGGCGCTGGCATGAGTGCTGAAAGTGGAATTAGCACTTTTCGTGACAGTAATGGTCTATGGGAAAATTACGACATCCAACAAGTTGCCACACCTGAAGCATGGCAAAAGAACCCTGCTCTAGTTCAACGCTTTTATAATGAGCGACGTAAAAATATTTTAGAGGCTGAACCCAACGAAGCTCATCACTATATTGCCAAACTACAAGACTACTTTGACGTACAAGTGATTACTCAAAATATTGATGATTTACATGAACGGGCTGGAAGTTCTAACGTTTTACATTTGCATGGAAATATTCGTTTAGCGAAAAGCTCTGGCCCGAATACACAATTTACAACACAGTTTTACCATATTAATGGTTGGAAGCTAGATTTAGAACAAGACTTTTGCCCAGATGGCTATCCCCTGCGTCCACATGTAGTCTGGTTCGGTGAAGCTGTCCCTGCCTATGAAGAAGCAATTCAATTAGTACAGAGTGCAGATATTTTTATTGTGATCGGCTCGACATTAAGCGTATATCCAGTTGCAGCTTTAGTTCATGAAATTTCAAATCAATGTAAAGCCTACTATATAGACCCAAATGCGGATCATCTGCGTGTTCCTCACCAATATGAATTATTAAAGATGTCAGCGACTCAAGGAATGCATAGACTTTTTGAAAATTTAATCGGCTAATTGCTATTTTTAGACACTAAATAAACCCAACGTGCATAAAAAAAATTATTAACTGAACAAAAAATTGTCGATTTTTTTAACTTTATTCTAAATTTCTATAAATTTTTTTTGACCAATAGCCTATTTATAACTCAATATCGATTTATTTTTTTTAGAAAATGACATTTTTTTGCTGAAAAAATTTAAAAAAATAAATATTAAAAAATTATAAGTTAATGATTAATATTATAATTTTATATCCTTAAAATCAATTTATTTTAATTTACACAAAGATACAAAAGTACAATATAAAAATAACAGTGCAAAAAAAATCTTTTGTGGTTGAATCTCAACCTCTTGGATGCCGTACAAGAAAACAGCGACCTGGATTAGGTTACAATCACGGATTATGGATATAAGGACACACATCCATTATGAGTTATTTTGATCCCACCCTCATCATGTTTATGGTGTACATCGTAGCAATGGTACTTATCGGCTTATTTGCCTACCGTGCTACAAGCGACTTCTCAGATTATATTCTCGGTGGTCGTCGTTTAGGCAGTTTCGTAACTGCATTATCCGCAGGCGCATCAGACATGAGTGGTTGGCTGCTCATGGGTTTACCGGGCGCGATTTATCTTTCTGGTTTATCTGAAGCGTGGATTGCAATTGGTCTTATTATCGGTGCTTGGCTTAACTGGCTACTGGTTGCTGGTCGATTACGCGTTCATACTGAAGTCCAAAATAATGCACTCACGTTGCCAGATTATTTTACAAGTCGTTTTGACGATCAGAAAAAAGTACTTCGTATTTTCTCTGCCGTTATCATCTTGGTTTTCTTCGCAATTTATTGTGCTTCAGGCATGGTAGCAGGCGCCCGTTTATTTGAAAATTTATTCGGAATGTCATACACCACTGCTATTTGGCTCAGCGCAATTGCAACCATCAGTTATGTTTGTATCGGTGGATTCTTAGCGATTAGCTGGACAGATACATTCCAAGCTGGCCTAATGATTTTTGCTTTGTTATTAACACCAATCGTAACTTATCTTGCAATTGGCGATACAACACAATTTGTGACACTCATTGAAACTGCTCGTCCACATGCATTCAATATTATTTCAGATTTAAGTGTAGTGGCAGTTTTATCTTCCATGGCATGGGGTTTGGGTTACTTTGGTCAACCACATATCCTTGTACGTTTCATGGCTGCTGACTCTGTAAAATCAATTCCTGCTGCGCGCCGTATTGGTATGACTTGGATGATTTTATGTTTAGCTGGTGCAGTCGGTGCTGGTTTCTTCGGTATTGCTTACTTTGAGCAACACCCTGAACTAGCAGCAGTTGTAAGCAAAAACCCTGAAACAGTATTTATGGAATTGACTAAAATCTTATTCAATCCATGGATTGTAGGTATCATTTTGGCTGCAATTTTAGCAGCCGTGATGAGTACATTGAGCTGTCAGCTTTTGGTATGTTCAAGTGCATTAACAGAAGATTTATACAAAGGTTTCATTCGTAAGAATGCATCTCAGAAAGAGCTTGTATGGGTTGGCCGTGTTATGGTTCTTGCGATTGCTGTTCTTGCGATTGCTCTTGCTGGTAACCCAGACAGTAAAGTTCTTGGCCTTGTTGCTTATGCATGGGCTGGTTTCGGTGCTGCATTTGGTCCGCTTATCATCTTGTCATTATTCTGGAAACGTATGAATTTACAAGGTGCTTTAGCAGGTATGATCGTTGGTGCAGTTGTAGTGATTGGCTGGAAAAACCTTTTCGCAGACACAGGTGTTTACGAGATTATTCCAGGCTTTATCCTTGCATTTATCAGTATCATTGTAGTGAGTCTTTTAACTAAAGCGCCAAATACAACAGTAACTGGACGCTTCGAAAAAGCAGATGAACTCTACAAAGAAAGCGTATAATTCATTGAAATAAATCAAGGGGCTTCGGCCCCTTTATTTATTTTTGGTTTTAATTTTAATTTTTGAAGTATCTTTTACAACTTGCATGACGGGATAACTACGAGTCTCTTTTACCCCCGGCAATTGCCACAGCACCTGCCCTGCAATACGTCTAAATTCTTCCATACTGCCACTTCGTAATTTAATTAAAAAATCAAAGCCACCGCTCACCATATGACATTCAACAATTTCTGGATAGTGAACCACAGCATCAATAAACTCATCTAAAACATTAGGTGTGGTTTTATCTAGTAATACTTCAACGAACACCAAAAAATTTGCGTTTAACTTAACCGGATTTAATTTAGCTTCATATCCTAAGATGAATTCATCTTTCGTTAATTTTTGAACTCGGGCCATCACTGCTGTTGGTGACAAGTTAACAAGTTCCGCCAATTTACTATTAGAAATTCGCCCATCTGTTTGAAGAATATCCAAAATTTTTAAATCAGTGCGGTCAAGGCTTAAAATTGGGCCATTCATCTGAATTTTCCTCTAAAAAATGGGCTAAATATAGTGAGTTATTCGGTGTTTCTTCTGTAATGATAAATTATCTAAACCTCTCTACTCAAGATGAGTTTACGAGAGCTGGTTGGCGGAAACAGATATGAACACAATGGATACTTTTCATCAAATGGATAAATCTCACCAAGGCTATATCACCGAATTCAACGATAAAAGTGAGTTTGAACAACGCATCAATACAGCTTGGCGACGTGCTGAACCAGAAGCGGTAGAAGAGCTATTACAAGCTGCTGCGGTATCTGATGATTTAGATCATAAAATTTATGACCTAGCTTTTAATCTTGCTAATAATTTACGTGAACGCAAGACCTCTTCGGGTAAAGCAGGTATTGTTCAAGGGTTATTACAAGAATTCTCTCTTTCTTCACAAGAAGGCGTGGCGCTCATGTGTCTAGCCGAAGCTTTGCTTCGTATTCCAGACTCAGCAACACGTGATTTGCTTATTCGAGATAAAATCAATCAAGGTAACTGGAAAGAACATGTTGGCCAAAGCAGCTTAATGTTTGTAAATGCTGCTGCATGGGGCCTTATGTTAACTGGTAAGCTCATGGAAACTCCAAAGCAAACCAGTCTTTCAAGTGTACTTACTGGCCTTTTAGCACGCAGTGGACGTGGCATCATTCGTAAAGCTGTTGACGTTGCAATGCGTATGATGGGTGAACAGTTTGTGACTGGTGAAACCATTGAAGAAGCTGTAGACCATGCGAAAGTACTCGAAGACAAAGGTTTCCGCTATTCTTACGATATGTTAGGTGAAGCAGCCTTAACCGAACATGATGCTGAACGCTACTTTAACGATTATACACAAGCCATTCATGCAATTGGCAAAGCGTCTAATGGAAAAGGCGTTTATGATGGCCCGGGCATTTCAATTAAGCTTTCTGCTTTACACCCTCGTTATCAACGCGCGCAAATTGAACGTGTTCATCAAGAACTTTACGGCAAAGTATTTGAACTCGCTCGTTTGGCTAAAAAGTACAATATTGGCTTAAATATCGATGCTGAAGAATCAGAACGTTTAGAAATTTCTCTTGAGTTACTAGAACGTCTTTGCTTCGAGCCAGAACTTGCAAACTGGAAAGGTATTGGCTTCGTTATTCAAGCTTACCAAAAACGCTGTTTCTTCGTGGTTGATTATATTATTGACCTTGCTAAACGCAGCCAAAAGCGTCTCATGATTCGTCTTGTGAAAGGTGCATATTGGGATAGCGAAATTAAGAAAGCGCAAATCGAAGGTATGGATGACTACCCTGTCTTTACTCGTAAAGTACATACTGATTTATCTTATATCGCATGTGCTAAAAAATTACTTGCAGCGCCAGAGTTCATCTATCCGCAATTTGCCACTCATAATGCTCAAACATTGGCAACGATCTATCATTTAGCGGATCCAAGCAAATATTATGCTGGTCAATATGAATTCCAATGCTTACATGGCATGGGTGAACCGCTTTATGAACAAGTTGTTGGTCCACGCGAGCAAAATAAATTAGGCGTGCCATGCCGTATTTATGCACCCGTTGGTAACCATGAAACTTTGTTAGCTTATTTAGTTCGTCGTTTACTCGAAAATGGCGCGAATACTTCATTCGTTAACCGTATTGCCGATAAAACACTTAAAGTTGAAGACCTTATCCAGTCTCCAATTTACGATATTCGTCATGCAGCTAAGCTTGAAGGTTCAGTTGGTTTAAAACATCCATCAATTCCACTACCTTTAGATATGTACGGAACACTTCGTAAAAACTCTAAAGGTTATGATTTAGCAAACGATACTCCACTCGCTGCTTTAGACAGCACAGCTCAAGAATTACGTAATCGTATTTGGCAAAGTTATCCATTATTGGCAAATAACGATTCATTAGAGCAAGGTCATTCTGTTGCAATTACAAACCCAGCACAAAATGATGAAATTGTTGGTTATGTGCAAGAAGCTGATCTTAAGCATGTTGAAATTGCGCTTAATGCAGCTGAACAAGCTCAGTCAGAATGGTCAAATACGCCTAAAGAACAGCGTGCTCAACACTTAAAACATGCAGCTGACCTAATGGAAAGCCGCATTCAAGAGTTGATGGTATTACTTTGCCGTGAAAGTGGGAAAACTTATGCCAATGCGATTGCAGAAGTTCGTGAAGCTGTAGATTTCTTACGTTATTACGCAACTCAAGTTGAGAATCTTCCTGCAAATACAGCTATTCAGCCTTTAGGTACTGTACTTTGTATTAGCCCGTGGAACTTCCCTCTTGCAATTTTCTCTGGCCAAATTGCTGCAGCATTAGTCAGTGGTAACTGCGTTATTGCTAAACCTGCTGAACAAACCCCATTAATCGCAGCTCAAACAGTTCAGATTTTATGGGAAGCTGGTATTCCACATGGTGCTGTACAGCTACTTCCTGGCCGCGGTGAAACAGTAGGTGCTCAGCTTAGCCAAGATAGTCGTATTGATGGCATCATGTTTACTGGTTCGACTGAAGTTGCAAAAATTTTACAGAAAACCGTTGCGAAACGTTTATCCGAAAATGGTCAATCTATTCCTCTGATTGCAGAGACTGGCGGTCAAAACGCAATGATTGTGGACTCATCAGCATTAACTGAACAAGTCGTACTTGATGTTGTAAGTTCTGCTTTTGATAGCGCGGGTCAGCGTTGCTCTGCTTTACGTATTTTATGTGTACAAGAAGACAGTGCTGCAACCGTTATTAAAATGCTTAAAGGTGCAATGCAGCAGTTGATTGTAGGTAACCCTGCGATTTTAAAAACTGACATTGGTCCTGTTATTGATGACGAAGCAAAACAGACGATTGATCAACACATCCAAAAAATGAAGTCGAAAGGCTATCCAGTACATCAGTTGATGTTTGGTTCAACAAGCCAGAATGAACTGGATAAAGGAACCTTTGTTGTACCAACAGCAATTGAACTCCCTAACCTTGATGACTTGCAACGCGAAGTCTTTGGTCCAGTTTTACACATCATTACCTATAAGTATGGTGAGCTTGAGCAGTTGATCTCACGCATTAATGCCAAAGGTTATGGTTTAACAATGGGTCTACATACCCGTATTGATGAAACCATCCAAACAGTCATTCAACATGCAGAAGTGGGTAACCTTTATATCAACCGCAATATTGTTGGTGCTGTCGTTGGTGTACAACCATTCGGTGGTGAAGGTTTATCTGGTACAGGCCCGAAAGCTGGTGGTCCGCTTTACATGTATCGCTTGATGCAGCAGTGTTCAAACAAAGTATTGGCAACACCATTTGCTATGAAGAATGAGCAAACTGCTTTTGAAGGCTTTAACCGTGAGGTTTATCAGAGCTTACAAAATTGGGCGAAACAGCATTTACCGCAAGCAAATCGTGATATCGAACCATTTGGTGTTGGTAAATTCTATGAGTTACAAGGCCCTACTGGGGAAAGTAACCAATATATTATTTTGCCACGTCATCGTGTTCTTTCTATCGCTGACACAGAACAGAATCAGTTGCATCAATTGCTCGCAATTTTTGCAGTAGGTAGCCAAGCAGCAGTAATGCCAAATAGCCCATTATTGGCAAAATACAAACAAACTTTGCCAAAAGATGTACTTGCAGCAATTACTACGGTTAAAAATATCGCATCAGATGATTTTGATGCAGTTTTACATCATGGTAACCGTGAAGAAATCTTCTCATTACAACAAGAAGTTGCTACGCGTTCTGGCGCAATTGTTGGTATTACTCACGTTGAGCCGAATGAGAATATTCCACTTGAGCGTTTAGTGATTGAACGTGCAATTAGTGTGAATACAGCTGCAGCTGGTGGTAACGCAAGCTTAATGACAATGACTGATTAATATATAACTTTCTAAAAAGCCCAAATCTCAGTATTTGGGCTTTTTTATTTAATAAAGTAATCTATTCTTAAATATATAGATTTTATAAACTCGAGATTTTAATAATGATCTTTTTAGAACCAGAACAATATCAACAAAGATGCGCTCAGCTTTTTAATTCATATCAAAAAGACATTTCCACACTTCTACCATTTGCCCAAATTGAGCATATTGGTTCATCCGCTATACCGAATGCAATTTCAAAAGGTGATTTAGATATTTATATTGAAGTTATGTCTGAGCAATTTGAATTCGCAATAGAACAATTAAAAACACTTAACTTTATCGAAAAACAAAACACATTAAGGACACATGAGCTTTGCATGCTCGAGTCACTCAACAATGATGATGTAGCATTTCAAATTGTAGTCACGGATTCAATATTCACATTTTTCTTAACATTTAAAAATAAGCTTATAAACTCACCCACGTTGGTTAATGAATATAATGAATTAAAATTACAGTGTAGTCATTTAGACCCCGATCAATATAGAACAATAAAATCAGATTTTATTAATCGCGTTTTAAATCATCTCTAGTTTAGGTACCTCTTTTCTCTTATGTATATCTGGTTAAAATTGGCTCCTGTAAGCTCAATTTTTTTGATACCATTCACTATTTGATTCTGTCTAAATTTTCTTTGTCTATGACCTCTTCTTATCGTCAACAACTTCAAGCTAAAATTGAACGCATTACTACTCAATTTTCTGAATTTACACCACCTACATTAGAAGTGTTTGAATCACCTGAACAACATTTCCGTATGCGTGCTGAATTTCGTATCTGGCATACAGAAAATGATATGTTCTATGCCATGTTTGAGCGTAACGATGACGACAAGCAAAAAACCGTTGTACGCATTGATGAGTTTCCAATTGCAGATCATAGCATCAATGATTTAATGCCAAAACTTTTGGAAGAACTCAAAGCTGAACCCAAGCTTTCTAATCGTTTATTTGAAGCTGATTTCCTCGCAACACTTAGCGGAGAAATGTTGGTTACCCTCATTTATCATCGTAAACTGGATCAAGAATGGGAACAAGCTGCTAAAGCACTTGCCGATAAATTAGATATTAAAATTATGGGCCGTAGTCGTGGCCAGAAAATTGTTATTGGTGATGATTTCGTTGTTGAAGAATTCGAACTATTAAATCGTTCATTTAAATATAAACAAATTGAAAGTAGCTTTACCCAGCCTAATGCGCAAGTTTGCAAAAAAATGCTGCAATGGGCATGTGATGCAGCTGAGGGTTCGAAAAAACACTTATTAGAACTTTATTGCGGTAATGGTAATTTTACGCTTCCGCTCTCTTTAAAGTTCGAACGAGTATTGGCTACCGAGCTTGCAAAATCCTCTGTTTATGCAGCTCAATGGAACATTGAACAAAACCAAATTGATAATATTCAGGTAGCACGTCTATCTGCTGAAGAGTTTACTCAGGCTTATCAAGGTGAACGAGAATTCCGTCGTCTACAAGAAGCAAATATTGATATTCAGAGCTATGACTTTGACACCGTATTTGTAGATCCTCCACGCGCAGGAATTGATGATGAGACTTTAAAACTTTTACAAGGTTTTGAACGTATTATCTACATTTCATGTAACCCTGACACGCTATATGAAAATTTAAAAACTCTCAGTCAAACTCATCGAGTGACTAAATTCGCCTTATTTGATCAGTTCCCTTATACGCATCATGTCGAGTCTGGTGTTTTACTTGAGAAGATTTAAACAAAATCTTTCATTGTAAAGTTTTAAATAAGGAGGCTACATACCTCCTTATTTTTTAACGTTTTATTAGTTAAGTATTTAAATTTTCAAAAAATATCAAGTCATCTATTCGTCATAATTTCGTTTAATTCAAGCATTCCCATCGAAAATTCTCGAGTTCAATTGGTGGATTTATCACTTATGGAGTCTTGTATTTTATTTTAGATTGGCTATATTTCGAGCTATGTTAGGTTGTATATGAAGGCTCTATGAGTTTTTGGCAAAAGCTGTTCTTGGCAGATCAACAGCATAACGAGCATAAAAACCAAACTGCTTGTGTTGAAAATGACTGCTCATGTAAAACTAATGAACAACTTCTAAGTGCACTTGCACAAGCAACAGATGAAGATGTCATTAAGGGAATTAAAAAAGTTCTTATTTCCCGTGGTTATAGCCGAAAAGAGTTAAATGAACTCACTCAAAAACCATCTATTCATTAATTAAAAAGCCAGTCTTGTACTGGCTTTTTTTATATTTCACTTCAATGCACAATTGGACTCGTCTACCCAACCGACCATTGGTCCCATTTGAAATTGCTGATCATTCTGATTGTTCTTTTGCATATATAAACTAGAAATAGAACCATCAAGATATAAGGCCTGCTCTACTTTAAGATTTCCTTGAAAAAACTTGGCAAAATTATAGAAATTCACCCTATTTTTCGATATTACAAAGTAGAGTTTATTATCCCGTATACCAACTCCATTACGAATTTTCTTTGATTGAGAGTCTGGTAAAAAAAGAGGATTTATCTTTCCATCAATAACTAACATTGGCCCAGATTGGGTTGCATAATCAACTTTCAAATTTTGTCGGCTATATTTTTGCGTAGTTAAAACAAAGGCCTGTTTTTTATTCCAAGCTAATACACCATTCGGCTGTAAAAAGAAATTTCCCAATCCTTTATGCTCATTTAAGGGTTGAATTACCTTAGCTCGTTCAACATACAACCCTACTGGAGAAAATCCTAAATGAAACATCCCCGCATTCATTGCAAAGCTAAGCTGCTCGCACTGCTTTAATTGTTCATTAATTTTGTTAAAGCTTTTATAGTATTGCTGATTATGAGGATTTCTTAAAAACAGGCGCAATGCTTTAAAATCTCTGATCGAGACCACATCGTACTGATCACCTTCTACCGTTTTAATCTGCTGATGTGCTATAGCATATGCAGACTGAAACAAAAGCCCATATAAAGCTAAGCACCCGACGACCCATTTCATTGAATAACACCTGACATGACATTTTCCCTTCATATTAAGTTCTTAAATTATATACAAGAAATATAAATAGATTGAATATGCATCAAATTCCTTCATTCGACGTAATCAACACACTGCAAATTGCTGATATTGGTTATAATGTTTAGCAGCTTTTCAATAAAAGCCATTTACACTTTATTGGATCAGCGTAAGCATGCAACAACCGAATAAACGCTACCCTTTAGGGGCTCACCTCATCGTAAAGCATCTCGGCTATAGCCATCATGGTATATATGCAGGGAGAGGTCGAGTTATCCATTATTCCGGCTTAGCTCATTTCGTCAAAAAACGCCCGATTGAAATCACCTCAATAGATGCGTTCTCACATGGCAAAAGAATACACGTTCGTTCTTATGATAGACCTCGTTATAAAGGAAAGATTGTCGTTCGCCGAATGCGCTCACGTATGCATGAAAATCACTATCATTTGATTATTAATAATTGCGAACATCTATGTAGTTGGGCAATTACGGGCATTGAAAGTAGCACTCAAGTTGAACGTATGATGCATCGCTTAACGACTATTGGCTATGTAAGCTCAATCATGAGCTATATGAATGGTATGATGCTGACCGTTGCAACTACATGTTTTGCTCTGGTTCTTTATATTAAAAAGAAACTGCGCGATCAGGCAAAAAGAAAAGTCCCTACTTACCAGTTTTTAAGAGAAAAATCGCAGAAAAGAAATATCGATCCTTCAGCACCCCTAGAATTTATAGATCCAGATAAAAAAGAGCCAGTCTAAATAAAAAAGCCCTCATATTTGAGGGCTTTTAAGAAAACTTATAACTTATTTTTTAGCTGCATTAGCGGCAGTTGCTTCTGTCGTAATATTTACAGTGATCTTATCACCAACGTTCGGTACATAACTTCCTAAACCAAAGTCAGAACGCTTGAATGAAGTTGTGGCATTAAAACCAATCGCTGGAACTTTAGCCATGGGATGCTCGCCCTGCTTGTTTAAAACAGCGTCAAGTACAACTGGCTTAGTTACGCCTTTAACAGTTAAGTCACCAGTAATTTTAAAGTGCTTTTTATCTTTGGTTTCAACTTTCGTACTTTTAAACGTAATATTTGGATATTTAGCAGCATAAAACCAAGCTTCTTCTTGGAACTCTTTATCTAAAGCAGGTACGTTTGTATTTACACTGCTTAAAGGAATAGTCACATTTACAGATGAGTTTGCGGGTTTAGCATTATCAACTTTAATTACACCTTGGATATCGGAGAAGTTAGCGCTTGGAGTAGAGAAACCAAAGTGATTCCATGAGAAAACAGTAGCCGTATGTGTTGAGTCAATTTTGTAGTCTACTGGCGCAGCTAAAGTAACTGAACTAGCCAATGCTACTGCCAAACCGAAGCTTAATGTTTTAAGATGCATTTTTCGTATCCTTTATTGATATAGTCGTTAGTGTATACATCAAGTAATTTAATTCACTATTCTTTATAAAACGATATGTTTCATCCATGCAACAATAAAAGCGTTACAGTTGTTATTCAAAAACAATATTATAAAGTTTAGATATTCTTCTATTCGAAGCTTCAGATTTATTAATTTTTATTACGATTTTATTGATGAATAACAAGGTAAAACATGGTTAATACAGCCCAAGCACAAAGTACTTCTACCCCATATCGAGTAACTCTTACCGATCCTTCAGGTCATCAATGGTTTGCAGATGAACCGACTGATAAAGGTGGACAAGATACAGCTCCGAACCCGGTTCAGCTTTTATTAGCCGCTTTAGGGGCTTGCACTACAATTACATTAGAAATGTATGCGAATCTTAAAGGTATTAAGCTTGATCATGTTCAAGTGGATTTAGCATTAAACCCTAATGGCGAACCTGAAAAAGGCCAAAATAATATTGAACGAAAAATTACACTCAAAGGTGAATTTACTGAAGACCAGCATAAGCGATTACTAAAAGTTGCAGAGAATTGCCCTATTCATAAGTTATTAACCTCTCAGATTAATATCCAAACAGAACTCACTATTTAACTTCTCAAATAAAAAAGCGCTCTATCTAAAGCGCTTTTTTACACTACTTTAATATTTAAGCAGTTAATTCTTTTACAGCTGCAACAACAGCTTCAGTCGTAATACCAAAGAATTGGAACAAATCTTTTGCTGGTGCTGACTCACCATAAGTTGTCATACCAATTACTTTGCCATCAAGTCCAACGAACTTCCACCAATAGTCAACATGAGCCGCTTCAACAGCAACACGCGCACGGATATGAGCTGGCAATACTGCTTCACGGTATGCGGCATCTTGCTTCATAAATTCTTCTGCACATGGCATAGAAACTACACGCACACCTTCAAGTTGTGCATAAGCTTCCATTGCTAAAGAAATTTCTGAACCAGTTGCAATAATAATCGCTTTTAATTCGCCTTTTTCTTGAGCAAGTACATAACCGCCTTTTGCAGCGTTTTGAATTTGCTCTTCAGAACGTGTTTGGAACGGCAAGTTTTGACGAGAGAAAATAAGTGCTGTAGGGCCATCTTTGCGTTCTAAAGCAGACTTCCAAGCAATTGCAGTTTCTACAGTATCCGCAGGGCGCCATGTATTTAAGTTAGGTGTACCACGTAATGAGGCAATTTGTTCAATTGGTTGGTGAGTTGGACCATCTTCACCCAGACCGATTGAGTCATGTGTATAAACATGAATTACACGTTGTTTCATCAAGGCAGACATACGTACCGCATTACGTGCATATTCCATAAACATTAAGAATGTTGCAACGTAAGGAACGAAACCGCCATGTAAAGCAACGCCATTAGCGATTGCAGTCATACCGAATTCACGTACGCCATAATATACGTAGTTACCCGCTGGGTTTTCTTGAACACCTTGGCAACCTTTCCAAAGTGTTAAGTTAGAACCTGCTAAGTCAGCGGAACCACCTAACAATTCAGGTAATAAAGGACCAAATGCTTGTAATGTATTTTGGCTTGCTTTACGAGTTGCAATTGTCTCGCCTTTCGCATTTGTTTCACGAATGAAAGCATCTGCTTGCGCTGCAAATTCTGCTGGTAAGTCACCACTGATACGACGAAGTAACTCAGCCGCTTCAGTTGGATATTTTGCTTGATATTGTGCAAATACCGCATTCCAAGCTGCTTCAGATTCACTACCTTTTGCTTTTGCATCCCATGCAGCATATACATCAGCAGGAATAACAAATGCTTCTTCGTTCCAGCCTAATGCTTCACGAGTTAAAGTAATTTCATCTTTACCTAATGGCGCACCATGACAGTCTTCTTTACCTTGCTTATTCGGTGAACCTAAACCAATAATCGTTTTACACATAATGATTGTTGGTTTCTGAGTTTCAGCTTTTGCTTCGATTGTCGCTTGACGAATCGCATCAGCATCATGACCATCTACACGAAGAACTTGCCAACCATAGGCTTTGAAACGCTCTTCTGTATCGTCGCTGAACCACCCTTCTACTTCACCATCAATTGAAATACCATTATCATCATAATAAGCAATCAATTTACCAAGTTGTAAGGTGCCAGCTAAAGAACATACTTCGTGAGAAATACCTTCCATTAAACAGCCATCACCTAAGAAACAGTAAGTGAAATGGTCAACAACTTTTAAATCATCTTTATTAAATTGAGCAGCTAATGTTTTTTCTGCTAAAGCAAAACCAACAGCATTAGCAATACCTTGACCTAAAGGACCAGTTGTCGTCTCTACACCTGGTGCATAGCCATATTCAGGATGACCAGGAGTTCTAGAATGCAATTGACGGAACTGTTTTAAATCTTCAATTGAAAGATCATAACCTGTTAAATGAAGCAAAGCGTATTGCAACATTGAGCCATGGCCATTTGATAAAACGAAACGGTCACGGTTTGCCCATTGTGGATTTGTTGGGTTGTGATTTAAAAACTCACGCCAGACGACGTCAGCAATATCTGCCATCCCCATTGGAGCACCTGGATGCCCTGAGTTTGCTTGTTGCACAGCATCCATTGCCAATACACGAATTGCATTTGCAATACGACGTTCGTTTAAAGGGGTCGTCATAGATCAGAATCCAATTTTAATAGATTGATGAAAAGAAGAAGATGAATAACCATTCAATGCCGCTATATTGTCTTAAAAAAAAGGCCTAGGGTAAACCCCAACACGGTATATTTCTTTATTTTTAACCGTTTCTTGGTTACACAAAAAACATTTGAATCTTTAAGTTATACAAAACAGTGTTCATTTTTCTGCACAACGACTAAATATAAGAACATTAATCTTGTTAGCTTTTGATATATAGATAAAATAGTTAGCCAATCCTGTATACGTTGATCATGTTTCTTTACTTTAAAATTCAAATTCTGATATTTAAGATTTTTATTAAGTTATATGTTTAAAAAATACACTAGCAACAAGTTGTTAAAATATAAATACTTTAAATTAAAGCTTTCTATATCAATTTTGCTAATACACTTATCAATTAAAACACACTATAAATGAAATAAATTCATGCTTTTTAGTCAGTATGAACTGGTCCTCAAGCTCAAGTCGATGTAACATATTATGTCTTTTGAAATAACCAAGATAGGACTTTCATGCGCGAGTACGCTGTTTTTACCTCGGAATCTGTAAGCGAAGGTCATCCCGATAAAATGGCCGACCAAATTAGCGACGCTATTTTGGATGCAATCTTAAAAGAAGACCCATACGCACGTGTTGCTTGTGAAACACTGGTAAAAACAGGCGCTGTTGTACTTGCAGGTGAAGTCACAACGACTGCTAATATTGATGTTGAAGCTGTTGTTCGTAATACTGTTAACGGTATTGGTTATCACCACTCTGATCTTGGCTTTGATGGGTCAACGTGTGCTGTAATCAATATGATTGGTAAACAATCACCTGAAATTGCTCAAGGTGTAGACCGTCAAAAACCAGAAGATCAAGGTGCTGGTGACCAAGGCCTAATGTTCGGTTATGCAAGCCGTGAAACAGACGTGCTTATGCCTGCGCCGATTTCTTATGCTCATCGCTTAATGGAGCGTCAAGCTGAACTTCGCCGTTCTGGTGCCCTGCCATGGTTACGCCCAGATGCAAAAAGCCAAGTTACTTTTGCCTATGAAAATGGCAAGCCTGTACGTCTAGATGCCGTTGTTTTATCTACTCAGCACGATCCTGAAATTTCTCAAAGCCAGCTTAAAGAAGCAGTTATTGAAGAAATTATTAAACCGATCATTCCTGCTGAAATGTTCCATGCAGCTACTAAGTTCCACATTAACCCAACAGGTATGTTCGTTATTGGCGGCCCTGTAGGTGACTGTGGTTTAACGGGTCGTAAAATTATTGTTGATACATACGGCGGTATGGCTCGTCACGGCGGTGGTGCTTTCTCTGGTAAAGATCCATCTAAAGTTGACCGTTCTGCTGCTTATGCTGGTCGTTATGTTGCAAAAAATATTGTAGCCGCTGGTCTTGCTGACAAATGTGAAATTCAAGTGAGTTACGCAATTGGTGTAGCAGAACCTACTTCGATTTCAATTAATACCTTTGGTACAGCAAAAGTTTCTGATGAGTTGATTATTCAACTTGTACGTGATCATTTCGATTTAAGACCGTTTGGTATTACTCGTATGTTGGATCTTCTTCAACCAATGTACAAACAAACTGCGGCTTATGGTCATTTTGGTCGCGAAGGTTCCGACTCTGCATTTACTTGGGAAAAAACTGATAAAGTTGATGCCCTTAAAGATGCTGCTGGCCTTTAAAATAAAATCGTAAAAAAGCCCGCCATTGAGCGGGCTTTTTTATTTATAGTTCAAATTTTATGGTATGCAGGGTTTAATCTTCTAGCAATCATCCTTGACGCCATATTATTTGTAGCTGTAATCAAAATCTATTGTCTTGTCGTTTTATCATCCTGATTTAATACATCCAGTAAAGTTGACTGCGTTGGAGTATCTTGATGGTTCTGGATATAAATATGGACAACTTTAAATACAACGACAACAGCTAGACAAGCCATCACACAAAACATCCATAAGCCATACGGGCTTCGAATATGTTGTGAACCACAATATGGACATGATTTATCAGTCGATGCCACAACTTTGTCGCAACACGCACAATGGTATTGATATAGCATAGGTAACCCTCCTTCCCTCATTTCAACCGTTGTTGTTTTAATAGGTTTGCTACATTTTTTAATTTATACATCCTTTATATTTATCCTATGTGAAATGAATAGATAATTCAATCTGGATGAACAATTGAGTCAATTAAAAAATATTAATTAAAAACATATATATAAGTTAAATATTATTTTTATAGGACTATTTTTCTTATTTTGATATTTTGCCAAATTTGTTAAAATAAGCGAATAATCTCACATTTTAGGCAAATGCATGTCACATACAAAGCTCATTAATAAAGGTGGCTTTCGCGAACGAGCCAACCGAAGCCGAGGTTATCAACAATCTGAAAATAAGCAAACAGCCTTAGCTTCAAACAAATACCAACCTCAAACAAAACCACAAGAAAGCCCAACTGAAGTGGCTCAAACAGATTCTGTTGTGACTGAACATCTAACTAAATAATTTATATCTTCTTAAAATAAAAAAGGCCTAAACTTTAGAGGTTTAGGCCTTTAGATAAGGTATTTATTAATCCCTATTTTTATGTTCAATTTTCTTATGATCTGGAGTGACTTCTCGCGCTTCTCCGTCAATAATGCTTGAATCACGGTATTGACCTTGACTGCCCCCACCTTGTTGATTCTGCATATCTTGCATTTGGCGCATTAGATCAGCAAATGGATTTTGCCCACCCATATTACCGCCCATACCACCCATCATTTTATCCATCATAGCTTGTTGGCGTTTTGCAAGAGTTCTCATGGCTATATTACGGAAAGCAGTTTGAACACCAGGGATCAAAATTAAAACCGCTAACACATCAGAAACAAGGCCTGGCAACATTAATAAGAAACCCGCAAAAGCATAAGCAAGTTTTTTAGTTACTGTTGGGTCATTACCGAGTTGGCCAGTCATCTGCATTTGCTGTAATTGAGGCATAATACCAGCAGTACTTCTGCGAATAAGCCCCAAACCAATAAAGAAAGCAAGAATGAACCAAAAGAACACATACCATCCACTGATGAACTGTGCTACACCAATCCATACGGCAATTTCAACAATCGCGCCCAGAACTACAATAAGAAGTAAATTCATGTAAAACTTTATCTATCTCAAAAAGAAAATTCATTGCAGTTTTATTTGACCCAACCCTACCTAAGTTATAAATAAGGTATAAGCGTTCCTCTTAGCTTTGATAGTTCTGTCTAATTCCTAAAAATTAACAACGCTATCGGATCAACAAGAGTCTGCAATACTGGAGTACATTTGATTTTAACTCGATAAAAACAAACATGCTTTATTATTAATGAGTGCTGTATCAAGTTTATCAAGTGCGACTTCAATTAGATTTTAATTTTTTTACTCTAGTTAAACGGAAAGTCCTTCAAGAAAGCAGTTTTTTAGTCTAGTTGAAAACTTAGGTTCTTAGAAAAATTGGATATATTTCTTTATTTATATAGTTGTTTTATAAAATTTTAAGAAGTAGTGCATAGATATAGAATTTCCTAAATAACTTACATTTTCTCTATCTAAAAGGACTTCTATTCAAGTTAAATTAAAGAATAACTCTTTTAAACCCACATAGACTCATGACTAAAAAAGCTCTTTTCTTTGCCATTGGTACGATGTTTTTATCGGCATGTTCTTTTAATACGGTAGAACAGCATCAAATACAGTCAATTTCTACCAATAAAAACTCAGAGAAAATTAAATCATTGTTTGATCAAGCACAAACTGAAGGTGTTTTAGTTATAAAACGTGGGCAAATAGAGGAAGTCTATGGCAATGATCTTAAAAGAGCATCAACCGAATATGTTCCCGCCTCTACCTTTAAAATGTTAAATGCTTTGATTGGACTTGAGCATCATAAAGCAACACCAACTGAAGTGTTTAAATGGGATGGGCAAAAGCGTTTATTTCCCGATTGGGAAAAAGACATGACATTAGGCGATGCGATGAAAGCTTCTGCTATTCCAGTTTATCAGGAACTAGCTCGACGAATTGGCCTTGATCTTATGTCTAAAGAGATAAAACGCATTAGTTTCGGTAATGCTGATATTGGTTCAACAGTAGATGATTTTTGGCTTGTTGGTCCACTTAAAATTACACCTCAACAAGAAGCCCAGTTTGCTTATGAACTAGCCCATAAAACTCTTCCTTTTAGCAAAAATGTGCAAGAACAAGTTCAATCTATGCTGTTCATAGAAGAAAAAAATGGACGGAAAATTTATGCCAAAAGTGGTTGGGGATGGGATGTGGAGCCTCAAGTGGGCTGGTTAACAGGCTGGGTCGTTCAACCTCAAGGAGAAATTGTAGCGTTCTCACTCAATTTAGAAATGAAAAAAGGCATACCTAGTTCTATTCGAAAAGAAATTGCTTATAAGGGATTAGAGCAGCTAGGTATTTTATAATTTGAACTTTATAGCCCAGCTTATATTCATCCTTATAAACTGGGTTATTTTAAAACTTGAAATTTGAAAACCTTATTATTTATCCGTCAACTGGCGTATGCGGTGTATTTAAATTTAACTGATAGAAAGCAGCATCTAACCATTGGCCAAACTTAAAACCGACTTGCTTAAAAGTACCTGCATGAATAAAGCCCATTTTTTCATGTAAACCGATACTTGCTTGGTTAGTTGCATCAATACAGCCTATCAATACATGTAAGTCTGCCTCTTGAGCACGCTTAATCAATTCTTGCATTAAAATTTTGCTTAATCCGCCGCCACGATGTTCATGATGAATATAAATACTATGTTCGACCGTATATTTATAGGCAGGAAAAGCTCTAAAAGTTCCCCAACTTGCAAAACCTAATAACTTGTTTGTCTCATCTACAATACCAATGACAGGAAAACCATTTTCCCTTTTAACCCCGAACCAATTTTTCATTGAGTCTTCAGAGCGCGGCAAATAGTCATACAAAGCAGTAGAATTGATAATTGCTTCATTCAAAATATCTAATATAGCCTTTGCATGTGTAGCTTCATGACAATCGATTAAACGTAAATTTGGATTAAGATTTTTAATCATGAAGATTCCTTAAGAATAGAGACGAGCTCATTACATACAACTAAAATATATCGAGCAGCTTTAGAAGAAGGATTGCTATATATGATCGGTTGATCTAATTGCATCGCCAAACAATCCCCCTCTTGTAAAGCATAAAAGTTTTCACCCAATTGAATATCAATTTGCCCCTCTATCACCCAAATTTGCTGTAATACAACTTTAGAATTCGTACTTGTTTCATAAGTAACTCGTGACAGAGCTGGAAATTCAATTTCAACGATTTGAAATGGAGATTTCCAATTTGGTGGCGAAACTTGACGGCGAATATATCCCGTTTCTGGATCTTTCCATTCTGCTTGTTGAGTACGCCGTACCATAGGTTGAGGCGATTGAGTATTCTGGGGGGAATCAAATAGCTGAGTCAAAGGCACCCCTAAACCATTTGCTAGCTTTTCAAGAACAACAGCTGTAGGGCTCGCTTCTCCTCTTTCAATGAGTGAAATTGCAGAACGGCTTACCTGACATCGACTAGCAAGAATATCTAGGGTATATCCACGCGCTAGACGTATTTCACGCACTTGCTGCGCAATGCGGATATTAATATCTTCCATCTACCGATAAACTTTAATTCCAAAATTATAGATAAGTATTCCATTAAAATAGAATTACATCAAATGATTTTAAAGATATAAATTGGTTCGATAAAAACCGAAAAATAACCATTCATCGCAGCATTCTTTAAATTACGCATGCAGAACCTTTTTGGCTATGTAACAATACTCTCTAAACTATTTATATAAGTATTCACATGGCATTGATTATTGGTATTGATCCGGGTTCACGCTTAACAGGTTATGGAATCATTGAAAAAGATGGTAGTAAACTACGTTTTGTTGATGCCGGTACAATCCGAACAGAAACTCAAGAAATGCCAGAACGCTTAAAACGTATTTTTGCTGGCGTTGAGCGAATTGTGAAATTCCATGGTCCAACTGAAGCTGCAGTTGAGCAAGTTTTTATGGCTCAAAACCCAGACTCTGCCTTAAAACTAGGACAAGCCCGTGGTGCTGCCATAGCCGCATTAGTGAATTTAGATTTACAAGTTGCAGAATACACTGCCCGTCAAATTAAACAGTCTGTGGTTGGTTATGGCGCTGCCGATAAAGAACAAGTTCAAATGATGGTCATGCGATTACTTAATTTGACGATTAAGCCTCAATCCGATGCAGCCGATGCTCTTGCTGCTGCCATTTGCCATGCTCATGCATCGGGAAGTATGAGCAAACTGTCTGTTTTAAATGCTTTAGGTGGTATGGCACGTGGGCGAAGTCGTTCTAGCAGTCGCAGACGTTAAAAATTTATTGATTTACGACTTGAATAATTGCCTGATTCATCTCAAAAGCCTGCAAGCCACGCATACCATTTTTAGCTAAAAGGTCTCCTGCTTGTGCATGAAGGGTAACAATCTCATGTAACGCAATATCTTGGTGGAATTGGGCTTTCAAGCTTGCAAGCATTCCTGCTAACACATCTCCCATTCCACCGGTTCCCATACCAGCATTACCTTGCGTACAGATATACAAATTATCTTCTAAAATTAAGCTACCCGCTCCTTTAAGTACCCACTGGCCTGCATATTTTTGTTGTAAGGCATAAATTGCAGCAATTCGGTCATTTTCAATTTGCGCTGTAGAGCAACCAAGTAAAGTAGCAGCTTCTCCAGGATGAGGTGTGGCATAAATATGTGTATTTAATTTTTCAGGCTGTTTAACCAGAAACCATAAAGCATCTGCATCTAAAACAACTTCTAGGCGTGTACTCTGATTTAACAAATTAAACCATTGTTGGTAAATCTGCTTTGCCCAATCGTCACGGCCTAATCCCATTCCAAAGCAGACTGCATCGACCTGAGATAGAATCTCTTTAATATTGTTTTCATCTAAAGCATTAATATCACGAAGCATAATATTAGGTGCCCGCGACAAAATGGCTTGATGATGGTTGCGATGACAAACCACTGTCACTTTGCCTGCCCCCGCATGAAAAGCAGCTTCAGCAGCCATAATAACAGCCCCGCCCATTTGCTCATGTCCACCCACCACTAAAACATGCCCATAACTTCCCTTATGGCCAAATGCCATACGCTGAGGAAGTCTAATATTTGTGGGTGACAAATAAGCTAAGGGTTTCAACTCGTGGTCTATAGGAATTAAATTAATTAAATGAACTTGTCCTGCGTACTCTTTACCTTGCCCTGTAAATAGTCCTGCTTTAAGACCTAAAACAGTAAAGGTATGATCAGTTCTTACTGAACAGGGTAAGACTTGTCCTGTATTTGCTTGTAAGCCACTCGGTATATCAATCGAAATTTTTAGGCCCACTTGTTCATTAAACTTTCGAATTACTTGTTGCCAACCTATATTTAATTCTCGGTTTAAACCTATGCCAAATAAAGCATCAATATGACAATCAAATGTTCTTTTAATATCAAAATTTGGATGAATTTGGGCTTTCATTTCTCTAGCAAATTGCGCTGCACAATGTAAATCGGTTGACTCACCCAATTGAGCTGCAAAGATTTCAACATTAAATCCAGCTTGCTTCAGATAACTTGCTATAAAGTAACCATCACCTGCGTTATTGCCTTGCCCGCACCAAACAGCAATATTCTTGATAGGCCGATCTTTAAAAAGCTCAATAAGTTGCTGGGCAATTGACCAAGCCGCTTGTTGCATTAAACCTAATGGGGAGTTTTGCGCAGCAAACCAGCGCCGCTCCCATGCTCGAATATCATCGCTATGGTAAACTACCGCCTGCATATTATTATCCTCTTGCATTTTGGTTTATGACATCTTCCGACACATCACGCATTGCAGTGCAACAAATTGATCCACATGAATTAAAAGCATGGATCAAAGCTCAAGCATTAGACTTGGGTTTTGCTGATTGTGTCATCGCAAAACCAGATGCTCAAGAGCAAATGCCACGTTTTTTAGAGTATCTTGAACGTGGTTATCATGCAGATATGACTTATTTAGAAGAAAATCTAGAAAAACGAGCTGATCCAACACTATTAGTGCCTGGCACAAAAAGTATTATTTGTGTCCGCATGAATTATCTTGTGGAATCGCCAAAACCACGATATGTACCTTTAGAGCCTAATTCTGCCATTATCGCCCGCTATGCACGTGGCCGTGATTACCATAAAGTCATGCGTGGTAGATTGAAAACCCTAGCAACACGAATTCGTGAAAAAGTTGGTGACTTTGAATCTCGTCCTTTTGCAGATTCGGCACCTATTTTTGAAAAATCATTAGCTGAAAGTGCTGGAATGGGTTGGACGGGTAAACATACTTTGCTCATTCATAAAAAGTCAGGTTCTTTTTTCGTATTAGGTGAGCTATTTACGTCACTCGATTTACCTTTCGACGAGCCTGCAACAGCACATTGTGGTTCTTGTAGCGCTTGTATTGATATTTGCCCGACGCAAGCAATTGTCGAGCCTTATATGTTAGATGCAAGACGTTGTATTGCCTATTTAACAATCGAATATAAAGGAATTATTGCTGAAGAATTACGTGCAGGTATTGGAAACCGAATATTTGGTTGTGATGACTGCCAGTTAATTTGTCCTTGGAATAGCTTTGCCAAAACAGCATCTATTTCTGATTTTAATCCTAGACATGGGTTAGATAATATTAGTCTGCTTGATATCTGGCAGTGGGATGAAGCCACTTTTTTAGCCAATACGGAAGGTAGCCCTATCCGCCGGACAGGTTATCAATCATTTAAACGTAATATTGCAATCGGATTAGGAAATGCTCCTTATTCAAAAGAAATTGTAGATCACCTACAAAATGGCAAAAATTTACATGACGAAATCGTCAATGTGCATATTGATTGGGCAATTGAACAGCAACTTAATCAACTTCAGCTATCAAATTAAAAAAATGATGTTTTTTGCCCTATAGCTTTAATACGAATTCTGTATGATTATGTATAGTGAATTAATGCCATCATCATGGATATGACAATGACTCTACGTAATGATTGGAATCGTGAAGAAATCCAAGCTTTATATGAACAACCTTTTTTGGATTTAGTTTTCAAGGCTCAGCAAGTACATCGTGAGCACTTCACTGCCAATTCAATTCAGGTCAGTACCCTTTTATCTATTAAAACGGGTAAATGTCCTGAAGATTGTAAATACTGCTCACAATCGGCACATTACGAATCAAAACTAGAAGCAGAAAAACGTATTGCTGTTGAAAAAGTGATTAGTGAAGCGAAAGCTGCAAAAGATTCAGGTTCTTCACGTTTTTGCATGGGTGCTGCTTGGCGTAACCCACATGAGCGCGATATGCCTTATGTTTTAGAAATGGTACGTGAAGTTAAAGCATTAGGTATGGAAACCTGTATGACTTTAGGGATGCTTAACCAATCTCAAGCAGAACGCCTAAAAGTTGCTGGTTTAGATTACTACAACCACAATTTAGATACATCTCGTGAGTATTATTCTCACATCATTAGTACTCGTACTTTTGATGACCGTTTAAATACCCTTGATTATGTTCGTCAAGCTGGTATGAAAGTTTGTAGTGGCGGTATTGTGGGTTTAGGCGAAAGTCGTGAAGACCGAATTGGTTTATTACATGAACTAGCTACCCTACCAATTCATCCTGAATCTGTGCCAATCAATATGCTTGTTCCTATTGAAGGAACACCTTTAGCTGATGTTGAAAAGCTTGATGTTATTGAGTGGATTCGTACTATTGCTGTGGCGCGTATTATCATGCCGCATAGTTATATCCGTCTCTCTGCTGGCCGAGAATCATTAAGTGATTCAGACCAAGCATTAGCATTTATGGCGGGGGCAAACTCATTATTTTCTGGTGATAAAATACTAACCACACCAAAAGCCGGTGAAGGTAAAGACCAAGCTTTATTTAATAAACTAGGTTTAACGGCTGAAAAACCAAAGCCAACAGTTGCTGATTTATCAGTAGATGCAATGAGTGCTTAACTCAAATTAGAAAATTTAAAAGCCCTGATTATTCAGGGCTTTTTTCATTTATATAGAAGTTACTAATATTCCGTAAGTAGCATTTAGAAAGGTTCCGACTCGAATAATATCCTTTCCTGCTGCATGCGTTACTGTGAATTCTTGGCTCAACACATCAAAATTAAAAGAATCAAAAACATCTTGATGGTGTAAAAGCCAAGTCACCGTATCTGCTACATTTTCATCCGCAATATAAGTTAAGGCCTTAAAGTCTTTACTCATAAATAACTCTTAAAAATAAATTTTATGAATTTTATATGAGTTAACTGTACCTTAAAAGAAAATCTAAGCTGCTTTAGGATTTACTAACGAATGACCTGACAATAGACTTGCCAAGGCTTGAGGTGTAAATTCTAAAGAAAGTACATGATTTTTGAGATTGACTGAATGCTTGCTAATTAATGGAAGTAAGCCATCTTCTGTTTCAAAGACATATTCATCTGCAATATTTAAGATACCTTCAAGGTTTGTCGTACTTGAAGCAAGATCATGGCTAAAGATGTCATAAATCGTTTGCAAGTTAAACGTTGTTTGCTGCTCCGTCGGATGCTTGATGAGATAATCCTTTAAAAATAAAACTAATTTATGAGCAAAGAAAAAGTAATTAGGTTTATAGCTATACTTCATAGTATTCATGGAACTGAACTCCAGATTATCTTTTATTGAATTACAACTAAAACAGTAGGAATTGAATCTTAAAAAATTCTTAAAAAATTAAATATATTTATAAGATATACACAAAATAATTTTATTTTTAAAAAACAATAACTTAATCAAATATATTAGATATTTATTATCTTAAATATTTTAAAATTACATTAATTCAATACAATACAATCACTTAGATATTACTAATTTTTAAATTCTATTTTAAACAAAAACTAACCAATTATTTTACCAACTGATAAAAAATAATTTATTTAATTTTTATTAATAAAAACAATTAATCAAAATATATATAAATATAATGTTTTCCTTGTTTTTTGATTGAAAAGTGATATATTTCCTTCGCCTTACTTAATCAGAATAAACTTACTGAAAAGTAATGGATTTTATTTTAAAAAGCTATTCTGGGGATTTTATGAAAAAATTTATTTTTGTGGCGGCAGTTTCTCTCTTAAATATAGCAAATGCACAAGCAGCAGATGGCACAATTACTATTAATGGTCTTGTCACGGATAATACTTGTACTATTGATACTGGAGATAAAAATTTAACAATCAATTTGCCTACTGTTTCATCTCAAACCTTAAAAAATGCTGGTGATGTAGCTGGTCGTACACCTTTTCAAATTAATTTAACGAACTGTACCGCTGCAGGTAAAGTCGCAACTTATTTTGAACCAGGCGCAACCGTTGACTTTAATACGGGTCGTTTGTTAAACCAAGCAACTTCTGGTGCAGCAACAAATGTAAATATTCAGTTACTTGGCAGTAATAACGCTGTAATTCCTGTACTTGCTACAAGCACAAATGAAACTCAAACGAACTCACAATGGGTAAATGTTTCAGCAGGCGGTAGTGCTGATCTTAACTATTATGCTGAATATTATGCTACAGGTGCTTCTACTGCTGGTACGGTAACATCGCAAGTAAAATACACGATCATTTATCAATAAACTTAAAAATGAAGCTTCTATTCATGAATAGAAGCTATCTCCTTCCTATTATTTGTTATTGAGAATATGACTGATGCTTTTTCGTGGTCGTAAATTTTTTTGGGGATTAGTTTGTCTGCAAGTAGCGCTCACTACTACAGGTCATGCTGAGATTGTTTTACATGGTACTCGTGTCATTTATCCTTCAAATGCCCGTGAGATCACATTACAACTGAGTAATAACGGCACGGCCCCGTCTCTTGTTCAAGCATGGATCGATGATGGAAATGCAAAGTCAACACCAGATGAAACAAATGTACCTTTCATTATTACCCCCCCAATTTCACGAGTAGAGGCAACTAAGGGGCAAACCTTAAGAATTACAGCTTTACCTACTACATCTCAACTAAGCCAACAACAAGAATCTATTTTTTGGCTTAATGTTTTAGATATCCCTCCTAAACCTGAAGGGAGAACTCAACAAGGTCAAACCACAACAACCTCTAACAATTTTTTGCAACTCGCTGTTCGTTCGCGAATTAAATTTTTTTACCGCCCTATAGATCTAAAAGAAAATATTGATCAACTAAGTGACAAAGTCGTGTGGGAAATAAATGATCAATATCTAATGATAAAAAATCCGACACCTTTTTTTCTTACTATTACCTCCATTTTTCAAGGAAGTGAAAGCCATAAAACAGACTTATTGCAACAAGGCTTAATGATTGCCCCTTTTTCAGAGGATAAAATTAAACTAAAAAATAAAAACTTAGCCGATATGAGCTTTGTATATATCAATGATTACGGTGGACGAGTTGAGCACCCAATAAAATTCTAACCTCATTGTGTTACTTAAGAAAATTTAAAACCTATCATGAATAGGCTCTAGAACTATGTCTAAATGGTTTATACCTTATATATGTTTAAAAAGCCCCTTTACTTGGTATTTCGTCTCAAGTATTACGCTATTCATGCCTGTGGCTATATATGCTGAAAATAATACTGATGCTCCACATTTTACAAAGGCTGAATTTGATAGCAATTTCTTAGTAGGTAATGCACAAAAAATTGATATAGCTCGCTTCAAATACGGAAACCCGATCTTGCCTAGTGAATATAGCTTAGATGTTTATATTAATGGTCAATGGCTGGGTAAACGGCGTATGCGATTTACTGCCTCAGCTCCTAACACAAATGCTGAAACATGTTTTACAGAGGCCATGTTGCTTGAATATGGCGTAAAAGCTGATGTTCTAAGTCAACATGACTCTAATTCATCTCTTTCATGTAAAGCTCTCGCTTCATGGATAGATAGTGCTTTTTATGTATTTGATAGTTCCCGTTTAAGAATTGATATTTCGATCCCGCAAGTCGTCTTAGAAAAAAATCCGCAAGGCTATATCGATCCACATTTGTGGGATCGTGGTATTAATGCAGCTTTTTTAAGCTATAACGCCACAGCATATCGAATAGTCAATGAACAACATGAAAATAGTTATGCTTTTATGGGAACCAATCTTGGAGCAAATTTAGCAAGTTGGCAGTTTCGCCATAATGGTCAATGGAAATGGCAAAGCCAATCTAATTCTCAATCTAATAATTCTTCTTATACCTCGACAAATACATATGTACAAAAGGCATTTCCAGATATCCATGGTGTTGTGACTTTAGGAGATTATTTTACTAATAGCGATTTTATTGACTCTCTACCCTATCGTGGAATGAATATTTCAAGTGATGACAGAATGCTTCCAAATAGTATGCTCGGTTATGCTCCAAAAGTTCGAGGTTATGCCAAAACCAATGCAAAAGTCGAAGTTAGACAACAAGGTAATTTAATTTACCAAACCACAGTCCCACCAGGAAACTTTGAAATTAATGATCTCTATCCCACAGGATTTGGAGGTGAGTTACAAGTTTCGGTACTTGAATCTAATGGAGTAGTTCAAAAATATTCTATTCCATATACTTCTGTGATTGAAATGCTACGTCCTCAAATGAGCCGATATTCATTCACCTTAGGACAATTTCGAGACCCAAACATTAAGTTAACTCCATGGCTAATACAGGGTAAATATCAACGCGGAATCAATAATTACCTTACAACTTATAGCGCAATTCAAGGAACACAGCAGTATTTCTCTGTATTGTTAGGTACAGCTTTTTCAACGCCTATTGGCGCTATTTCTTTTGATGCAACACATTCAAATGCCAATTTTTCCTATCAACCTAAAATGACAGGGCAAAGTTATCATCTAAGTTACAATAAGTTATTTTCTCCAACGCATACTAACTTAACACTAGCAACTTATCGTTATTCAACACAAAACTATCTCAAACTACGTGATGCAATTTTAATTCGGGACTTACAAGAGCAAAACATTGATAGTTTTTCGGTAGGTAAGCAAAAAAGTGAATTTCAGATTAATTTAAATCAAGCTCTTCCAAACCAATGGGGAAATTTCTATTTAGTAGGTTCGTGGACAAACTATTGGAACCAGTCTACTACTAATAAGCAATTCCAATTAGGTTATAACAACCAATTTAAAGATTTAACTTATAGTTTCTCTGCAATTAATAGTGAAACTATTGAAGCTGGTGGGCGAGCTAACCAAGATAGTCAATACCTCATTTCTCTATCCTTTCCCTTAGATTTTAAGAAAAGCTCTTTAAATTTTAATAGTCTTATAAGTGAAGATAGCCAAATTCTGAGTTTTAGCGGTTTTACAGGAAACCGGTTGAATTACGGCGCATCAATTTCCAGTCAAAACCATGGGCAAACGAATCTCAATATCAATGGTAACTATAAGACAAACTACACAACATTAGGTGCTTCATTTAGTTACGCTGACTCATATCAACAAGAAATGCTTAACTTGAGTGGCAGTATCGTTGCTCACTCCCAAGGAATTCTGTTTGGTCCAGATCAAGCTCAAACAATGGTTTTAGTTTATGCCCCAGATGCAACAGGAGCACAAGTCGGTAATACACCAGGCCTCAGCATAAACAAAAAGGGATATGCGGTTATCCCCTATGTTACGCCTTACCATATGAATGACATTAGCCTTGATCCGCAAAACATGTCCACACAGGTTGAGCTAGCTGAAAGTAGCTTACGTATTGCTCCCTATGCAGGCTCAATCACTAAAGTTCAATTCACAACAAAAAAAGGTTACGCACTTTTTATCAGCCCAACCACTTTAGATGGCTCACATTTACCTTTTGCCGCACAGGTATATAACCAAAATAACGAAGTGATAGGTATTGTTGCGCAAGGCAGCCGTATTTATTTACGAACCCCCTTAACCCATGACCTTTTATATGTGAAATGGGGAGAAAGGAGTACTGAAAAATGCGAACTTGAATACGATATCACGGATCAAATAAAGCATAACAATCAATCAATTATTATGACAAAGGCAGTCTGTAAATGAATAAGATTTTAAAAAAAATTGGATTTTTGGCAGTGAGTCTATTTGCTTATAGCCATACAAATGCAAATTGTAATTTAAGTAAGGGATTTACCACCGTCGATATCCCGATGAACATTGGTAAAATCGTCGTAAAACCGACTGACCCTATAGGGACTATCTTACAAAGGAATACTTTTACGATTTCTCCCAATAATTCTACTGCAACATGTAGTCGTGCTAGTGATCAAATTATTGCGGCTCTCCCCTTAAATTATCCAGTTAGCCCAATAGGTAATAATGTATATGCAACCAATATTCCCGGTATTGGTATTCGTCTTTATCGTGAAGCAGCAGATGCTTCAGATTTTTCTGGGTATTACCCATATAGACGTACTTTAACCCCAAATACTGCATATACCCTTTCACCGGGATATTTTGTTATGGAAGTCATTAAAACATCCATGACTACAGGTTCAGGAGCATTAGTAGCAGGACGTTACAGCACCTATTATGTATCAGGTCAACAAAATCGTCCATTTTTAACTACCACAGTATTAAGTAATGCTCCTATTCTGATCGCGTCTTCATCGTGTGAAATTCAAAATGGTGTAGATATACCTATTCAACTCCCGACTGTTACAAAGTCAGGTTTTAAAGCGATTGGTTCAACACAAGGTGAGCAGAGTTTTAATCTATCGATTTTATGTAACGGCGGTGAAAATAACTCGGGTATAGCAACAAGTAACACCATCAGCTTAAGTTTTGACTACAATTCTGATCCCCAAAATAATCAGGTCATTAATAATAGTGCCGCGAACTCAACCAAAGCCAATGGCGTAGGTGTAGAACTATTATGGAATATGAATGGTGCCAATAACCCAATTCAAAAAACAATAAAACAAAATATAGGCATAGTCAGCTCTAATCAGACTATAGAGTACGATATCCCCTTAACTGCTCGTTACTATCAAACAGCGGCTAATGTAAGCGCGGGTGAGGTTACGGCAACAGCAACTGTAACTATTCAATATGATTAATTTATCTCTTAAAATTTATTAAAAATAATTAAGCTTAGCTCAGCTAAATAATCTTAAAATTTAACGCTTCAAAAATTTTGTAGTTATATTAAAAAGTCACATAAAAAAATGCTCATAAGCAAAATAGCAAATGAGCATTAGTGATAACCACTTAACCTGAAATACAAATTGTGGGAAATAGATCACAATTTGCATAACTATAATTCCAAAATTTAGCTTAAAAATCAAGTCTTTTTTTTAACGAAAAATTAAATAAGCACAGTAAACTATTGTTTTATATTAATTAAAAAATTAAATTTATTTTTTACATTCCTATTTTATAGTGTTTCTAAAGAATTATCATTCTATTAATTAATAAAAACTTAATTTTAAGAAAAAATGAAAGAAATTGATTTATATGACCTAAAAATAATTTATTTATTTTTCAAAAGCTTAATAAAAAACGAATTTTATGAAATTATAAAGAATTACATAATCTATAATAAAAAAAACATAAATAAATTTAGAAATCCCCTTCAATTACAAACAATATTCTTAGGCTTTTATCAGAACGTAACATGCTCATTTTTTGGAAAATATTATGTATTGTTTTACTAGGTCTAGGAGCTGCAAGTATAGGTTACGCGATCAGTAAAATTGATCTTTTTCTTTTCCTCATAGGGCTACTTTTACTAATATCTTTTATTTTAGCTTTAAAACAGGCACGTGAAGATGCAGGCTTTTTTTCTGATAACTAGATGAAACCACTTGGGTGTAACTATCAATAACTACCTTGTTTATTAAAGAAAATTTATATTTTGAAAGGTTCGAAGCAGCTTACTAGAAAATCCATTACTGCACGTATTGCAGGGCTATGCCGTAAATCTTCGTGTGTGACTAACCATATTTCAGCACTCATCGGATAATCATCTTGTAATCTGACCAAATTGCTAATAGCTCCTAAAAAATCAGGTAAGACCGCTAAACCAATTTCTCCACATGCAGCTCTCCACTGTAACTCTGGATTATTGGTAACCATTATAGGTTCTTTATGATTTAACCTTTCTTTTAACTTTTTTTGTTTTTGACCATGCACTCCCCCCACTTCTACACTAATCCACTCATAATTTTCAGGATCTGTTGAAGCTAAATAATTTGGACCTCCATATATTCCAAAAGGTATTTCACCTACTTTGCGAGCAACTAAATTTTCATCTTTGGGACGTCCAAATCGTACCGCAATATCAGCCTCACTATGCTGTAAAGAAACATAATGAACATCACCGAGCACCCGTAATTTTAATTGCGGATAATGGCGATAAAATTTACCCAAATGAGGCATGATGAGATGTGCAGCAGTTAAGGGAGGCATACTAATAGAGACACTTCCCATTACTTCTTGCTGACCTGCTTGAGTTAAACGCTCGATAGAAAAAGTTTCTTCCATCATACGAGCAACTACTTGTGCAAGACGCTCTCCGTCAGGAGTCAGAATGTATGTCCGTGGTCTACGATCAACTAATTTAAGTTTTAAATTTTGTTCTAGCTGGGCAATTCTTCTAGATACAGTTGCATGATCTACTCCCAATTTTCTGGCAGCAGCAGAAAGTGACTTTTCTTCGTTAAAAACTGAAAAGTAATGCAAATTTTCCCAATCAATCATTGTGCAAATTTTCACATTAGAAGTGTATTAATATGGAATTGTACACCTTTATAGATTCGTCGAGAATAAAACCTTTCTTAATGGGAGCCTGTCCATGAACAGAACGGTGGCTTATGCCTATGCTGGTGTTGTCTTAACGATGTTTTTTTGGGGATCAGCATTTAATGCAATGTCTTATATTATTCAACATATGCCCCCGTTATCTGCTGCGTCTGAACGTTTTTTTATTGCAAGTCTAGGCTTACTCTTAATCTTTTCAATAACAGGCCAGCTTAGATGGACAGCCTTAAGACAGAATCTAGCTATCTATCTGATTATTGGTATTATCGGAATTGCGGGATTTAACATTGGCTGTTTTTATGGACTTCAAACCACATCAGCTGTTAACGGTGCTTTAATTATGGCAACCACGCCATTAATGACTCTATTAATGACAATCCTTTTAGATGGTGAAAAACTTACTACTAATAAATTCTTAGGCGTTTTATTTGGCTTAAGTGGCGTGTTACTAGTGATTAGTCAGGGACATATAACGACTTTGCTGCACCTCAAAATAGACATTGGAGATCTATTTATATTATTGGGTGCATTTGGGTTTTGTCTTGCAAATGTACTGTCTCGCCGTTATGTAAAAAATGCTACTCCCTTAGAAACAACAACTTTTTCTATGCTGTTCGGGGCAATAACACTTGGTTTGTTGAGTGTGATATTTGAAGATCCTCTTACAGCGATTACATCTGCCCCTATAAATGCGCACTTAGCCATGGGATATGTTGTTATCTGCTCTACCATGATTGCTTATCTATTCTGGTTTAATGGCATACAAAAGTTAGGTGCTGGTCGTGCTTCTGTCTTTTTTAACTTTGTGCCAGTGTTCAGTATGATAATTGCTCTACTTACTGGACAAGCCCTCAATATCTGGCAATTAGTAGGAACAGTTTTAGTAATGCTTGGTGTAATGAGTAGCGGAGGATTTTTTAAAATTAAAAGCACTCCACTTATGGCAAAACATTGTACAAAATAAGAAATATGCTGCTACATTAAAAATCTATACTTAATATGTAGCAGCATTTCAAGTATATAAATTATTTCTCAACAATTTCTTTAAATTCTTATATTTTCAAAATATTTTTTACATTTGTGATGGTTTATACAAAAGCTCATCTTAATTATTCCGTTGTAACAAATACTGTATGTTTCTTTAAAACTTAATAAAAGATTGCCATATATAGTTTTAAAACAACCAAAGGAGATATTAAAATGAAGCTGGATTTTACAACAATTGAAAAGCAAGCCAAATTGCTACAAGAAGAGCAAGAAAAGATCGAGCAACGAGATCATGAATTTCAAGTTGCCTTAGATAAACACAGAGAATCCCTTAAGAATTTATTTAAAGATCTTTTCTCTGACAGAGAAATTAAGACAGAAAATGGAGGCCACTTCTGTGTAACCTTCGGAGATTTCAAAATTTCCTTATTGATTGAAACTGCTAAATTTGAAAATGGCGTTCCTGTAAAATTAAACTCCGTAAATCCTGTTATTATTAAATGCAAGAAAGATAAGCCTATTGCAAAAGCACAGTTTACAGATGCAACCCAATATCTAGATAACCATTTAGACACTCCAAATTATCAGTATTATTTTAAGCAAGAAGATAAGACCCAACTGGTACAATTTTCTGAACTTCCCACTTATTTCCAACTAGTTTTAGACGCAAATGCATAAAATCGAGCCCTCTGTAGAGGGCTTTTTCATATATTATTTTTTTATCATTTAACTTTTAAAAAATAAAATCAGTCAAATACTTTTTCTATTTATCTATGAATTATTTAACTCAATTTTAACGTCCAATACTTCAAAAATATTTGATTCTTCTTAAATTTACTTGTATATACATGATTATATTTGCTTATACAAATATGAATAAATAAGAATAGGATGGCTCTTAAAGGATAAGGAGAGTGAAATGGACTCATCGGCTGGTAAACCTAATAGTAGTTTTATAGAAAACCGAAGCATCGACTTTATTCCTGAAAATGAAAGACATGGCGGAGTATTTGCTCAATTTACCCTATGGTTTGGTGCCAACTTACAAATCACAGCCATTGTGACTGGCGCGCTAGCCGTTGTGTTAGGCGGAGATGTTTTTTGGTCTATTATCGGCTTATTAGTAGGACAATGTTTTGGTGCTGCCGTCATGGCACTGCATGCTGCCCAAGGTCCTAAACTTGGCCTCCCTCAAATGATTTCAAGTCGTGTGCAATTTGGGGTTTATGGCGCGTGCATTCCAATCATACTTGTTTGCCTTATGTATATTGGTTTTACCGCAACTGGAGAGGTATTAGCGGGTAAAGCAATTGCACATTTGGCACATGTCAGCAACACAACTGGTATCTTAATTTATGCAAGTTTAATCATTTTATTCGCAACGATTGGATACCGTTTAATCCATTTGGTAGGCAAAGTAGCCAGTATTATTGGTTTGATTGCTTTTGTGATTATTTTGACTCAGATCTTCGCACTTTCTGATTTTTCTGAACTCTTAGCAGTACGTCATTTCAGCTGGTCTTCATTCTTGTTAGCAGTTTCCCTTTCTGCTTCTTGGCAAATCTCTTTTGGTCCCTATGTTGCAGATTATTCTCGATATCTTCCAACTAAAACATCTTCATCTCGTGTTTTTTGGGCTGTCGGCTTAGGTTCTTTAATTGGCTCACAAATTTCTATGAGCTTAGGCGTTTTAATCGCTCAGGTTGCGAACGGCAATTTTGTAGGAAATGAAGTTCAATATGTTGTTGGTATGAACCCAATTGCCCTCGTCGTGATCTTTCTATATTTTAGTATCGCTTTTGGGAAAGTTACTCTAACGACCTTAAATGCCTATGGCAGTTTTATGTGTATTGCTACGATTTGGAATAGTTTCAAATCGACAAATCAAATCTCAAAAATAACAAGATTACTGATTGTCCTTGCTATGGTTGTAGTCTCAACCTTTATTGCAATTATAGGTGAACATACTTTTTTAAGCGCCTTTAAAGCATTTATTTTGTTTTTACTCACCTTTTTTATTCCGTGGAGTGCCATTAATCTTGTTGATTACTACTTTATCTCTAAAGAAGAATGTGATGTAGATGCACTCTATGATCCAAATGGTAAGTATGGCCGTTGGAATCGGATTGGAATTACCTGCTACTTTCTAGGTATTTTGATTCAACTGCCATTTATTGATAGTAAATTTTATACGGGACAAATTGCGGCAATGCTAGGAGGAATCGATTTATCGTGGCTCGTAGGGCTTATTTCTACTGCTTTGATTTATTACATTTTCGCCAAGAAAGCTCAATTAAAGTTTTCAAAACAGTTAGTCATTGATCAAATCAAATAATGAAACTAGATAAGCTATCAACGTCGATTACCTTGATAGCTTTTTACGGTTATTCTGATAGCGCTTTAGCCTGTGCCGAAATAGGCAATCCAAATAACTTATCAAAACTCCAATTAAATATAAAAGTATAGATAGGAATAATGATAATAAAGGCCACATCTAACCAAAAAGCAGCAATCAAGGAAATATCCATCCACCATGAAATAAGAGGAATTAAAAACAGAACCAAAGTAAGCTGAAAACCGATGGCATGTCCAACTCTACGCTTAACTGTACGGATATGACTGCTTTGTTTAGCTTCCCATTTCTCATATAAAATATTGTAGATAAAATTCCAAGTTACAGCGATGGTCGTAATCATGACAGATAGTGGTCCAGTATGTTCAACACTATCACCTGCCAAAATCGCTAATCCTACTGATGAAATAACCATTCCGATTATTTCATAGGAAGAAACATATACTATTCGACGCTTTATACCTTGCATAATCACTAAACTCTGCTTAATTCCTTATATTTTAATTTCAGTCAAAATCATATATAAAGTTAATAGCTTTCAGTTTAGCTGATATCAAAATGAATTTTAACAGTGAAAATATTGAACTTTTCATAACCGTACTCGATACGGGTTCTTTCTCTGCGGCTGCTCGTAAACTAAATCGAGTCCCCTCAGCAGTAAGTATGGCCGTTGCTAATTTAGAAGCAGAATTGGGTTATATATTATTTGAACGGACTCCTCGAAAGGTCATTCCTACAGCTACAGCATTAGCCTTGGAACCTCAAGCACGGATCATTTCTGAACAACTTAGGCTATTTAGCACTCATGCACATGAACTTTCTTTAGGACTTGAAAGTAAATTGCGTATTGGCGTTGTTTCCGATGTAAATACAAAATTATTATTCCATTCAATAAAGAAACTAGCCGATAAATTCCCTTTACTGAACATAGAAGTTATTACTGCTCCCCAAGACGACATTGTTAATTTACTTTATACGGAGCAAATCAGTCTTTGCTTAGCGGGTTCAGACCTCAATATAAAAATGCGCGAGAATCTACAATTGGTAATGACTGAAACAGTGGCGGCTACGATTTCTTCTAACCATGCTCTTCTACAAGATAGAACAAAGCAGTTTTCTATTGAGGAATTAATCAATATTAGACAAATTGTTGTGGCGAGTAGTGAACATGAAATGAAAGATCCCCGTTCAATTATTGGTGCAATGCACTGGAAGACCAATAGTCTACAAACAGCAATTAATATGGTTGAAGCTGGACTTGGTTGGGGAAATTTTCCATTATCACTAGTACAAGATAAAATTGATCAAGGTCACTTAGTCCTTTTAGATTTTAAAAATACAAAAAATCATTTACCTCTATCTATTTATTTAATTTGGCTCCAAGACCGCCCTTTACCTAAAGCAGCTAGAGAGTTAATTCAAATTATTCAAGAAAATTTATAAAACTTTATAGGTTAGTTCTGAAAGTCTAAGGATTTTTATAATTTTGATTCTTGTTAAATCTAGTTTATTTAAAGCTTAAGCTCATTACTCTGTACCATATCTCTAAATACTACTAAAAACAAAAAGCCTACTTAGAAAGTAGGCCTCTTGTTGTATTTCAGGATTAAGCAATAATATTTTGTTTTGTAAAAAATACACTTATACTTTATTAAAACCAAGTGTTTTAGTCAAGAATAAAGTTTATAAGATACAAACATTTGTATTGTTGTGAAGACAATCACAATTTAGGTTTCATATAGAAAATACTTTAGAGACGGAAAGGTATTTTAATGATAAAAATTTCTATTATCACCCTTAACAGCTTCTTTAGAAAAACACAATAAACACCTTAAGAAAAAGTATTATATTTTAATTAAATTTATTTGCATCAAAAAAAAATTAATCCATTTATTCGTTAGTTTTATGTTTCATTATTAAAGTTGTTAACTTTATATCTTAATGTTTACTTTTTTAAGTTGAGTTTAAATTTCAAGCTAATCTAAAAATTAATGATGCTATTTTCTAAAGTCATTTAGCCCTAATAGTCTATGTTCTTTACTATATAGACTAGAACTTATTAAGGGAATTATTTCAACCATTATTTTTCGAAAGATATAGTTAAAAGATGATTTATTATATATCTAAAGCTTAATGACAATATGAAAATATAGAAACTTTTATATAGTATTTTTAATCTCCATTTATATTTATCTTAAATAAGTTTTTCTAATTCTATATTTTCACAATACTTAAACAGCACACCCACACTCCCTGATTATATTTTAAACAAAATTTATTTTATATAAATTAATGTCTCAAACTACAAATACAATTAAGTCATCGTCACAATAGATTGTTGGAATAAATTCTAATTGATCGATAAATAACTTTTCCCACTTTACTCTTGAACTACACATAAGCTAGAATCACTATCGCTTGAAATATTAACCAATAAGACACAATATTTTTGGGTTTAGTTTGCGTCTACTTCAGAAAATGACTTGTGTTTAATTAAAAAATTGATTAGTATTGCACGCACTGAAAAGCATTGAGATTAAAAGCTTTTCTGACTTATAGGGCCTATAGCTCAGTTGGTTAGAGCAGCGGACTCATAATCCGTTGGTCCACAGTTCAAGTCTGTGTGGGCCCACCAAATACCGAACCTCATAAACAAAAAGTTTATGGGGTTTTTTTAATATATATCCAAATAAAATATGCTTTACTCTTATAAAAAATACTCAAAATTTAAATTTATTTTATCACTAAATTTTAGATGTTTTAAAATACACTTACGTTCCGTACTAAATATCCATCTTTCATCTATTAAGCTAAGATTTGCTTTCGCATGGGCTCAGAATTCTCTAATTGTGTATCCCAAAACTTTTCCCATAAATCACAATACTCTAAGCATAATTTTTCAATATAATTATAGTCTTCTTCTGTACAAGCTTGCATCAAGACATACCATAAATCTTCTTCATGATCATCATCTGCTGCTTCAGCACTTTCATCCTCAGAAATACCATGTACATGATAATAACCACCACCCTCCACATCTAGACCAACTGCCTTAGTTGCTCTACGTAAAGGTGGACTATATAGAATGACTTCTTCCTCTGCGACTGCTAATAAGGCTGAAACAGCTTTATAGTCATCATAAGCATTTTCTAAAAATACTCTAACCTGATCTGCAATTTCAGTCGGATGATAAGTTAGCCGATCTTGTTCTGTAATACCGAAATCATTCAATATATCTTCAAATAAAGGATAATGAGCATATTCAGGGTTTCCCTGATAGTAGCCATCTTTATCCAATCCTGGACGAAATCCAAACTCATCAAAAATATTTAAACTCAAAAGAAAACGCGGGAACATTTTTGCACCAGCATGCAATCTCGGCTCTAATTGTTTAGTTTGAAATTGAGCCATGAGCAATGCATCAGTAAAAGTTTGCACAATTGCATGACGATACTCTAAATGAATTTTTTTTAAATCTTCTTTATTAATTTCGCCATTATTTAAAGTATCGATTGCAGGATGATGAGATACAGGATGTTTTGCAATCTTTGCTCTTAAATGAGTCAAAAAGTTTGAATTTTTTTCCCATAGTTCAGCTGAAATGCTTTGTTTCATCCCTGTAAGCGCTTTCTTTCTAGGATTATTAAAATTCTCAAATTTCTTAGGCATATCCGCTCTCATTAAACTTATTGAAGCATGATCGATTTTTACATATTTTATTATAAAAACAATGACTTAAATTAATATTTAAATATGTTCCTTCATCGATTAATATTAGAATTAAAATCGTACGAAATCAAATGAAAAATTAAAAAAAACTTCAATTAATGATAATCATTATCACAATCTCAACTTGAATCAAAATCAGTTTTTTATTATCATAATTTGTATTAAAAATTTAATATTTTAGATTAAGTTATAATTAGTTTTAACTATATGGAATAGTAATGTCAAAAAAAGAAGATATTATAAATACTGCTTTAAATTTATTTAATCAGATTGGGTACAATGCTACTGGTGTTGACCGTATTATTGCTGAATCAAATGTTGCAAAAATGACTTTTTATAAATATTTTCCGTCAAAGGAAAATTTAATTATGGAATGCTTGCAACATCGAAATATAAATATTCAAAACTCAATCAATGAACAATTAAGTTTACATCAAGATGCTAGTCCTCTTGAGCAAATTCATATTATTTTCAATTGGTATATTGAATGGATCAATAGCGAAACATTTAATGGCTGTTTATTTAAAAAGGCATTTATTGAAGTATCTAAACAATATACTTCAATTCGCGAACCCTTTTATGAATATACAAAATGGTTGACTAACCTATTACATGAAAAGCTTAATCAATTAGGTATAGAAAATCCAACTCCCCTTGTTCATATCATTATTTCTATTATTGATGGGATGATTATTGATGGAACGACCGATAAAAACCTTATTAACCCTGAAAAAATTTGGAAATATATTGAATATTTAATTAATGAAGAGATACCACAGCCAGTATCTTAATTTTAAAATTATCTAGGTTTATTACTTTCAGACGAAGTTTGAGAAAAATAAAAAAAGAACTTTTAAAGTATTTTAGAACTTAGATAATCCTTAACTTTTGTGCTCTACTTTAGCTTTCATAATTTTTCTAGGCTTTTTTACAAACTCATATTAGAATCCTGAAAATTTATCAATTTGCACTGATGTATGAAAAAATTTCTAGGTAACTCTATCTTTAAAGCCGTTGGTTGGACCTACAATGTAGACCCACAAATTCTTGAGAAAAAACAAGTTATTATTGGCTTTGAACATACCTCAAATCTAGATGCAGTGCTCTCGATTGCCCTCTTCCAAATGTTAGACATCAAAATTCATACTCTAATAAAGAAAGAACTTTTCAAAGGCCCCCTTAAGCCAATTTTAGAAAAATTGGGTGGCATTCCTGTTGATCGTAAAGCAAGTAAAGATATCGTTTCGCAAATGGTTGAACAATTTCAAACCCATGAAACTTTTAACTTAGTGATTGCTCCAGAAGCTACACGTGCTAAAGATGGCTCTGAACGTAAGCCTATCCGTACAGGTTTTTGGCATATTGCAAAAGCAGCCAATGTTCCTATTGTTTTAATGTATGCCAATGCTCGAAGTAAACAAGGTGGGATTTTAGGTAAAATTTACCCGACTGATTTACAAAAAGACTTGGAAACCATTAAAGAGTTATATGCTCAATTTGACATAGATGTAAAAATTAACTAAATCAAATTGGACTTGATCTGACCTAATCTCACTCATTAGGTCTTAAGCTTATTGTTCTTATTCAATTGGCTAACAAAACGCAGGGCAACAGTTTTCAACAAAACCAAGCCTATGCTAATATTCCAGCACTTTTGCATTTTCTTTTTTTGGAGTTCACGTCCATGGCGGGTCATTCTAAATGGGCCAATATTAAGCATCGTAAAGCTAAACAAGATGCAAGTCGCGGTAAGGTTTTTACTAAATATATTCGTGAAATTGTGACTGCTGCCAAACTTGGTGGTGGAGATCCTGCTAGCAACCCTCGTCTGCGTGCAGTAGTTGAAAAAGCTCTCTCAGTTAATATGACACGTGACACCATTAACCGTGCTATCCAACGTGGTGCTGGTGGTGAAGATAATGATGATCTAAAAGAAGTAACTTATGAAGGTTATGGTGTTGGCGGGGTTGCTGTTCTTGTTGAAACAATGACAGATAACTTAAACCGTACAGTACCAGACGTACGTCACTGTTTTAGTAAAACAAATGGTAACTTAGGAACTGCGGGTTCTGTATCTTATCTATTTACTAAACGTGGTGAGATTACTTTTGAAGATGTTTCTTTAGAAGATAAAATCATGGAAGTTGCTTTAGAAGCTGGCGCTGAAGATATTGAAGTTTCAGAAGATGAAATTTTGGTAATCACTTCACCAGAAACTTTCGGTGAAGTACAAGATGCCCTTACTGCTGCTGGTTTAAAATCTGATAACGCAGAAGTTGTGATGAGTCCATCTACAAAAGCTGAAATTACAGATGTTGACCAAGCAAAACAAATTCTTAAAATGATTGATATGTTTGAAGATCTTGACGATGTACAAAACGTTTATACTAACGTTGAATTCTCGGATGAGGTTTTGGCTCAACTTGATGCTTAAATCAAACATTTGAATCAAAGAAAACGCACCAAATGGTGCGTTTTTTTATAGTTTATTGAGTAAGTTATAACAATTAAACACATTATATTCTTTAATGACAAAGCTAGAATGCAAAGCAACTACATTGTCGATTTTTCCAATACGTCTTAATAAAATTTCACTGTAGTCATCCATGTTGCGTGCTACAAGCTCTAAAATAAAATCAGCACTCTGACCCGTTACCAAGAATGCATTGGTTACTTCTGGAATTGCTTCTATTTCAGCCAGAAACTTATCAAATGTTTCACTATCATGTTTACTCAATGAAACTTGCAATAAAATATGTAAAGTAAAACCAAGCTTACTAAAATTAATTTCCCTTTTGAGCTGTCCCATGATGTTGGCTTCAATCAGGTGCTTAATACGGCGATGCACAGAACTGACTGACAGATTGATCCGTTCTGAAAGTTCATTCAAATTTAAGTCTTCATGAGACAAAATTTCTAGAATTTGTTTATCAAAACGATCTAACTCCACTCTTATCTCCAGCCAGAATTTCACAGTAAAGACAGTATAACCCTATACCATCACCTCTGCATTGAAAATACAAAGGTTTATGGGTAGCAAAACTCTATTTCTTTTATAGAGCTTAAGTCTTTTATGCCTTTTAAACGTGCAAGTAGTGTCAGAGGCGGTTCATTTTAGAGAGTCAGTTTTATGCTTAAATCTGATTTATCGATGCAAAATTCTTATTCTCACTACCATTTGAGGCTAAAAAGGAAGTAATCATCAAAATTTGGCTATTTTTCAAGTTTCTTAAAGTTGGCATCATTTTTGTTATGTATTTGCAGGAAAATTTTTATCCATGTCGGGGGAGTTCCTGTGAATAAGATCAAAACACTAGTGTTAGCAATGAGTTCTTTAGGTGCAATGAGCGTGACGATGCCTGTGCATGCCGCTACAGATGCTGAAGTTAACGCCTTACGTGATGAAGTAAAGGAGTTAAAACAACTTGTCCAGAAACTATCTGATCAACAAAAAACAGCTTTAACTGTCACTGCTCCAGCAACAATTCCCGCAGCACCTGCCACCCCTATACCTCCTGCATCAAAACCAGGTTGGATGGCTATGGCCGATGGGCAAACTCAAGTCAAGCTTTATGGTAGTGTTCGCGCAGATGCAACCTATGACTTTAAAGGTTCAAATGGCAGTATTTCAAATGGTGCCAATTATCCACTGAATAAAGATGATCCAAAACAAGACTCACTCAATGTATCTGCAGCAACTTCACGAATTGGCTTAGATATTACTCGTCCAACTCAATATGGAGATTTAACAGGTAAAATTGAAGCCGATTTCATGGGTGGCAATGGAGATAATGGCAATGGTACTTTCCGTGTTCGTCATGCCTATATGTCTTTAGGAAAATGGTTAGTTGGTCAAACAACCTCACCCTTTGTAAACACAGATACATCACCAGAAACAGTAGATTTTAATGGCGCTATTGGTACAGGTACTACACGTACAGTACAGGTTCGTTACACCCAGCCAATTAATGCACAACAAAAAATATTAGTTGCCTTAGAGGGTGGCGATGTTGAAAAAGCTGGTAATGCTGCCGGTGGAAGCCGTTTTCCTGCTTTAACAGCACGATATGATTTCAAAACTACGGATAACAAAGGCCTATTACAGTTACATGGTCTTGCCCATGAAAACCGTGTAGCTCCAAAAGATAGTACTTCTGAAGAGAAATTTGGCTGGGGTGTAGGCGTTGGTGGTAAATATGATTTAACGCCTCAAGATAGCGTAGTTGCTAACTACTATCATGTTAAAGGCGATGGCCGTTATTTACTTTATAGCAATTCGGCTTATAACTATGACACAACAACACAAGATATTAATTTAGGAGAATTCGATAGCGCAGTAATTGGATATCAACGTAAATGGAGCCCTATTCTGCGTTCTACTTTTGCTGTAGGTGGTATTCAATACAAAGATGATAATGTCTATGCTAATAGCAATTTAACCAATACCAGCTATAACAAAGAAATTTATAACGCTTTAGTCAATTTAATCTGGAACCCAGTTAAAAATATTGATTTAGGAGCAGAATATACTTACGGTCAACGTGAAACTTTTGCAGGTGACAAGGGTGATTATTCACGTATTAACCTGCTAGCAAAGTATAGCTTCTAAAAATTAGATATAAAAAAAGAGCCTTTAATGGCTCTTTTTTTATTAGGGTTATTAGTGCATCGCCTGAATTTTTTCTAAGAAAAGTTTAGCACGCTCATGACGAGCTTCTAAATTATCAAAGAACTCATGGGTTGGGCAGTCTTCTAAAATTTTACCTTCATCCATAAAAATTAAACGGTTAGATACTCTTTTAGCAAAGCCCATTTCATGCGTAACACACATCATGGTCATGCCTTCATGTGCGAGCTGTACCATAACTTCAAGTACTTCCCCGACCATTTCAGGATCAAGTGCAGAAGTTGGTTCATCAAACAACATACAGATTGGGTCCATAGATAAACCACGTGCAATTGCTACACGTTGCTGCTGACCACCCGATAACTGGCCAGGAAATTTATCTTTATGAGCAAGTAAGCCTACACGCTCTAAATATTTCAGACCTTTTGCACGAGCATCTGCAACTGAACGCTTTAACACTTTAACTTGAGCAATTGTCAAATTTTCCAAAACAGTCATATGCGGAAAAAGTTCAAAGTGCTGAAAGACCATTCCTACTCTTGAACGGAATTTAGCAAGATCTGTTTTTGGATCTTTAAGCGAAATTCCATCAACAATAATGTCACCTTGTTGAAATGGTTCTAAAGCATTTACTGTTTTGATGAGTGTTGATTTTCCTGAACCAGATGGTCCGCAAACAACAACGACATCACCTTTTTCAATACTCGTCGTGCAATCTGTTAAAACCTGAAAATCACCATACCATTTAGAGATATGTTGGATGTCTATCATTGGCATTTAAAATCTCCAATTAGCGAATGATGGCAATTTTTTGCTGTAAGCGTTTGACTAAATGCGACAGCACAAACGAGCTACAGAAATACACTACAGCGACGATTAAATAGAATGTTGCTTTTGTTTCAGGTCCATAAGTATTAGCCAATGTATCTGCACGACCTAAAAAGTCAGGTGCACTAATCACATAAACTAAAGAGATGTCCTGAAATAGAATAATTGTTTGAGTTAACAATACTGGGAGCATGTTACGAAAGGCTTGAGGTAATACCACGTAGCGCATTGATTGACCATAGGTAAAACCTAGCGCATAGCCTGCATGTACCTGACCTTTTGAAATAGACTGAATTCCAGAACGTACAATTTCAGAGAAAAAAGCTGCTTCAAAAATGGCAAAAGTTACAACACTCGAAAACAACGGTCCCCAATAGGTATCAGATTGAAACTCAAATATTTTCGGCAACAAAAAGTAGAAGATAAAGATCACCTGAATCAGTGGAATACCACGAAACAGATCAACATAAAATTTTGCAAAATTACTTGCGATGGCATTGCTAGATAAACGCATCATTGCCAATGGGGTTCCAATTAGGATACCGCCCATCATTGCTAATACCGTTACGGTAAGCGTAAAAATGAAACCTTCTTTGAGTGCCGCGATCACATCAGGGTTTTGTAATAAAGAAAAATCCATGATTACTTCCCTCCTGAACCTAAGCCAGGTACAGCCATTCGTTTCTCAATCCATGCCATCACAAACTTAATGCTATAAGTGATAATCAAATAAACAGGTGTAGAGAGAATAAGAATGATAATGTCCTGAGAAGTTTCTTCACGCATGGTTTTCGTGTAAGCAAAGAAATTCAATACACTCAACGCATATAAAACAGCTGAATTTTTAAAAACGTTCATTGCTTCAGATGTAATCGTTGGCCATACGGTACGATATGCAACCGGTAAAATGACATAACGATAGCTTTGTGCAGTAGTAAAACCCATAGCGGAAGCTGCGAACTTCTGTCCACGAGAAACGGTATTAATTCCGGCACGTATGTGCTCAGATACACGGGCAGCCGTGTAGAGACCTAATGCAAAAACACCAATAACCGCAGGTTGCTGATTTAAAATATTTTTCCACCAACCACCAGCAACTACATCCCCACTACCTGCACTTAAGCTGTCCGGTAAAAACTCGGGAAAAACAAAAGCCCAGAAGAATAGTTGCACAATAAGTGGAATATTACGGAAAATTTCAACGTAACAATTGCCGATAAATGCGAGAGGTTTGTTGGGTAATGTACGAATTACCCCTAGGAGAGAACCTAATAAAAATGCGATAAGAAAGGCTATAATAGCTGTCCAAACCATAGTGAACACGCCTGAACCTAACATTTGTAACCATGTGGGTGCCTCAGCATAAGCATTGTAGCTTGAGCTACCAATAGCTTTACAAACTGATTCTGCCCATGCGGCTTTATCGACACCATATTCATTAGACTCCGCACAGAATATAGTCCAGTTTAGCGAGCCGACTGACATGTTTGCCCCTTAAATTAATATCTTTAGAAAATAGACCACTTGTGCAAATGAATCTTTACACTTACACAAGTAAATTTAGGACAAAAAGATCCAGTTAGATTCCTGCATCTGTTGGGTTAGCTTTTAATTTCTTATAAGATGAACTTTGTTGCATGTTCAAATTCGTGTTTTTTGGTGGAATTGGAGATAAGAACCACTTCTTATATAAAGCGTCCATTTTACCAGTTTTCCATAAGTTATTTACAGTACGGTCTGCAATCGCTTTAAATTTTGGATCATCTTTAGCAAGCATAATTCCATAAGGTTCAGATGAAAGTACCGGACCTACAATTGCGAAAGCTTTAGGTGTAGAAGACTTAGCAATCAAGCCTGCTAAAATATTATCATCCATTACAAATGCAGCAGCACGGCCAGATGCCATCATGGCAAAAGAGTCAGCATGATCTTTACCATAAATATTTTGAACATTAACTGCCTGACCTTTTTCATTCATCTTGATGTATTTGTCAGATGTAGTGCCTTGAGTAGTAACAACTGCTTTACCATTTAAGTCTGCCAAACTCTTAATGCCAGAGTTTGCTTTAACAGCCATGCGCACTTCTGTTGCATAGTAGTTAGTTGAGAAACCGACTTGTTGCTGACGTTGTTTAGAGTTTGTAGTGGTACCACATTCCATATCGATATTGCCTGCTAAAAGCTCAGGGATACGTGTTGATGAAGTTACTGCCTTGTACTCAACTTTTAAGCCAGGCATTTTCAATTCTTTTTTAATGTCATTTGCAAACTGGTTACAGATATCGACTGCATAACCTACTGGTTTACCTGCAACAACATATGAAATTGGATCTGAGGATTCTCGATGACCAATTACGATTTTTCCAGTACTTTTAATTTTAGCTAATGTATCTGCTGCTTGAATTTGAGAAGTAGCGCCAACCGTACAAAGCATAACTGTTGAAATAATGAGAGAGGTTGCAGAACGTTTCATAAGAACTCCTTGATGATCATTCTCTCTATTTATCCATAGAATCATTCATATAGAGCAATAGAGTGATTTTTTATTAAATTGCAATTATCGAGCCAACTTTTCCAAGTCGGACCCATCCATTTGCTTCACTTATTCTATTCAATCTGTTTTGCAGAATTAATACCTTTAAAACTGCTCACATGTTTCTACTTTAATCTATGTTTTAATCTTCTGTCTATTATTAAGCTCATCTATTTACACTTAAATGTGGCAATTATTGATTACATTGTAAACACATGCACAATAAAGTGGCTTAACTTTGGCTAAAAATAGTATTTAGAAAAAATGTATTTTCCAAAAAATCATAAAAATTAAAGTTATTAGTCATTTAGATAAAATGGAATTTATATTGTAAAAAGTAATTTTGGCATCAAAATAATATAAACAAATGGCTTAATAAAAATCATTTAGAAAATTGATAGTAATATCTACATTAATAAAATAACTAGCAAAGATAAAAATAAGCCCCGATTTTCTCAGGGCATTTTATAATTTTAAATTCCGCGCCAATCTACTCGCGCATTACGCTCAGTTTGATATATTCTTAAAACATACTGACCTAGAGGTAAATCGAGTAAATTTTGTTGATAGTTATTCCATTCTTCCGAAACACCTTCAGCCTCTTCCCGCTCCCACGGCGTACCCTTTATTTCTAATAAAGGAGCAAGCATAGAACATACAGCAATATCAGCAAGACTTAAGCGATCGCCCACCATATAACGTGCCTGATTTTCGATTAAGCAGTTATTTAGTTCATTTATGAGTTCATCCATGCGCTCTTTTGACTGGTTGACTAGCTCTTCTTCAAGTTTATAGTTCTTCTTTACCAGTGTTTTGAGGAATGGCTTCGATATTTTTTCAAACTGACGTAAATAGCCTTGTTCACCCATCATAATTTCTAAAGCATGGTCTCCATGTGCCAACGTGTGAGCTAGAGCCCAACGACGGACATGAATACCCAGCTCATCAGCCAAGCTATCTATTTTTAATGTTTGCTGCCTTAATTGTTCATCACGACGTAACAGTGAATGCTCCGGATAAGTATCATCCAGATAAAGTGCAATTTTAGTCGATTCAGCAATCCATTGATGATCATCTTTCAAAATAGGCAGTAAATTTTGGCCTGTTTTGAGTTGTGCAAAAGCACGATGAAATCCTGGAATTAAGTTATGAGCCACATAATCAAGTTCTTTATGGTCTAACAACCAGCGAGCTTTTTCACAATAATGGGACAAAGGAAACTGATACAAAACCCGCATAAAATCTCCACGTTTATTTTTATTTGACTATTTGTACAAAAATGGTCGTCGGTAAGTAGATACTTTAGAAGCTATTTTTAGTTAAAACAATGGATATTGTGCTCATTTTTCACTGACACTTAAGTCTATTTTTTTTATATCTTTTTTTACCGTACTTATTGCTCTTTTTCATATTAAAACCAATTCTATTATTATTTTTCCACATAGCAAACTTAAACTATTGTTTTTTATAATCTTTCAATATCTCTATTTTTTCATTAAAAAGCAAAAAAAATGCTTTGCACTTTATTTCATAAGCTGAGCATAAGTCCTCGTTTAGTGGAAAAATATTTCTTTTGTAAGGTAATGACAGCAATACAAGGTGTCATTATGTCTAATTCTCTATCAAAAACGACTGCATACGTCCAAATCATTCAAAATGATCAACAAGCGATTAATGCTGCTTATCAAGTGGCGGATTATGCTTTAGAGGGTCGTAATACACGTGATCAACAACGCTTATTACCGCATGAGCAAATAGAAAACTTTAGTCAAAAAGGCCTAGGTGGTATTCGCATTGCAAAAAAATACGGTGGTGCTTTTGTTTCCAATAAAACTTTGGCTCAAGTTTTCCGTATTTTGAGTAAAGGTGATGCGAATGTTGGTCAGATTCCACAAAATCAGATTAGCCTGTTAAACCTGATCGAAATCATGGGCACAGAACAACAAAAACAATTTATCTTTTCAGAAATATTAGCAGGTAAACGTCTTGCCAACGGTGGGCCAGAACGTAATACCCATGATTCAAAAACCTTAAAAACCACTCTTACTGTTGAGAACGGCAAATATATTTTAAACGGCGAAAAGTTTTATTCTACAGGTACGAGCTTTGCACACTGGCTCGCGATTAAAGCGATTCATCCTGATGGTCATGTGGTTTTAGTCATTGTTAACTCGGATGCTCAAGGCATTGAAGTCATTAATGACTGGAATGGATTTGGTCAACGTACTACAGCGAGCGGTACAGTTAAATTAAATCAAGTTGAAGTTAATCCTGAACTTATTTTTGATGAACGATTATTGACGCAAACCCCAACCTATCGCGGTGCTTATTCTCAGTTATTACAAGTTGCCATTGATGTGGGGATTGCAGAAGCTGCATTTGACGATACTTTATCGACTATTCATAAAGCACGCCCAATTATTGATGCAAAGGTTGAAAAAGCCAGCTTTGAACATTACACCCTGCAAGAGGTAGGTAAGTTAAATATTTTGCTCGATGCTGCAATTTTACTGCTTGATGAAGCTGCTGAGTATTTAGATGAACTTGATCAACTTCAAACGGTGACTGATGAACAAGTAGCTAAAGCTTCAATTTTGGTTGCTGAAGCGAAAGTCTACGCCAATGATGCGGCTCTACAAATTTCAGAAAAATTGCTGGAGCTGGGTGGTAGTCGTTCAAGCTTAAGCCAACATAATTTAGATCAACATTGGCGAAATGCCCGTGTACATACCTTACACGACCCTGTTCGCTGGAAATTACATTCCATTGGCAATTATTACCTTAATGGTCATTTCCCTGCCCGCCATGCTTGGATTTAAGGAGAAATTGTCATGACTTCATATCAATCGGTTCAAACTAAACAAACATCGGCATCGGGCCAAGCGCACATTATTCAAAATGATGTTGAAGCATTAGAAGTTGCCAAACAATTTGCTGAGCAATTTAAAAAAACTGCAGTTGAGCGAGACGCTAAACGAATTTTACCGTATACCGAAATCGATGCTTTGAGCCAATCTGGTCTCTGGGCAATTACAGTGCCAAAGCAATATGGCGGTGCCGAAGTTTCAAGCCATACAGTTGCTAAAGTGATTGCACTTTTAAGCGGTGCCGATGGTTCAATCGGACAAATTCCACAAAACCATTTTTATGCTTTAGAAGTATTGCGCAATACAGGCACAGAAGCTCAAAAACAACGTTTATATAGCGAAGTTTTAAATGGCACTCGCTTTGGTAATGCACTTGCTGAGTTTAAAACCAAAACTTCAACTCATAAACAAACCAATATTCGTCCGCATGAAAATGGCTACCTGATTCAGGGTGAAAAGTTTTACTGCACAGGAAGTTTATTTGCTCACCGTATTCCAACCTTAGTTTTAGACAATGCGGGTCGAGAGTATCTAGCCTTTGTAAAAAGTGGTTCACAAGGATTAAAACTTGTTGATGACTGGTCTGGCTTTGGACAGAAAACGACAGGCAGCGGCACGGTCAAGTTTGATCAGGTTTTTGTCGATGCAGATGATGTTATTCCTTTTGATACTGCATTTTTACAGCCAACCTTAGTGGGTCCTTTTGCGCAAATTATGCATGCATCGATTGAGGTAGGTATTGCACGTGCAGCCTTTGAAGAAAGTTTGCAAAGAGTGCATCAAGCTCGCCCATGGATTGATTCAAATGTAGAAACAGCCAACCAAGATCCTTTAACGATTTATGAGCTAGGACGCATTGCTGTAGATGTACGAGCAAGTGAAGTTTTATTAAAACAAGCAGCTCAATCAATTGATGCCGCAAAAATTGAGACCACACCTGAAAGCATTGCTAAAGCATCCATTGATGTGGCTAAAGTACGTGCTCATAGTACCGATATCGCACTCAAAGCATCGTCTAAGCTGATTGAACTTGCAGGAAGCCGTGGTAGTCAGTCACAAGATGGCCTAGATCGTTTCTGGCGTAATGCGCGAGTACATACCTTACATGATGCCGCACGATGGAAATATTACTTTATTGGGAACTATGTGCTTAACGGTGTGCTTCCACCTCGTCGGGGGACATTGTAATGGCAGATTTCAAAGCGAAAGAGATTTTACTCAATGCCTTTGACATGAACTGTGTTGGCCATATCAATCATGGCTTATGGACACATCCACGTGATGAATCACATCGTTTTAACGAACTCAGTTATTGGACAGAACAAGCCAAGACCTTAGAAAGTGGTTTATTTGATGGCTTGTTTATAGCCGATATTACCGGTGTGTATGACGTCTATCAAAATGGTATTGATCTGACTTTAAAAGAGTCCATTCAGCTTCCGAGCCATGACCCGTCTACACTCATTTCAGCAATGGCGGCAGTCACTCAAAACTTAAGTTTTGGGGTCACTGTGAACTTAAGCTATGAGCATCCGTATCAATTTGCCCGCCGCTTTGCGAGTCTCGACCATTTAACTCAAGGTCGTATTGGTTGGAATATCGTGACAGGTTATCTAGATAGTGCGGAACGCTTAATTGGTCAAAAAGGTTTAAAAGACCACGATGCTCGCTATGAACAAGCTGAAGAATTTTTAGAGCTTTGCTATAAATATTGGGAAGGTTCATGGGAAAACGACGCCGTTAAAAAAGATAAAGTACAGCGTGTTTTTACAGATCCATCTAAGGTGCATACCATTCACCACCATGGAAAGTATTACCAGAGTGAAGGTGTGTTTCAGGTATCTCCTTCTGTGCAACGCACTCCAACCCTATTTCAAGCAGGTGCTTCACCTAAAGGTATGCAGTTTGCAACACGTCATGCTGAATGTGTATTTATTGGCGGTGACAAACCCGAAAAAATTCGCGAACAAGTGAAAAAGATTCGTACTCTTGCCGAACAGCAAGGACGCTCAGCGAATGATATTAAAGTGTTTGTCGGCATAACTGTTGTTGTGGCCGAAACACATGATCTGGCTGTACAAAAACTTAATGAATATCGTCAGTATGCGAGCCCTGAAGCAGGCTTAGCGCATTATGCGAGTTCAACAGGCATTGACTTAAGTAAGTTTGCTGACGATGAAGCGATTCCTTACCAAAAAAGTAACAGCATTGTTTCGATTACCGAAAAGTTTAAAGAACAGCAAATCACAAAAAATGACTTAAAAGCTCAGCATGTTTTAGGTGGTCGTTATCCCCTTATTGTGGGTAGTGGCGAAGAGGTTGCTGAATACTTAATTCATCTTTTAGATGAGACTGATATTGATGGCTTTAATTTGACACGTACAGTTGCCCCTGAGTCTCACCATGACTTTATACGCTTGGTCATTCCAGAGCTACAACAACGTGGTCGCTATAAAACTGCATATAAAACGGGTTCACTACGGAACAAAATTTTTAATCGGGGTGATCATTTACCAGAACAGCACCCTGTTCAAGCGTTCCGATGTAGTCCCTATAACAACAGCAAAAACTTAACAAAAATTGAAGAAATAACCGCTTAAATTTGGAGATAGACATGGCTCAAACAGCCTCTAAAAAATGGCTAGGCATAGGCTTAGTCGTTGTAGTCCTTTTTGTTGCTTTGTTCCTATGGAATAAACATCGACAAAGTGGCTCAAATGAACTTGTGATTGGCATTAGTCCACCATTTGCAAAACCTTTACAAGCTGCTGCCGATGAAGCAAAGAAACAAGGTTTAAATGTAAAACTGGTCGAATTTTCTGACTGGAATACCCCAAACATTACCTTAAATCATGGGGATATTGATGCGAACTTTTTCCAGCATCAACCTTTCTTAGATAATGCAATTAAAGAAACTGGCTTTAAGTTAAAGGCATTTGCAGTAGGTGCAGCCTCACATGTGGGACTGTATTCAAAGAAATATAAAAGTCTTGATGAATTGCCACAAAACGCACGCGTAGTCATTCCAAATGATCCAGTGAATCAAGGACGTGCCCTACTTCTTTTACAACAAGCTAAGTTAATTACGCTTAAAGATTCAAATAATCACTTATCTGCACTCAAAGATGTTGTTTCAAACCCTAAAAATTTGCAATTTATTGAGGTTGAAGGACCACAGACTGCTCGTGCAATTGATGATGTTGACTTGGCTTTTGGCTATCCACATTACTTGCGCTTAGCAAAAACAGCAGACCCTAATAGTGCGCTTTTACTAGATGACAATACCAATAAACGTTATGCCATTTTGTTTGTAGTGCGTGATGACTATGAAGATAAGGGCGACAAATTAAAGAAATTTGTTGAGATCTATCAAAACTCGCCAAAAGTTAAAGCTGTGTTAGACGCTGAAATTGGGCCAAAACTTTGGTTCCCTGGCTGGAAATAATAACGGAAAGATTATGGCGATTCAGTTCAAACAGCATAAGCCTTGGTTACTCGGAATTACGATTTTAATCGTAGTTCTGGGCCCTGTCGGTTACCGTTATATTAAAAAAAAACAAGCCGATGATGTTTTAACGATTGGCATTAGCCCGCCTTATGCTGAGCTATTACAAAGCGTTGCCAATGAAGTAGAAAAGCAAGGCGTTCATGTCAAACTCGTTGAATTTTCTGATTGGCGGGCACCCAATGTTGCCGTACAAAACGGCGATATTGATGCAAACTTTTTCCAGCAAAGCGTATTTCTACGTAATGCTGTTAAAGAAACGGGTTATGACTTACATGCATTTGGTGTGGGTTCAGGAAGTCATGTGGGTTTATATTCAAAAAAATATAAATCACTTGAAGATTTACCTTTAAATGCACGTGTTGCCATTCCAAATGATCCGGTTAATTTAGCCCGTGCTTTAATTTTATTGCATCGTGCTGGCTTAATTCAGCTTAAAGATATTAATAATGAACTTTCAACAACCCAAGACATTATAGCTAATCCTAAACAGCTGAGCTTTGTTGAAGTTGAAGGCCCACAGACAGCACATGCCTATAACGATGTCGATTTAATTTTCGGCTTCCCCCACTACTTAAAAATGGCAAAGGTAACCGACCCACATAGCGCATTATTTTTAGACCCAATCGATAAAAAATATGCAATTTTGTTTGTGACTCGTCGCGATTACCAAGACAAAAACCAAAAACTTGCAACCTTTGTTAAAGCATTCCAGAACTCAAAACAAGCACAAGACATTCTGGATAAAGACTTTGGTAAAGGTATGTGGTTTCAAGGCTGGAAATAAGGAGAATGATGATGGTGAGTTTTGGATCGCAAGTTGATTTTTCTCTACCCCATATCAAAATTCGCGGTTTAAATAAGTTTTACCAATCGCAAGGTCAAAAACTGCATGCATTAAAAGATATTAACCTTGATATTCCTCAAGGTAAGATTTTAGGCATTATTGGTAAAAGTGGTGCGGGAAAATCTTCCCTACTCCGCACTTTAAATGGCTTAGAACAAGTAAATACAGGCAGTATTCATATTCATCAACAAAATATTGCTGAATTGAGCCATGCTGAACTCATTCAAACCCGTCAACGAATTGGAATGATTTTTCAACATTTCAATTTAATGTCTGCAAAAACGGTTTGGGAAAATGTGGCATTGCCTTTAAAAGTTTCCAATTACAACAAAGTAGATATCGATCAACGTGTAAATGAAGTTCTGGCACTCGTAGGTCTTGCAGATAAGTCTGGCTACTACCCATCGCAACTTTCAGGCGGACAAAAGCAACGTGTCGGTATTGCACGTGCACTTGTGCACCACCCAGAAATTTTGCTTTGTGATGAAGCCACCTCGGCACTTGACCCTGAAAGTACCGCCACTATTTTGGCTTTACTTAAAAAGATTAATCAGGAACTGGGTCTAACGATTGTACTCATCACTCATGAAATGCAGGTCATTCGAGAAATTTGTGATCAAGTGGTGGTGATTGATCAAGGTGAGATAGTAGAGGCTGGACAAGTTTGGTCTGTATTTTCACGACCAGAACAACAAATTACTCAAGAATTGTTAAACCTTGAGCAAATTACCCTGCCTTTTAAAATCAGTCCTCTACCCGATGAAGATTCGACTCATATTATTGTAAAACTGAAATATGAGGCTGAAGCACATCAGGTTCCCGATATTCAAGAATTACTTGCCAAATTTAAAGCGCCCGTCATTTTATATCAAAGTCAGGTCGATACCATTCAAGGGCATATTATTGGTTCACTTTTAGTCGGTATTCCTAACGTAGAAATTGATATTTCATCTATACGACAAGATGCATTAACTGCAATTGCACAATTTGAGGTACTTGGCTATGCACGACCAGCTCATTGATTTATTAATTACTGGAACTGTAGATACCTTACTCATGGTAGGTGCATCTGCATTTATTGCTTTTTTAATTGGCTTACCGATTGCTGTTGTTTTAGTCTGTACTTCTGAGCACGGCATTCATCCGTCACAAAAGATTAATCAGGCTTTAGGTTGGGTCATCAACATTACTCGCTCTGTACCCTTTCTTATTTTAATGGTTGCGCTTATTCCGCTTACTCGCTGGATTGTCGGGACAAGTTATGGGGTCTGGGCAGCGGTTGTTCCCTTAACGATTGCGGCCATTCCGTTTTTTGCCCGTATTGCAGAAGTCAGCCTACGTGAAGTCGATCAAGGCTTAATTGAAGCTGCACAAGCCATGGGTTGTAACCGCAAACAAATTATCTGGCACGTACTTTTACCAGAGGCTTTGCCAGGTATTGTGGCAGGCTTTACAGTGACTATAGTGACAATGATTAATTCATCTGCGATTGCTGGTGCTATTGGTGCAGGTGGCTTAGGAGACATTGCTTATCGATATGGTTATCAACGTTTTGATATGCAAATTATGTTGGCTGTTATTTTAGTATTGATTGTTTTAGTCATGTTAGTACAAGCGACTGGTGATGCATTAGCCCAGCAACTCGATAAACGTAAAGTTTAAACACAACAGAACCCTGCTCTAGCCATGACTTTGTCATGGCTTTCATGTAAAATCAGCCACAATTTTTAATTTACACATTTGTGAGTGGTTTTCATGGGTTTTAATTGCGGTATTGTTGGTCTGCCAAATGTAGGGAAATCTACCCTTTTCAATGCATTAACTAAAGCAGCGATTGCAGCGGAAAACTTCCCGTTCTGTACCATTGAGCCAAACACAGGTATTGTTCCTGTTCCAGATCCACGTTTAGATAAACTTGCTGCAATTGTTAACCCTCAGCGTGTTTTGCCGACCACTATGGAATTTGTAGACATTGCAGGTCTTGTTGCTGGTGCATCAAAAGGCGAAGGTTTGGGTAACCAGTTTCTTGCTAACATTCGTGAAACTGATGCAATTGCACACGTTGTACGTTGTTTCGAAGACGAAAACGTCATTCACGTAAATGGTAAAATTGATCCATTAGACGACATTGCAACTATCAATACTGAACTTGCACTTGCAGACCTTGAGACTGTTGCTAAAGCAATTTTACGTTTAACTAAAGTTGCTAAAGGCGGCGATAAAGAAGCTGTAGCAACTAAAGCAGTTTTAGAAAAAATCCAACCGTTACTTGACGAAGGTAAACCAGCTCGCGCGGCTGATTTGTCTGATGACGAACGCAAATTAATTCGTGGTTTTGGTTTAATGACTTTGAAACCAACCATGTACATTGCAAACGTTGCAGAAGACGGTTTTGAAAACAATCCACATTTAGAAGCTGTTAAAAAACTTGCTGCTGAAGAAAATGCGATTGTTGTGCCGCTTTGCAACCAAATCGAAGCTGAAATTTCATTATTAGAAGATGAAGATCGTGCTGAATTCCTAGAAGCAATGGGCATGGAAGAACCAGGCTTAAACGTAGTTATTCGTGCAGGTTATGCGCTTTTAGGTTTACAGACTTATTTCACTGCTGGTGTACAAGAAGTTCGTGCATGGACAGTAAAAGTTGGCGCAACCGCTCCTCAAGCCGCTGGTGTGATTCATACCGACTTCGAAAAAGGCTTCATCCGTGCTGAAGTTGTTGCATATGATGACTTCGTACAATACAACGGTGAAAACGGCGCTAAAGAAGCTGGTAAATGGCGTTTAGAAGGTAAAACTTACGTTGTTCAAGACGGCGATGTAATGCACTTCCGTTTTAACGTTTAAGTTAAAGCTCAAAAAAAGCCCCATCATATTGGGGCTTTTTTTATATTTAATGACTAAAATCCATCGCCTCTCGTTTACTGCGCGCCTCTTGTAAAATACGCGCATGCAAAGGCTTTCTAAAACCTAGCATAAATATAAATTCTGCCAATACAAATAACGGTCCTATCGCGAGTCCAATCACATCATCAACGAAGGCGGGTTTTTTCTTTTCAAAATAATGTCCCACAAACTGAAAGACCCAACCCACCACAAAGAAACCAATACTTGCTGCTAACCATTCTCCAAAAGATAACTGTGCAATTTGGCTCGCCAGTGGATACAAAGCAACCAAGATAATGAGCATGAGTAAGCCAAATACTTTATCTAAAATAAAATAATAGATCGTACTAGCTGCAATCAGGACTATGGCTAAAGTCAGTTTAAAACTACCAATATCGACTCCAGCTCTTGCGGTTAAACACAAAATTGAAAACACGATGAGCGGAATACCGATAAAGTGCGTCAAAATATTTTTATGATTTAAGTGGTAAGCCGCATATTTGCTAAGCTCTTGCTCCAGATTTGACATGAGTTATTCCCTATTCACTTACATATAGTCATACTGTACATATAAGGAAAACGTAAAGTTGTCAGCTATTTGACAAAGTAATGAATTTTTTCATGGATGACCGAATTTTGGACCTAATTTATATTAACCGACTAAAAGAAAACACATGGTTTAGTGTGCTTCCGGAAACATTCCAAAATTTTATTTTAGAACATGGCAAACAAATCACCTTTGAGAAAAATAGCTATGTTTTCCATGCTCAAGATCTATTTGATGGCATTTATACCGTACTTGAAGGCTCGATTAGCTTGGGTTATGTCGATGTAAATGGTAATGAAGCTCTTTCTGCTATTGCTGAGCCAATCATGTGGTTTGGTGAAATATCATTGATTGATCATGAACCGCGCTCACACGATGCGATTGCATTGAAAAAAAGTACAGTTCTACATATTCCTGCAAAACCATTAAATGATCTACTCAAGGAAAATCCATATTATTGGTACTATTTTGCACGTTTAACGAGCCAAAAACTCAGGTATGTTTTCTTAGAACAGATTGCTATCCAAACACGTAGTATTTCTCAAAGGCTGGCTCAGCGTCTTCTCTTCATTTTAGAAGGATATGGTAACCATATTCTTATTCAAGATCGTCAAATTCATATTTCTCAAGAACAATTGGCAAATATGCTGACTACATCTAGACAGACAATCAATCATGAGCTGAGCCTGCTCGAAAAACAGAAAATTATCAAAATTGCTTTTAGAAAAATTGAGATTCTAGATATTGAGAAATTGAAAATAGTTGCTCAAGCACAATCCTAATCTTTACACAGGAGGCTAAATAATAAAAACTTAAAATTAAATTAAAAAATTAGATAACACTGCAAATCAAAACATTGTTCAAACTCTATTTCCACAAAATAAATGTGTTAAAGCAGATATTTTCATCCTACACTCAAGCTGAGCAATAATACTCAACAAGGCGCTGATTAACATGAAAAAATTACCAACAATTCTTACAGCAGGCGTATTGGCTATGTTAAGTGTCTCGGCATTTGCATGCCCTAAAGGAACTCAACTACAAGGCGGTACAGGACCAAATCACAAAGGTGGAAAATGTGTAGCTGTACATGGAAAAACTACCGCTCAAAAAGCCAAGAAAGAGGTAACTAAAACTAAACAGGATGTTAAAAAAGACTTAAGCACTCAAAAACATGATGCAATGACCAGCGCGACACATGCTCAACATGAATCACAGCAAATGACTCATCAAATGAAACAAGATGCTGTGAAAACTGCAAACACCGCTAAAGCTGCCACAAAACCGTAATTCACATTCACTCATTATCGTTTAAAAGCAAAAAAGCGAGATTGATCATCTCGCTTTTTTATATGTATAGGCTTTATTTAGGAGATGTGTTTCCTAAATTCGGGTTTTCAATCGCTTCCTTACACTGTTGTTTATCACGCTCATAATCTGCCTGTTTCTGAGCAACCGAACTATTATTTTCAAGCGTTTCGCGCGCCCATACATCTAGACTCGTTAAAGCTTTACGGCAAAGCGCATATTTACCTTCAGTGACCGAATCTGTCATTTTCACATTGATACGCCAGTCTGTACTCAATTGGCGTAAAGGTTTACGAACTTTGTCATCAATTTGGCTGAGTTGTTTTTCATAAACTAAATGCTCAACCGTGTTAATCAATGTCCATGCTTTTTGAGCATAAACAGTTGCATCATTGGTTAGTTTCGGTGCTGGCTTAATTTCTACTTTTTTTTCTGCACCTTGATTACCATTATCACAGCCCTGTAATGTAAAAATACCTGCACTCATCATGGCGATATAAACTAAACGAATCTTTGCCTTGAACATATCAAACTGCCGATTAAACATTTCGGCACTATGCTATTAAATTCGGCTACAATACTCAATCTTTCAAGTATTTTTATCATTTGGTTTATTGCCAAGGTGTATTGTGTCCGAACAACAATTGATGCCTGCCCAAACAGCAACTTTTTGGCAAGGCGCCAAAGATAGCCAAGCTATCGTACTCACTTATTTACCCGTTTCTTTTGCCTTTGGCGTTTCTGCATCTCAGTTTGGTTTTACACCATGGGAAGCCTTTTTTCTATCTTGTTCAATGTACGCAGGCGCTAGCCAATTCTTGGTTGTCGCGCTTTTGGCTAGCGGTTCATCCATTTGGCTAACAGCATTAACAGTCATTGCACTAGATATTCGCCATGTCCTTTATGGACCTGCTCTATACAACCTGATTCCAAACAAATTAAATCTTAAGAAAACCGCAGTATGGGCTTGGGGCTTAACCGATGAAGTTTTTGCCAGTGGAATGATCCAACTTTCACAGCGCAAACAACAATGGTCCGAGTCTTGGATGCTTGGCTTAAGCCTATTTAGTTGGATGGCTTGGGCAAGTGGCTCTTTATTAGGTGGATTATTTGCCGATCAAGTTGCTCATTTACCAAAGTTTTTACAAGCAGCTTTAGACTTCTTATTACCTGCTTTATTTTTAAGTTTTTTATTAGCAGCGTTTGAACGAAAGCATAGCCTTGTTGTTGCTGTATCTTTAGTAGTTTCAGCTCTGGCGTGTTATTGGATTAACTTATCAGCCGCTATTTTTATAGGTATTTTTTCAGGAATTTTAGCTGGTCTATTTAAACATTATGTGCTGAAACAGCATGATGAGGTTGAGGCTTAATATGAACCTAGAAATTATTCTGGTCGGCATTATTGTGGGTATAGCCAATTTTGCTTCACGCTTTGGACCTTTTTTCGTAATACAAAAACTACAGGGCAGCCAACAAAGACGCGGCTCAATCTGGATCAAAATTGCCTTAGGGAGTATTGGAATATCTGCAATTAGTGCCATGCTTGTAGTTGCTACCCTTCCACCTCTCCTTGAAACTCCCAATAAGAGTTTCGCAATGCTTATCGGTTTTTTAGTTTTAGCAGGTCTTTATTTTAAATTTAAGAAAATCGTACCAGCAACTTTAACTGCCGCAATTGTTTATGGTCTGATCTATACTTATTTACCTTTATAAATAGATAAACTTATCTTCCTTATATAAAATAAAATCTGGCCAGAGGCGTTTAAGATTGAAACTTCTGGCTTGGAAAATTTAATTTTTGAATTGATTAAAAAGATAACCTTAGCTACTTATATAGAGATAAAAATGTCACAAGTTAAAATTTATGCAAATGAACAAACCATTATGCAGTACCGAGAATTACTTTCTCATGCAATCCATCAAGCGCTTATTGAAGAATTGAAATATCCTGTTGAGAAAAGATTTCAACGTTTTATTAGCCTTAAACCAGGAAATTTCATTTACCCTTCTGACAGAAGCCAGCATTACATTATTATTGAACTTTCAATGTTTGCAGGCCGCAGTGCAGCCACTAAAAAGCAGCTTATTCAAACCTTATTTCGTAATATTCAAGAACAATGTAGAATTTCTCCACAAGACATTGAAATTACTATTTTTGAAACACCTAAAGAAAATTGGGGCATCCGTGGTAAAAATGCGGATGAATTGCTTTTAAACTATCAGGTTAATATCTAAAAACCACTTTTTTAATTGTCCGACAAAATTACTTTTTTTATGCATGATAAGGCTTAACTCCACCATAAGTTCTGCTATGCTTAAAAAAATAATTTTGTCAGGATGATTCGCATGAGCGTGACACTCGGTACCCCACTTCAATCTTCTGCATTTAAAGTTTTATTGTTAGGTTCAGGAGAGCTTGGCAAAGAAGTTGTAATTTCCTTACAACGCCTTGGTGTAGAAGTACATGCGGCCGACCGTTATGATCACGCACCAGCAATGCAAGTTGCACATTTTTCTTATGTATTAAACATGGCAGATTCTGCCCAATTAAAACAACTCATCGAGAAAATTAAACCAAATTTAATTGTTCCAGAAATTGAAGCAATTGCGACAGAAGTTTTACTTGAAATTGAAGCGAGCAAAACAGCAACTGTCATCCCTTCTGCTAAAGCTGTAAACCTCACAATGAACCGTGAAGGCATCCGCCGTCTTGCGGCTGAAGAACTTGGCCTACCTACTTCTGCTTATCGTTTTGCTGATACGCTCGAAAGCTTCCGCGCCGCTTGCGATGACATTGGTTATCCAAACTTTGTAAAACCGGTCATGTCTTCTTCTGGTAAAGGACAGTCTCGTGTAAAAAGTTTCGATGAAGTCGATGCTGCATGGGAATATGCAATGCAAGGTGGCCGTGTTAACCAAGGCACAGTTATTATTGAATCTCAAATTGATTTTGATTTTGAAATTACATTACTTACCGTTCGCGCTAAAAACCCTGAAACTGGTGAAATTGAAACTCATTACTGTGATCCAATTGGTCACCGCCAAGATGCCGGTGATTATGTAGAAAGCTGGCAACCTCAGCCAATGACGGCGGTGGCACTCGAAGAAGCAAAACGTATTGCAAATAAAGTGACAACTGCACTTGGTGGCTGTGGTATTTTTGGTGTAGAACTGTTTATTAAAGGCGATAAGGTTTGGTTTAGTGAAGTCTCACCTCGCCCACATGACACCGGTCTCGTAACTTTAGCATCTCAATTTCAAAGTGAATTTGAACTGCATGCACGTGCAATTTTAGGTTTACCTGTAAATACAGCACGCCACAGTGTTGCAGCAAGTGCAGTAATTTATGCTGGAGTTGATGCTAACAATTTAAGTTATAGCAATCTCAATGTAGCTTTAACACACCCTGACACCGATTTACGCCTGTTTGGCAAACCAGAAGGTTTCAAACGTCGTCGTATGGGTGTAGCAACCGCTCGTGCTGAAAATACTGATCTTGCTCGTACTTTAGCGAAAGAAACCGCTGATCAAGTAAGCGTTCAAACAAACTCTTAATTTTTACTTATTGGTAGACCCATTTTCATGATCAATATATCGCCATTGTTGAACTATGTCTCAAGTCATCATGATATTAAAGCCATTAATCAATGGCGAACGGATGTAGAAAAGCAGTTGCAAGATTCATATGAAAATGGGCAATCTATTCGTGAAATCATTAAAGCCCGTTCAGATTTAGTAGATGAAGCACTGATCTTTTTATGGAAACATGCTGAACTCGATCAGACAGAACTGGGCCTTTTTGCTGTAGGTGGTTATGGGCGCCGTGAAATGTTGCCCTATTCCGACGTCGATATCATGATCCTATCGGAGCATGAAATTAACGAAGAAAACGAAAAACGTATCTCTACATTTATTTCTTCTTTATGGGACGTTGGAAACTTTAAACCTGGCATTAGTGTTCGCACGATTCAAAGCTGTGTTGAACAGGCCGCTACCGATTTAACCGTTGCAACAACTTTAATTGAGGCGCGGTTAATTACTGGCAATAGTCAGCTTGCGAAATGGCCTCGCCGTATTGTTTCGCAGACATGGACAGATAAAACATTTTATGACGCAAAGATGGCCGAACAAGCCAAGCGTTACCATCAACACAACAATACTGAAAGTAATTTAGAACCCGATATTAAAAATGCACCAGGCGGTATCCGTGACATTAATCAAATTGGCTGGATTGCCAAACGCCACTTCCGCGTAAACCGCATTTATGACTTAGTGCATTTAGGTTTCATTTCAGAGTTTGAATTGGCAGTTTTAGAAGAAGCTGAAAGTTTTCTTTGGGAAATTCGACATCATTTACACCGTTTAGCTAAACGTGATGAAAACCGTTTACTCTTTGACCACCAAAGGGAAATTGCCGCCAAATTTGGATATGTGCGTCAAGAAGGCCAACCTGTAAATTATGGTGTTGAGCAGTTCATGAAACGCTACTATCGTACGGCGCAGCAAGTTTCAACACTCAATGAAATGTTGCTGGCGTATTTTAGCGAGTCAGTGATTACTCCTCGACTCCCCAACTATGAACGCAAAATTGAAGTTGTTAACGATCACTTTAAAATTGTCGATAATAAACTTGCCGTACAACATCACAAAATATTCGCAGAGCATCCAAGCGCGATTTTAGAGTTGTTCTATATTTTAGCCAATCGACCAGATATTGAAGGTATTCGCGCTCGAACTTTACGCTTACTTATTCTTGCTGCGAAACGAATCAACCAAAGTTATCGCGATAATCCAGAACATCAAGCACTGTTTATGTCGATTATTCGCTCACCATATCGTTTATACGATACCTTGGTTGCGATGAAACGATATGGTGTTTTAGGAAACTATATTCCTGCTTTTGGCCAAATTATGGGCCTTATGCAATATGACTTGTTCCATATCTATACGGTCGATGCTCACACATTATTATTGCTGCGTAATTTAAATCGTTTTAGAGAACCTGAATTCGCTAAAGAATTCCCTGTAGTAAGTTCAGTTTTCCAACGTCTTGCCCGTCAAGATATTGTATTCATTGCAGCTTTATTCCATGACATCGCAAAAGGTCGCGGTGGTGACCATAGCGAACTCGGCGCAGAAGACGCGATTGAGTTTGGCCGTGCACATGGCTTTACAGAACGTGAATGCAAATTAATTGCATGGCTCATTCAAAATCATTTGCTCATGTCTTTGACCGCTCAGAAAAAAGATATTTCTGATCCTGATGTCGTGAAAGATTTCGCTGAAAAACTGGGCGATATGGAGCATCTTGATTATCTATATACCTTAACGGTTGCCGATATTAACGCGACAAATCCAAAACTATGGAACACATGGCGTGCATCACTTATGCGTCAGCTTTATACGCACGCTCGTGATGTAATCCGTACAGGTTTAGGTCGTCCCGTTGACTACCAAATGTTAATTGAAGACACCAAGTTTGCGGCAAGTGAATTATTGGTAAATAACTTCGCATTGGCAGATGTCGAAAAAGTATGGCAAGAACTTGGTGATGAATACTTCATTAAAGAATCAGCAGACGAAATTGCATGGCACACACAAGCAATCTTAAAACATGGTGATAATCCAGAGCCATTAGTCCTCTTGCGTGCTCACCGTAAAGCAGCTCAAGATGCGGTGCAAATCTTTATTTATACTCGCGATCAACCTAACCTATTTGCGACTACTGTTGCCGTTTTAGACCGAATGAACCTAGATGTTCAAGACGCAAAAATTATCACAGCAAGTACGGCGTTTAGCTTAGACACCTATGTTGTACTTGATCGTTTCGGTACTTTGCTTACTGACCCAGAACGTGAAGAAACCGTTAAGAGTGCATTAGTGAAAGCGCTTAGCCAACCAGACCAATATCCGGGACTCATGCAACGTCGTATTCCACGACAGTTACGTCACTTCGACATTGAAAACACAGTAGATGTAACATTAAATGAAGCCTTACAGCAAAATATGGTCGAAATTTCAACACTCGATCACCCCGGCCTACTTGCACGCGTGGGTGGTTTATTTATGATGCAAGGTTTAGACATCCATTCAGCCCGAATCGCAACTTTAGGTGAACGTGCCGAAGATATTTTCTTTGTCACCAAAAAAGATGGGAAACCACTGAATAACGAAGAGGTCAAACTCTTCTCGGAAAAACTGAAAGCTGCATTAGATGAAGCATCTAATCAAATTTGTCAGCACTGAAACTCAACTACTTGGTAACTGTTTAATGAACTCTAGCTTGTCGTTATTACACCCGTACCCATTTGAAAAGTTAAACCAACTTTTTAAGGATACTACTCCTGCTAACCTTCCCTTGATTCCTCTATCAATTGGCGAACCTAAGCATCCAGCACCAGAGTTTGTTAAACAGGCTATTATTGATAACTTTAACCATTTATCAACTTATCCAAACAGTAAAGGCTTACCTGAGCTTCGCCAAAGCATTGCAGATTGGTTAACTAAGCGCTTTAAACTTAACAGCATTAGTGCTGAAAACCACATCTTGCCCGTCTCTGGTACACGTGAAGGCATTTTCTCTTTTGTACAGGCATTAATTAATCGTGAAGATGCACCTTATGTGGTGATGCCGAACCCGTTTTATCAAATTTATGAAGGTGCGGCTTTACTTGCAGGTGCAAAGCCATACTTCATTAATTGCACGGAAGAAAATGGCTATTTAGGTGATTTTGATGCAGTACCAGCAGAAGTTTGGGAAAAGACAGCCCTACTTTTTGTATGTACACCGGGTAACCCAACAGGTACTGTGCTTTCCAAAGAACAATTTAAAAAGCTAATTGCCTTATCTGATCAATATAGTTTCGTTATTGCTTCTGATGAATGCTATTCAGAGCTTTGGTTTGACCAAGCACCTACTGGTCTATTAGAAGTTTGTGCTGAGCTTGGTCGTGATGACTACAAAAACTGTATCGTATTTCATTCACTTTCAAAGCGTTCAAACTTACCGGGTTTGCGCTCAGGTTTTGTAGCGGGTGATGCCGATCTGTTAAAGCCATATTTGCAATACCGCACCTATCACGGCGCTGCAATGCCAGTACAACACCAGCTTGCTTCAATCGCAGCGTGGAACGATGAAAACCATGTTGAAGAAAACCGTAAGCAATATCGTGCAAAGTTTGATTTATTCCAATCTGAGCTAGGTCATCTCCTCCCATTACAAAAACCTGATGCCGGTTTTTATTACTGGTTAAAAGTCGATAATGATGAAACTTTTGCCAAGATGCTGATGGAAAAAGCACACATTAAAGTTTTACCGGGTCGTTATCTATCTCGTGATACCGAACAAGGTAACCCTGGTGCCAATCATGTGCGTATGGCTTTAGTAGCAGATTTGGCACAATGTGAAGAAGTTGTTAAACGTTTAAAAGCGATTCTTTAAACCCAGCAAAATTGCATAGCCTTCAGTTTTATTTAGAAGGCTATGCGATCTGCTTTAACTATAGGCAACCAATAACACTGCGAAAAAAATGAAAGCCAGACTGGAGCAATAATATATTCCTCTAGCAGAGCGTTTAATCTGTGCCAATACACGCTCTTGACGCAATAAACGAACTAATAATAAATTCCACCCGAAAACCACTCCTGTCATCCATATACTCATTAGTAATTTTTGAAATAAGCTAAATTCCTGTTGAATAAGTAGCATTAAACTACTATAAAACATAATATTTTTAGGATTAAGAAGACTGGATTGCAAACCCAGAACCAAGCTTTTAGCTTTACTCTTATAACTAGACTCTTGTTCAACCAAACTATTTTCAGCAACAGTAATATTTAAGTTTGTTCCTTGAGTGGCTCTAAAACAAAGAAAACTCAAATAAGCTAAATATCCAGCCCCCAGCCATTTAAGTACTAAAAGAATCGTTGTACTTAAATTGCCAAGCACCATAAATCCAAATATACATACCATTAAGATAAGAGCATTACCCAAAGTAATTCCCAGAATAACGCCATAGGTATAACGCGCTCCTTTTTGCAAAAGACTGGTCAGAATAAGAAAAAAATCTGGTCCCGGAGATAGGAGTGCTAAAAAGTGAGTAAAGGCGATAACCAAAAAAACTTCCATAACGATTTCATCTTTAAAACTGTATGGAGTAGCTTAAAAATAGAGAAAAATAATTTCTTGTAAATTATTGCGCTGCTGCAAGTTGAAACTGTCGAGGAGTAATTCCTGTATGTGCTTTAAAAGCTTTATGAAAATGGCTTTGATCACTAAAGCCTAAATTGACAGCTAACTCTGCGAGTGAAATCCCTTGTTTTAATTGAGCTCTGGCTTGATTAATCTTTAAATTAATTTGAAAGGCATGTGGGGTTAAACCAACATTGGCCTTGAATAAACGAATGATTGCATATCGACTAAGACCAACCTGCTCTGCAAGCTCTTCAAGAGAAATAAATTGTTCTGACGATTTAATGATATGAATTAAGTCCAAAAAATCTTCATACAAATATTCAGTTTTTTGTATTTCTTCTAATACGAAATGAGGGAGTAAAAACTGGGTAAGGCAATAGATCAGCGACTGTTCTTTTTCAATAATTAATTTTTCAGGATCGAATAAAGTTTCATTCATATCAGAAAAAGCCTGATATAAATTTTCTTCTCTTATTATCAGAGGTTTATGCTGTGGCAGAAGCAAATCCAAACCATGTTCTCGAAATTCTGAATAAAGCTGATTTAACCACCTTGTATCCAAATGTAGCATCTGGTAACTCCAAGCCCGATCTGGCAAAGGGTTACATGAATGCTCAATATGTGCGGGTACGATCACCAAAGTACCAGCACCAATTTTTTGGGGCGTACCAAATGAACTTTGAAAAACGCTATTCCCCTCGTCTATAGCCCCGATAGAAAACGTTGGATGACTATGAGACTTATAACATGTTCGGCTAAAACAGGACCTTCTGGTTTCAACATACGGCATTCGAACATCTTGCCAAAACTCAAAAGGTTGAGGAATAGCGTTCATTTAAACAATTAACTCGCTAAAGCTTTTTCAATATCAGCTTCTAAAGCTTCAGGTTTAGTGGTAGGCGCATAGCGGTTTAAAACAGCGCCATCCTTACCTACCAAGAATTTGGTAAAGTTCCATTTAATGCTACTGCTGCCCAAAATACCTTTAGCTTCACGTGTTAAATATCTAAAAATTACATGGGCTTCCGGACCTTTTACATCAACTTTAGCAAACATAGGAAATTTCACCCCATAGTTACGCTGACAGAAGCTACCAATTTCTTTATTGCTTCCTGGATCTTGCCCACCAAACTGGTTGCAGGGAAAACCTAAAACTTCTAATCCTTGATCTTTATATTTTTCATAAAGTTTTTCGAGACCAGCAAATTGTGGGGTAAAACCACATTTACTGGCAGTGTTTACAATTAGTAAAACTTTACCTTTGTAATCAGCAAACTGCTTAACTTCACCCTCTAACAGCTCAGCTTCAAACTGATAAATATTACTCATGGATAGGTTTCCTCATCATTTTTTTCTTCTGTTTTAAGTTGTAATGATGCCGAGTTTACGCAATAGCGCAAACCAGTCGGCTGTGGTCCATCTTCAAATACATGCCCTAAATGAGCCTCGCAATCATGACAAACAATTTCAGTTCTGACCATACCATGCGTTAAATCTTCATGTTCATCAATGACTGCACCATTGATAGGACGGAAGAAACTTGGCCAACCACAACCGCTATCATATTTGGTATCTGATGAGAACAACTCTGCGCCGCAGCAACGGCAAACATAGGTACCATGTTGCTTAGTATTCCAGTATTGCCCCGTAAATGCAGGTTCAGTGCCTTTTTGTCGTGTAATCCGATACTCTTCTGGTGATAACTCTCTTTGCCATTCCCGGTCTGTTTTATTGACTTTTCCCATGACATACACCTTTTATTCTGAAGTAAACATTTCTGATGATCGAGTTTTATATTTACGCCATTCATCACAAAAACACTAGTCTCTGAACGTAAAATTTGTTGGAATTTAAACATATAAAGAACAAAAAGCAAAAAGTAAGCAAAATACAAAATCAAAAGTAAGCAAATTTATTACTAATTAGCTTTAAAGCAAGCAAACATAGTGCTATTCTAAGTGCGCACGGTTGTATAGGACAGAACATGTCTCAGAAAAAAAGTGTGGTTTTCCAACAACTACTACCAATTATTAAACAATATCAACAATCGGGTTTTACCCATGAAAAAATTGTTGAACTATTGAAAGATCAACATGATCTAAATTTGGTAACAGTTAAAACATTTAAAAGTTATTTATACCGATATGCAAAAGTGAATCCCGTTATGTCTAAAAATACTGCTACCCTCCATTCCATGCCATCTACTCGAGAAATCAAAAAATCATCGAAGCTTGAGCATGTTTGTTATGACATCCGTGGGCCAGTTTTAAGAGCCGCCAATGAAATGGAAGAGCAAGGACATAAGATTATCAAGTTGAATATTGGTAACCCAGCTCCCTTTGGATTTGAAGCACCACAAGAAATTATTAATGATGTTGCTTTAAACTTACCAAATGCAATTGGTTATGTTGACTCAAAAGGTATCTTCCCTGCTCGTAAAGCAATTTGTCAGTATTACCAGCAAAAAGGAATTCTCAATATGCATGTCAATGACGTGTATATTGGTAATGGCGTATCTGAACTTATCGTAATGGCTATGCAAGGCTTATTAGATGACGGAGACGAAATGCTGATTCCAATGCCGGATTATCCGCTTTGGACAGCAGCAGTTAATCTTTCAGGCGGCACGGCAATTCATTATAAATGTGATGAAGAAAATAGCTGGTACCCAGATATTGCTGATATTGAAAGTAAGATTACTCCGAATACTCGCGGTATTGTCATCATTAACCCAAACAATCCTACGGGTTCGGTATATCCACGCCACATTCTTGAACAGATTGTAGCGATTGCAAAAAAATATGATCTAATTTTATTTGCTGATGAAATTTACGACAAAATTATTTATGACGGTATTGAACATGTTTCAGTAGCATCATTAGCTGGCGACCAGCTTTGTGTATCTTTTAATGGTTTATCAAAAGCTTATCGTATTGCAGGCTTCCGTTCAGGTTGGATGGCAATTACGGGTGATAAAAGCCGTGCTGCTGACTATATCGAAGGATTAGACATGTTGGCATCAATGCGCCTATGTGCAAACGTTCAAGCTCAATATGCGATTCAAACTGCCCTAGGCGGTTATCAATCAATTAATGACTTGATTCGTCCTGGTGGCCGGTTATACGAACAGCGCAATATTGCTTGGGAAATGCTTAATGAAATTCCAGGTGTAAGCTGTGTAAAACCAGATGGAGCAATGTACTGTTTCCCTCGCCTCGACCCGAACATCTATCCAATTGAAGATGACGAAAAGTTAATGCTTGATTTGCTACGTGCAGAAAAAGTTTTATTGGTTCAAGGTACAGGCTTTAATTGGCCAACTCCAGATCATTTCCGTGTGGTTTTCCTACCTGCTGAAAATGAATTACGTGAAGCAATTACACGACTAGGGCGTTTCTTAGCCAATCGTCGTTAAAAAAATACATAATAAAAAAGGCATCTTAAACTAGGTGCTTTTTTTATAATTTTATTTTATTCATTTTTACAAAAGAAGAATTACACATTTTCACTACACTGCACTATCTAAAAATAAGACATTGAAGTTAAATTATTTTTATAAAATTTCTCATTCTTTTAATTTTAAAAATTAGTTCAAGTTTTTATTTTTATATTTTTACCATACGTTCAAAATTACTTATATTCTGTCCACTTAGCAAATTTTTATTATGCAAAAAATGCATGGATCAATATTTTTTTGCATTTCACACTGCTTCAAAATCGAGCAACAATCCATCTCCATAACAACATCGCCATATTCAATTCGGTTAAAACAGATACAAATCTAGGAAGATAACATCGTTAGAAGGACCGGACTGAACTAACAAGGAAAGCTTTCGATCATCCAACTCCCATCAAAGGATGATTGAATCAAATGGATAGAGGTTCACATGAAGCAAAAGAAATTGCTCAAGTATATTGTTGTTGCTATTTTACTTGGCATACTGACAGGTTGGATTTGTCACCACTTCTTTAATGAAGGTGAACAACTGAAGCAAATCGCTTCTTATCTCAACATACCTACAGATATCTTTTTACGCCTTATCAAAATGATTATTGCTCCATTGGTATTTGCCACAATTGTTTCAGGCATTGTCTCAATGGGGAAATCTACATCAATCGGCAGTATCACCCTTAAATCAATGACTTGGTTTATTACTGCTTCATTCGTGTCGCTTGCTATTGGTATGGGTTTGGCAAACTTTTTCCAACCTGGTGCAGCTTTAGATTTAGTATTACCAACTGCACAGCAACTGAGTAGCTCTTCTGTTCCAGCGACTACAGGTTTCACTCTACAATCATTTTTAAGCCATGTTTTCCCACGCAGTATTGCCGAAGCAATGGCAAACAATGATATTTTACAAGTGCTTGTTTTCTCTATTTTCTTTGGCTCAGCCCTTGCTTTTGTAAATCAAGGCAAAGAAAAAGATTCTGTTATCATTCGTTTGACTGATGAACTCAGCAAGATCATGTTCCGCATTACCGATTACGTCATGATGTTTGCACCTGTTGCAGTATTTGCAGCAATCGCTTCAGCAATTACAGTACAAGGTTTAGGCTTGATTGTTGACTATGGCATTTTAATCGCAGAGTTCTACTTCGGTCTTTTATTACTGTGGATCATCTTATTCTCTGTAGGTGCAATCGTACTTAAAAAAGATATTTTCCGCTTAGGTAAATTAATTCGTGAACCTGTAACCCTTGCTTTTGCTACAGCTTCAAGTGAATCAGCCTATCCTAAAGTTATGGATGCACTAAATAAATTTGGTGTGCCTAAAAAAGTAACGAGCTTTGTATTACCTTTAGGTTATTCGTTCAACCTAGATGGTTCAATGATGTACACCACATTTGCAGTGCTCTTTATTGCTCAAGCTTACAATATTGATCTTAGCTTTACTCAGCAAGTCTTAATTTTGTTAACCCTAATGGTGACAAGTAAAGGTATTGCTGGTGTTTCACGAGCTTCAATTGTGGTTATTTCAGCAACACTCACTATGTTCCATTTACCTGAAGCCGGAATTCTCTTATTACTCGGTATCGATCAATTCCTTGATATGGGCCGTACTGCAACAAACGTAGTAGGTAACAGTATTGCTACCGCAGTTGTTGCCAAGCTTGAAGGCGATAAAGTGGCTGATACTGAAGAACTACCAGAGCCAGTATTAATTAAATCAACTCAAGAACAAACGACCGCATAAGTTTCTCTTTTCTCCCACTCTCCCAACTTAAGAGCAATTTTATATGACCTTATAAAATTGCTCTTTTTTTATTCTAAAATTAAACAATAAAAATTTATCAGTATTTCTATATTAAATAGTAGGCCAATAATGTCTATTAGCCCTATTAAATTTCTTCAATCAAAACCTTAAAAATAGAATAAAATCTACACAAATAAAATTTATACCTTAAAAAATAAAAATCAAATGACTAAATTTTAATTCAGCTTACTAAGACTTATTCACATTAAACTATTGATATTATTATTCAGCTTAAATAAAAAAACATTTCCATTAATTTAAATTCAGACTATCCAATTAAAAATCAATATATTGCATATACAAAGCAATAAACAAGAATTGAAACCACTCTATTATTTTTTAATTTTATAAAGATTAATAAATCATTTTATTTATTTATCTTAAAAAATAAACAAATCGAGATAAATTAGAAAAACTTAATAGATTTTTTATTTTATTCATGTTATTTATTAGCGCTAAATAAAAGCAATGACTAAGCAATTGTTGGTGAAACAAAATGCTATTCAGGGATGCTTTTTATTCAAACAAGTTTGGAATATGTCTTACATGGTATGTATTTTGCTTAGGAAAAGCACACATATTCGACAAACTTTTACTTCGTCACTTCATAAGGATATTTTCGATGTTGACTAAAACTGTTAAATCTTTAGGTTTAGCGATGGGCTTATTAGCCTGCTCTCTCCCACTTTATGCAAAAAATAATGTTGTCGTAGTTGCCACTGGCGGTACTATCGCTGGTGCTGGCGCAAGCTCGGCAAATAGTGCAACTTATACTGCTGCAAAAGTTCCTGTTGATACCCTAATTAACGCAGTTCCACAAATCAAAGATTTGGCAAATGTAACTGGTATTCAAGCTTTACAAATCGCTTCTGAGAGTATTACTGATAAGGAATTATTAGAAATTGCTCGTCAAGTGAATGAGCTTGTTAAAAAGCCATCTGTTAATGGTGTCGTAATTACACACGGTACAGATACTTTAGAAGAAACAGCATTTTTCTTAAATTTGGTTATTCATACTGATAAACCGATTGTACTTGTTGGCTCAATGCGTCCTTCAACTGCTCTTTCAGCTGATGGTCCACTTAACCTTTATAGTGCAGTTGCTTTAGCAGCTTCAGATGATGCAAAAAATAAAGGCGTTATGGTTCTTATGAACGACTCTATTTTTGCTGCACGTGATGTAACTAAAGGTATTAATATTCATACAAATGCTTTTGTTAGCCAATGGGGCGCTTTAGGTACATTAGTTGAAGGCAAACCATACTGGTTCAGACAGTCTGTAAAACGTCATACAAATGCTTCAGAATTTAATATTGAAAATATTAAAGGCGATGCTCTTCCAACTGTACAGATCGTTTATGGTTCGGACTCTATGCTTCCAGATGCATATGAAGCTTATGCAAAAGCTGGTGCTAAAGCGATCATTAATGCAGGTACTGGTAACGGTTCTGTACCAAAATATATCGTACCAACCTTACAAAATCTTCACGACAAAAACGGTATTCAAATTATCCGTTCATCACGTGTCGCACAAGGTTTCGTATTACGTGATGCAGAACAACCTGACTCTAAATATGGTTGGGTAGCAGCACATGATTTAAACCCTCAAAAAGCGCGTCTTCTTGCAGCTTTAGCTCTTACTAAGACGAATGACACGAAAGAAATTCAGCGCATGTTCTGGCAGTACTAAGTTTTTCAACCAACCCAAACACAAAGTTTGGGTTGGCTCTATTTCTTAAAAATAAGCTCTTTCATATTAAATCTGTACAATAGATGTTCAAATGATTCTTGTTAAATAATAAAATCCATAACAGTTTGCCAAAATATTAAGCATTTCCTTTTAACTTTGCGTGCTAAACTATGCTTCGGTCGCATTAAGGATTGGTTTATGCAGTTTGTTCATCTAGGTATTTATACAGAATTTTCGATTACAGAGTCGATAGTTCGCATACCTGACTTGGTCAATGCTGCGGTTAAAGACCAAATGCCTGCGCTGGCATTAACCGATCTATCAAACCTTCATGCCGCCGTAAAATTCTATAATTCCTGTTTAAAAAAAGGAATTAAACCGCTTTTAGGTAGCACAATCCGCCTTGACGATGCTCAACATCGTGCAACTTTACTTGCAATGAGTAATGTAGGCTGGAAAAGTCTAACCGAAATCGTTTCACGCGGGTTTATTGAAGGTCAACAACTTAGTATTCCATGTGTAAAAAAAGAATGGGTACTTGAACAGCATCAAGATATTATTGTTTTACTTGGCCAACATAGTGATGTGGGTCAGATGCTTTGCTCATCTAACCCTCAAAAAGCCGCTCCCCTTTTAGAAGCATGGATCGAAAAATTTGGTAACCGTGTTTATCTGGCTTTAACACGTACCGATCGTCCCGGTGAAGAAGACTTTATTCAAGAAGCCGCTAAACTTGCAGCTCAATATAATGTGGGTGTAGTTGCGCATAATGATGTGCACTTTGTAGAAAAAGAAGATTTTGAAGCTCACGAAGCCCGTGTTTGTATTGCTGATGGCTATGTATTAGCAGATGACCGTCGTCCACGCTTATATAGTCCTGAGCAACATTTTAAAACCTCGGACGAAATGATTGAGTTGTTTTCAGATATCCCAAGTGCTATCGAAAACACCTATAACATTGCAAAACGCTGTAATGTTAGCCTACAACTTGGCACCTACTTTTTACCTGACTATCCAATTCCAGATGGCTTTACCATTGACACTTACTTTGAGCATTTGTCTAAAGTAGGTTTAGAAGAACGTTTAGATTATCTCTACCCTGTCGAAAAACGTGGCGAAGATTGGCCTGAAATTCGTAAACCTTACGATGAACGAATTGATTACGAAGTCGGCATTATCCTCAAAATGGGTTTTCCTGGTTACTTCCTTATCGTCATGGACTTCATCCAGTGGGCAAAAAATAATGGCGTTCCGGTAGGACCAGGCCGTGGTTCAGGTGCGGGTTCACTCGTTGCCTATAGCTTAAAAATTACTGACCTTGATCCTCTTCGTTACGATCTACTTTTCGAACGTTTCTTAAACCCAGAACGTGTTTCGATGCCCGACTTTGACGTCGACTTCTGTATTGCCGGACGTGACCGCGTCATTGATTATGTTTCCCGTACCTATGGACGTGAAGCCGTATCACAAATTGCAACTTTCGGTACGATGGCGGCAAAAGGTGCAATTCGTGACGTTGCCCGTGTATTGGGTAAGTCTTACGGTTTAGCTGACCGTATCTCAAAAATGGTACCGACTAAACCGCTCGGTGTGGACTTAGCCACTGCTATCGAGATGGAACCTCAGCTTAAAGATATCGTTACCAACCCATCAAACCCAGATAATGATGATGCGAGTGAAATCTGGGAAATGGCTCTAAAATTGGAAGGTATCACTCGAAATACTGGTAAACATGCCGGCGGTGTTGTTATTGCACCAGGTAAGATTACCGATTTCTCGGCTGTGCTTTGTGATGAAGACGGAACCAGCCGTGTTGCTCAATATGATAAAGACGATGTAGAAGCAGCAGGTCTCGTCAAATTCGACTTCTTGGGTTTACGTAACTTAACCGTTATTGAAGACGCAATTCAAAATATTAATAAAAATCGCGATAGTAATGATCCACTCATAATTTCGCATGTTCCACTTGATGATGCTAAAGCATATTCTGTCTTTGCTGATGCAAATACGACCGCGGTATTCCAGTTTGAATCCGTCGGCATGAAACGAATGCTTAAAGAAGCACGTCCAAGTAAATTTGAAGAGATTATTGCGTTCGTATCATTGTACCGTCCTGGTCCAATGGATCTTATTCCTGACTTTATTCACCGTATGCATGGTGGAGATTTTGAATATCTTCACCCACTTCTTGAAGGTGTATTAGAGCCAACTTACGGGATTATGGTTTACCAAGAACAGGTGATGCAGACTGCACAGATCTGTGCGGGTTATACGCTCGGTGGCGCGGACTTACTACGCCGTGCAATGGGTAAAAAGAAACCTGAGGAGATGGTTAAGCAGCGCCAAATTTTCTTGGCAGGTGCTGCAGAAAAAGGGATTGATGAAAGTACAGCCAACCATATCTTTGACTATATGGAAAAGTTCGCAGGCTATGGTTTCAACAAATCTCACGCTGCCGCTTATGCCCTCGTTGCTTACCACACTGCCTGGTTAAAAGCACATTATCCTGCTGAGTTTATGGCAGCGGTAATGTCATCAGAAATGCAGAACACCGACAGTGTTGTATTTTTAATTGATGACTGCCGAAATAATGGCCTAGAAGTTTTACCACCATCCGTCAATATGTCGACTTATCATTTCCATGCGAGCGATGATAAAACTATTGTGTATGGTTTAGGTGCAATTAAAGGCGTTGGCGAGCAAGCGATGCAGTCAGTTATTGACTCTCGTCGACAATTTGGTCCTTATACAGATCTATTCGATTTTTGCCATCGTATTGATTTGAAGAAAATCAATAAGCGTACTCTTGAAGCGTTGATCCGTGCAGGTGCACTCGATTGCTTAGGAATAGAACGTGCAAGCTTAATGGCGCAATTGCCTGAAGCTGTTCAAGCTGCTGAACAAGCTCGCAGTAACCGTGAAAGCGGTATTATGGATTTATTTGGTGAGGTTGAAGAAGTTCAGCGTAAGCCAGCTAAACCTGTTAAACCGTGGAGTGACGAGGTTCGTCTAAAAGGCGAAAAAGACACGCTTGGTCTATATCTCACTGGTCACCCAATCGATGTTTACCGCCAAGAGCTTAAAGCTTTTATTCCTGTGAAACTAAATGAAATTACGGCTACACGTCGTGGTGTTACAACAGTCTATGCAGGTTTAGTCATTGACGTCGCAAACTTCCCAAATCGCGTAGTTATTGTACTAGATGATGGTACAGCTCGTATTGAAGTAAGTTGCAACCATGAACGTTTCCAACGTTTTAAAGATATTATTCAAGTTGAACGTGTTGTTGTCTTTGAAGGCGAAATTTATGAAAGAGAAGGCTTTGAACGTCCGATGGGCCGTTTAACTAAGGCTTTTACATTAAATGAAATACGACAAAAACGTGCTAACAGTATTCAGATCAAATTAACAGAAGAGTTTATGCAAGCCACTTTGGCAAAAGATTTACAAAACATAATCTTGCCATTTTGCAATGTAGATATGCATCAACATATCACTCTACAGCTACAGATTGATCAACCTTATGCTCAAGCCGAGCTTCAACTTGGTCCGCAATGGAAAGTTGCTCCTCTCGATGAATTACTTGCTAAACTCAGAGATTATTTTGGTAAAGATAATATTTACATTGAATATCAAGTAAAGTCGAAAGCAGCTAAAGCAGCAGAACCTACTCGTCCGCAAACCGTTGCTTCCCCTCCCGCGGACATGACTATGGACGATGCATTGGATTTATACCAAAGCGAAGTTTCTCAATATTCGTAATTTCTGGAAATCTTATGAGTTCGTTTGATCACAACACTGTGTCAAAACAATTAGCACAAGTGCGTATTGTCATGGTAAATACTACGTTGCCAGCTAATATTGGCAGTGCTTTACGTGCCATGAAAACGATGGGGCTAATTAAATTAGTTCTTGTTGCACCAAAAACATATCCCCACCCAGACATACAAGCGCTTGCTGCTGGTGCCCAAGATTTATTTGAACATCTTGAGATTGTCGATACTTTAGAAGATGCTATTAAAGATTGCCATTTAGTATTTGGAACAAGTGCACGTAGCCGTACTATTCCTTGGCCTTTACTTGACGTGCGACCTGCTGCCAAAGAAGCTATTAAGGCCACTACTCAAGGGCAACAGATTGCGATTGTTTTTGGACGCGAAGACCGTGGTTTAACCAACGAAGAATTAGCGCTGGCAAATTATCATTTGACGATTCCTGTCAATCCTGACTATGGCGTATTAAATGTTGCGCAAGCGATTCAAGTTGTATGTTACGAGCTTCGCATGTCTGCTCTAGAACAACAAAACGTGGATCAAGATGCAGATGAAATGCCATTAGTGCAAGGCCAAAGCATGCAATGGGATGAGCCTCTGGTTACTCAGCAACAAATGGAAGAGTTTTATCCTCATCTAGAGAAAATGCTGACTGAAATTGAATTTTTAGATCCAGATAATCCACGTTTATTACCTTTACGCTTGCGTCGTTTATTTGGTCGTATACAATTAGATCGTATGGAATATCATTTACTTCGCGGTATTTTTAGTCGTGTACAAGCCCTAACCAGTGGTAAATGGAAAAAGACATTATCTGACAAGGAGGATCAACCCAATGCTTAAACAGCTGAAAGAAGATATAAAGGCTGTATTTGCGCGAGATCCTGCTGCCCGCAATACTCTCGAAGTTCTCACGACCTATCCTGGCATTCATGCGATCATGATGCATCGTGTTGCTCATGAATTATGGCAAAAAGATTGTAAAGGTGCTGCTCGCCTTCTTTCTTCATTTAGTCGTTTTGCAACAGGCATTGAAATTCACCCAGGTGCCAAAATCGGTAAACGTTTTTTTATTGATCATGGCATGGGTGTTGTGATTGGTGAAACTGCTGAAATTGGTGATGATGTTACGCTTTATCATGGTGTGACCTTAGGTGGTACAACATGGAAGACTGGCAAACGTCACCCAACTTTAGAAGATGGTGTGGTTGTTGGTGCTGGTGCAAAAATTTTAGGTCCATTTACAGTTGGTAAAGGCGCTAAAGTCGGTTCAAATGCTGTAGTGACTAAAGCAGTCCCTGCTGGTGTGACCGCTGTAGGAAACCCTGCTCGCTATATTTATAAAGATGCCACCGACAAGAATAAAGATGAAGAACGTCGTCGTGATTATGCACAAAGTATTGGCTTTGCCCCATATGCGACAACTGCTGATCAGTCAGACCCTATTTTAGAAGGTATGCGCGTTTTACTTGATCGTATTCAGCACAACGAAACACGTATGAATAATTTATGCCAGCGTTTATCAGAGCTAGATCCTAGCTTCAAAAAAGAAAGTCAGGATGAACAGCCTTTTAGCGATGAAGAACTAAAAATTATTGAAGAAGTTCGTCGTGAATGCGGTGCGCAAGATAAGACATCAAAAACGTAATATTCTTGATTCATACTGTAACAAGCTTACCCTTGCATGTCTGTTTAGCTTTTCCTAGACTTACCTGTACCAAATCTGACTTTACTAAAATGAACGGAAGATCCTATGAATTTTAAGCCTTTGGCATATATAATCCTTGCGACCTCAAGTTTAACTGCTTGTACAATGGCACCCGTAAAAGAACAAAAAATTGAGCCTTTTGTTTTCAAGGAACCAGAGCTTACTCCTCCTTTTTATGCGCTAAACCCTTTTAACTATGATCAGCCGCCGGCATTTGAAGTTGCATTAAAAGAAGCTGCTGCACAGCCTGTAACGAAAATGGTGGTTAATCGTCAAGATGATCCAACTAAACAGCTTACTCTTGATGTCAATAAACTGATTGTTCCGACTGTTAATAATTCACAACGTTCAATGAAATACGCAGTTTTAGCTGGTGAAAATGAAATTGACGTGACTACTATTGATGACTTTTTACAATTAGTAGAAGGTAAAGCACGTCACTACCCACCTCGCTTTACCGACCGTCAAGAACGTAAAGGCTTTGAAAGTAAACTCAAAGAAGTTACACAGCAACTTGATACACTTGCTGCAAATCCAAATGCATCTTTTGATATTCTAATTCGCGCTTTTAAAGCAAGTGTTCTTGCACGTAACCTTGATTTAGGTACTGTTCATACAACTAAATCTTTAGAATATGCTCAAAGACTTTTGAAAATTAGTCCAGATGACGCAGAAACAAATTTCTGGTTCGGTTTCGGTTTATCTGAAGGTGGTGGCCAACGTGAAGCCATTCCATATTTAGACAAAGCCATTAAAGGTAATGTTCAAGAAGCATATTTAGCTGCTGCAAATAATTATATTGCGATGGAGCAGAAGAAAAATGCGATTCAGACGCTCAAGAATTATAAAGTTAAATATCCAGATGAAGCCGAAATTGCGGATCGTTTAATTCAAGAAATTGAAAAACAAGGCCGTTGGAACGTATGGCAAGTTTTAACTAATCCAGCAATGTCAGCAACAACTTCTACAGCTACACCTAAAAAATAAACTTAATGCTATAAAAAAGGGCTGATTTGACAGCCCTTTTTTATATTTGATCATTTGAAAAATATCTTAAAATTTGTATGATCTACCTACCATTGAGCCACTATATTTTGACCATAATGTTTTCAATAAAAAGAAGCAAAATACAGTTGACGGTCATACTACTCGGTTCAATTCTGAGTGGTTGTCAAGTCGTAAATGTTAAACAGCAAGATTTGAATGTAACTATTGCTAATGAACGTAATAGTATTCTCACGCAAGACAAACTCAGCGAAGCGAGCCTGAATGTTTTATCCATGTCTGGTCAAGAAGCTAAAGTTTGTACAGATAAGCCAGAGATTTGCGTAAATCAACTCAAAAATCTTCCCCAAATTGTAGATGAGCAATTCTTATCAGCTGCAAGTGAAATGTATTTGGCAAAAGCTATGGCTTTATCAAATACATCTGATTGTAAAACAAGTAGATTTACTAAGCATAAGTCTGAAGAAGAACAAAAGAATATCCAGAATAGATATGATGATTGTTTAGATCAGCAATTGAGTTTATTGGATAAAAGTATTCGCTATAGCTACGCGTATTTGTTTTCAACAAAACGTCAGCCTAATGACCGTATTTTTGATAATAGACAAGTTCAAATACGTGACTTCTATAACCAAGCCATAGCAAAAATGGTGAGTATTTATGATTTAAGATACCCACAAAAAAATGTTGTTGAACCGCAAATTCATATTGGTAAAAGTGTTTACTCAATTGATTTTGAATTTCATAAACAACTATCAGGCCAAAAATTAGAAAAATTAATTTCGAGTTATAACTTAAATTTTTCAGGCTTAAGAACCATTAACCGCCGTGATGGTTTTGGATCTGAATTTGTTGCTGTTTTTCCTAGCTCAGGAAAAGAAGATATTAATGAATATATTTTAGATCCACTTAAATACAATTATAAAAATGGTGTTAATCCAAATATTCATCATGCACGCTACTTAGCTGCGACTATTGTCGCTGAACCCAAACATGCGACTACCATCGAAGAAATCATTAATAATCCAGAATTCGTGATCCGAGTTTATGATCCTTATCGAACAGATAATATTAATGTAGCGGGGAAACAATATCCTCTAGCTGCTAACTTTTCTGCGCCTTACGGTCTATGGTTGGCCGAAAATAATTTAGGGGTCGCAGCTTATTTAACTCTGATTGACCGCGATCAGCATTTAACTATGCCGCATCTCTACATGCTTGAACCATACAATCCTAATAAGAAAATTATTGTGTTAGTACATGGCTTAGCCAGTAGTCCCGAAGCGTGGATTGCACTCACCAATGATGTTATGGGCGATACGGTTTTAAGAGATAATTATCAAGTTTGGCAAGTTTTTTATTCGACTAACATGCCAATTTTAGAAAGCCGTTTCCAGATTTATGCTCTGCTTAAACAAGCTTTTAGTTCACTAAACCCAAGTGACCCTGCCGCACATGATGCTGTTCTTGTTGGACATAGCATGGGAGGCATTATCAGCCGTTTACTGGTCAGTGATGGAGATATTACTAAACCTGCCTTAGAGTTAATGACGATCCGTCAGCAAAACCGCTTTAAAAAACATCCAATGGTCACTGAACGATTGCAAATGCATTCGATCAATAATTTTGATCGTGCGATCTTCTTGGCTTCCCCTCATCGCGGTACAGATTATGCTGATCGCTGGTTTACTTTAGCAGCGCGTAAAATTATTCGTTTACCCGGTGCATTTTTGTCGGCTGTTGCCACGTCACTAACAACCGAAAATTTAGATGTTAAGGATTTTTTGAGTAATATTGATAATGGTTTGATTCAAAATGGACCAAGCGATTTAAGTCATCAATCTAAATTTATGGAGCTGACTAAAAATATTAATCCACACCAAGGATTAGTTTTCCATTCAATTATGGGAAATATTACTAAGAGTGACGATCCGAATGTGATTACCGATGGCATCGTCCCGTACAAAAGTGCTCACTTAGACGGAGCAAAGTCTGAGAAAGTTCTTCCAGGTGGTCATTCCATCCAGCTTACACCTCAAGCTGTATTAGAATTGCGCCGTATTTTACGAGAGCATTTAGTCGAACATGGGTTATATAAACCATAAAAAGAAAAGAGCCAAAGGTTACCCTTTGGCTCTTTTCTTTTTGGGATTAAATTTTACTGCCCAGAACGGATGATGTAATCAAACGCAGAGAGTGATGCTTTAGCACCTTCACCTGTAGCAATAATGATTTGCTTGTAAGGTACAGTCGTACAGTCCCCCGCCGCAAAGACACCTTGAACATTGGTTTCGTTGCGGTCATTCACAATAATCTCGCCACGGTTGGTTAACTCAACTTCACTGTCTTTCAAGAAGTCAGTGTTTGGCAATAAACCAATCTGGACAAAGATCCCAGCAAGCTCGACCACATGCTCTTCATCAGTCGCACGGTCTTTATATTTAAGACCAGTCACTTGTGAGCCATCACCTAACACTTCTGTACTTAAGGCATTCATAATCACCGTTGTGTTTGGCAAGCTATGCAATTTGTTTTGCAAGACTTGGTCTGCACGAAGTTTGGTATCGAACTCAACCAGAGTTACATGCTCAACAATCCCTGCAAGATCAATTGCAGCTTCTACGCCTGAGTTACCACCACCAATCACAGCAACACGTTTACCTTTGAACAATGGACCATCACAGTGTGGGCAGTACGCAACACCACGGGTACGGTATTCTTGCTCACCCGGTACATTCATCTCTCTCCAACGTGCACCTGTTGAAAGGATTACAGTTTTTGATTCAAGTTTTGCACCGTTTTCAAGTTCAACTGCAACCAAGCCATTTGCAGTCTGGTTGGCACCCGTGATTTTGCTGACACGTTGCAAGTTCATGATATCGACATCGTATTCACGGACGTGTGCTTCCATCTCGGCAGCAAACTTAGGACCTTGAGTCTTTTGCACAGACGTAAAGTTTTCAATGTCCATGGTGTCCATCACCTGACCACCGAAGCGTTCAGCGACGATACCCGTGTTAATGCCTTTACGTGCAGCATAGATCGCAGCTGTTGCACCTGCAGGACCACCACCAATCACCAATACATCAAAAGCATCTTTGGCATTGAGTGCTGCTGCATCTTTTTCAGCTGAGTTGGTATCAAGTTTTGCCACAATCTCTTCAAGGGTCATACGACCTTGACCAATGTGTTCGTTGTCTTGGAATACCATTGGTACAGCCATGATTTTGCGTTGTTCAACTTCGTCTTGGAAGAATGAACCGTCAATCATGGTTGCTGTAGTGTTCGGGTTATAAATCGCGATCAGGTTAAGCGCCTGTACCACATCCGGACAGTTATGACAGCTTAATGATACAAATACATCAAAGTTGGCTTTGAGGTTTAAACCTTTAATCTGGTTGAGCACTTCATTTGACACTTTAGGTGCATAGCCAGACACCTGTAACAGTGCCAAGATCAAAGACGTAAACTCATGGCCCATTGGTAAGCCAGCAAAGAACACACGAGGTTGTTCACCTGCTTTAGCCACACCAAAGCTTGGACGACGTGTATTGTTACCGTCAAAACGGGCAGTCACCTTGTCAGAAAGCTCAGCGATTTCACTCACCAGCTCTTTGATTTGAGCAGCTTTATCTGATTCATCTAAGGCAGCAACTAATTCGATTGGACTTTCTAGACGTTCTAAGTAAGCTTTTAATTGAGTTTTAATGTTTTGATCTAACATCTGTTTTTACTCCAATGCATCCAAATTCTTTCAATAGATGCATAGTACGTGAAAACATAAAATAGGTAAAACAGTATGTTTTTATATATTTGATCGGTTTTTTAGATTCAATTATTTACTTCATTAAAAAAAACCAACCTGAACTCATCCAGCGCAGGTCGGCAAACTGGTTAAACTAGAGTAAGACCACACCAAATACAGCCCCAGCAATCAAGACATGTAAAGGATGAACCTTTTTAATTAAAGATAATAAAGTCGCAATGACTACCATAATAATGAGTAACGTATTTATTGCCGCTGCCTCAGAAATAATCCAAGCACTAGCAAGTACAGTTCCCACAGTGACAGGTTGTAAAGCAAGCTGTAAAACACGTCTCCATTTTTTATCTTTAAATTTTGACCAGCCTCTCATCACGAATACAGTAATAAGAGATGAAGGTAAAAATTTAGCGGTAGACGTTACAAGTAGACCTGACAACCCTGCTACATGCCATCCCACCAACGGTACAATCATCATGTTCGGACCGGGTGCAGCTTGGGCCATGGCGAACAATGCACTGAATTCTTGTGCCGTCATCCAGTGATGAATATCAACTACTTGGCGTTGCATCTCAGGCAAAATCGTATTTCCACCACCAAATGCAATAAGAGACAATTGAGTAAAAATGATCGCTAAAGTAAGTAGAACTGCACCCATTACACACGTCTCCAAATGATTGCCGAGTAAAATGCCAACAAAATCAGCATAGTCACTAGTAAAGAGATTTTTAGAAAAGCAATACTGATAATTGCAGCAACCACTACGCAAATCGCTAATGGATTACGTAACAATGGCTTAAGCATTTTTAAACCTGTTGCAACTAGTAGCCCAGCCGCAGCAGCAGCTAAACCTTCAAAAAGATGCTTAACCATTAAATTATCTTGGAACTGCTCATAAACATAATGTAAAAGTACAACAATTATCGTAGGTGCAAGGATCAGACCAATGAGTGAGCTCACTGCCCCACGAACACCGCGAAACTCCATGCCAATCGCAACCGATAAATTAATAATATTGCCACCCGGTAAAAATTGACACAGACCAAGTAACTCAGTGAATTTTTCAGGGCTTAACCAATGCCTTTGCTCTACAATAACTTTACGGGCTAAAGGCAGCACGCCACCGAATCCAATTAAACCTAATGTTAAAAAACCTAAAAATAACTCTGTGCAGGTCGGGACACTCTCCTTCTGCACGGCAATCTCAACATGGTTCATTTTCGTTACTTTTCACTTTATCTGACCAAGATAGAATGATACTTTTGTGATATATCTACAAATGCTTTTATTTTCATTAACCATACCATAAAGGTATTCCTATGCTCGATTTACATAAGCTCCATGCCTTTGTTGTGGTAGTTGAAGAAAGGAATATTACACATGCTGCAAACCGATTGTTTATTCAACAGCCGCCTCTAACGCGTTTACTTAAAAAACTCGAAGAAGAACTTGGTACACAATTACTTATTCGCCAGCCTCGAGGAATTGAACCAACTGAGGCTGGTTTAGCCTTATTTAAAGAAGCACAACTTTTATTAGAACATGCCAGACATATTCCGAAATTAGTCCAAGATGTTAGCCAAGGTAAAACTGGTCAACTCAATATTGGTTTTACAAGTTCTGCGGGCTTGCATCCGCTCATTTCATTAGTATTGCGCTCATATCGAGAAATATATCCCAAGGTACAAACCAAACTTGAAGAAGCAGGCAGTCAAAAGCAACTGGACTGGTTAATTTCAGAAAAACTTGATATTGCCTTTTTAAGAGCACCGATCAGCCGTGACATCGGGTTAAAACATCTTCATATATTAGATGAGCCAATGATGGTGGCATTGCCTATAGGCCATCCACTTACACAAAAAGAAAAAATTAGCTCAAATGACTTATCAAATGAAAATTTTGTTTTATACCGTCGTTCTTCAGGACAAGGTTTATATGACAATATTTTATATAGTTGCTACCAAGCAGGTTTTAGTCCACGCATTATTCAGGAAGCACCTCGGCCAACTGCAACATTAAATTTAGTTGCTGCTGGAATTGGTATAACGATTGTGCCAGCCTCAATGCATAACTTTTGGGAACATGAAATTGTGTATCGCGATTTTGATGATTCAATAAAAATGAATGCGCCTATTTACTTGATTACAAGAGAAAATGAAAGCTCTGCCAAAGTTTCAAATTTTATTGAACTATTACAAAAACTTTTGCCCACAATGGCCTGAGTGTAAAAGCTAAGCAATAAAAAGTGCCCCGAGTGGAGCACTTTTTTATGAAACTGTTTATTTTTGATTTACTCGTTTTGACAGCTCTTCTGCTGATTCTTTGCGCTCAGAATAGCGATCTGTCAAATACTGTTTTTGCCCACGTGTTAATAAGGTGAACTTATACAATTCTTCCATAACATCAACGATTCGGTCATAGTAAGAGGATGGTTTCATACTGCCATCTTCTTCAAACTCTAAAAAAGCTTTAGCAACCGAAGACTGATTTGGGATGGTAATCATGCGCATCCAACGCCCTAAAATACGCATTTGATTGACCGCATTAAATGACTGCGAACCACCACTAACTTGCATGACTGCTAAGGTTTTACCTTGAGTTGCACGGATTGCTCCGGCTGCCAAAGGAATCCAGTCAATCTGGGCTTTTAAAATTGAACTCATTGCACCATGACGTTCAGGTGAGCACCAGACCATACCTTCTGCCCAAGCCAAAAGCGCATGTAATTCTTGAACTTTCGGATGATCAGTTCCTGCATCCTCAGGTAAAGGTAAACCTTTAGGATGAAAGATTTTGACTTCAGCACCTAGGTATTCAAGGATTCGACCAGCAGTCAGCACAGCAAAACGACTATAAGAACGTTCACGATTAGAACCATATAGCAATAAAATGCGAGGTGGATGCTCAAGCTGCTGTGCTTGCACTTGCTCAAATGTAGGCTTATCAAGAAGATCTAATGCTACATTTGATAAATCATTATTAAGACTGTTCATCTGAGAAATACTTTTTCTTTAACCAAAGAGAAACGGTAACGAGTGAAATTAAAACGGGAACTTCAACCAATGGTCCAATCACTGTGGTAAATGCCACAGGTGATGCCAAACCAAATGTTGCAATGGCAACCGCTAAAGCTAACTCAAAATTGTTACCAGCCGCAGTAAACGAAATAGCAGTGGTACGTGGATAGTTATTCCCCATACGTTTACTCATAAAGAAGCTAATGAAGAACATCACCACAAAGTAAATCGTCAGTGGGATTGCAATACGTAATACATCTAAAGGTAAGCTCACTACATCACCACCTTTTAGGCTAAACATCGCCACGATTGTAAAAAGTAAAGCAATTAAACTAATTGGACTAATTTTTGGTAAAAATTTAGTTTGATACCATTCCAACCCTTTCGACTTGACTAAAATCAAACGCGTCAAGAAGCCCATCAAAAATGGAATACCCAAGTACACCAAAACCGCATGTGTAATAGTCCAGAAATTCACATCAATGACTTGCCCTGCCACACCAAAATAAGGCGGCAAAAAGGTTAAGAACAACCATGCGTAGGTACTGAAAAATAAGATTTGGAAAATACTGTTAAATGCAACCAACGCTGCAACATATTGGTTATCACCACAAGCCAGACCATTCCACACCAAAACCATTGCAATACAACGTGCCAAACCAATCAAAATCAGGCCTGTCATGTATTCCGGATAACTATGCAGAAAAACAATCGCAAGAATGAACATTAAAACCGGTGCAATAATCCAGTTCTGTACCAACGATAAAGTTAAGGTTTTCTTATCTTTAAATACTTCTGGTAACGCAGCATAATCAACCTTTGCTAAAGGTGGATACATCATCAAAATTAAGCCGATTGCGATCGGAATATTAACGTTATCTACACTCATTCTGTTCAAAGAAACCGAGGCTTGAGGAAAGAACACCCCAATTGCTAAACCTAAAGCCATGGCAATAAAAATCCATAGCGTCAGGTTACGATCTAAAAAAGAAAGCTTTTGCTTAGTCATCTCGGCTCTCTTACTCAATATGAGAGATTTTATTAATCTCAGCAATCAAATGTGAACGGCTTAAGTTCGCAACATCAAGTGCAAACAATGCATCTAAACGACGGTTGATATGATCTACAGTCTCTTGGAATGCTTTAAGCTTTTCTTCTTTCGGCAAGTCTAAGTGAGATGGGTCACTTAAACCCCAATGTGCTTTGATTGCGCCACCTAAATAAAGTGGGCATGCTTCTTGTGCAGCAGAATCACATACTGTAATCACAACATCTGGTTGATACTGCTCGCAGTCATCAATAGTTTTACTCCATAGCCCATCTGTTGAAAGACCTAAGTTTTCAAGTGTTTCAATGGTTAATGGATGTACCTGTCCTGATGGTTTACTACCAGCGCTATAAGCTTTCCAACCTTTTGGTGCACGGCTGTTAAATAAAACTTCTGACAAAATGCTACGGCAACTGTTTCCAGTGCATAAAAATAAAAATTTCATGGCCTCACCCACAATAGGTAGAAATAGAAGAAAACTGTGAAGATGATTGATTCACTAAATTTTCATCTTGGTTTGCTATAGTTTTCAAAACTTCAACAGCCCAATTGGGTAAATCTGGATTGACGCTGTAATACACCCATTGCCCCTGTCGTGCATCAAGTAAAATGCCATGAGTTCTTAATAAGGCTAAGTGTCTAGAGATTTTCGGTTGGCTCAACTCAAGCTGTTCTGTTAGCTCACAAACACAAATATTTTGTTTATTTAGAACTAATTTAAGAATATTTAACCGAGTTTGGTCAGATAGACATTTAAAGAAATCGACTTGGTTGATCATATCTTCAACAGAATATATTCGTTATTGCAAATATACGGATATCCATATATAAATACAATATCTTAATTTGACAATAAATTTACCATGACTGAGCTAGTGAAGATTTATCATAACCCTGCTTGCGGAACCTCACGCAATACATTGGCGCTTATTCGTCATGCAGGAATTGAACCTATCGTTATTGAATATTTGCAAACACCACCAAGTAAAGATGAATTGATTCAACTCATTAAGGATTCAGGCTTAACTGTACGTGAAGCAATTCGTAAAAATGTTGATCCCTATAAAGATTTAGAGATAGAACAAGATCATTGGACCGATGAACAGTTAATTGATTTTATGGTTCAGTACCCAATTTTAATTAATCGCCCATTTGTGGTTACACCAAAAGGCACGCGACTTTGCCGCCCTTCTGAGATTGTATTGGATATTTTAGATACACAAAACTTAAGCTATTTTGCAAAAGAAGATGGCGAAGTAATCATTGATGAACAAGGCCGCCGTATAAAATAATTGAAGATATTTATTAATATAAAAAGCTAAATGGCATGGCACCATTTAGCTTTTTTGAATGAAATGGATTAAAAATAGGATTTGATAAAAGGAAGCAGTTGCTCTCCTATTACCATGCCTAATAAACCGACTAATGCAACAAGAGGTGGAGCTGGTGACTTAACATTTAAAACATAATATAAGACACCAACAAGCAACCCTACAGCCAAAGATAACAAGTACATTTTCATCGTACATACCTTAGAGAATCAAGCCATTTAATCAGCAGGTTCCCATACTGTTTTATTTAAAATGCAAAACACGAGCACCCAAGTGCGCCCCAGAAAGATTTTTTGTCCTTATCATTTACAGGAACATCAAGCATCCAAGCGTGGCTGTGTCCATGCATTCCACAGCTGCTAGCACATGCACACAATGCACTTTGTGACTGTAATGATTGATTGGAAGGAGCATTACGGTTTTCAGATAAACGCCACTGACCACCGAAGCGTTTTACCGGCGACCATGTTGGAGATGCTGGCGGTAACGGCGGATCATCTTGCTTAAACTCTGCCCCTGCGTACACCACTTTGCCGCCTAAAACAGTGAGTACAGACTCAATCCACTGGATATCTTCTGCTTCAACTTTGAAGTAATCATCTGACAACACAACTAAGTCGGCAAGTTCCCCTGCTGTTAGTGAACCTTTGACATCTTTTTCACCTGAGAACCAAGCTGAACCTTTAGTCCAGAGTTTAAGTGCTGTTTGACGGTCTAATAGATTTTTTTCATCATAGAGTGGTAAACCACCGACTGTTTTACCAGTACTTAGCCAATACAAACACACCCAAGGGTTATAAGATGCAACACGAGTCGCATCCGTTCCCGCACCCACAGGTACACCGAGTTCTAACATTTTCTTAACGGGTGGCGTTGCCTGAGCAGCCTCAGCACCGTAGCGTTTTACGAAAATCTCACCTTGATATGCCATACGGTGTTGAATAGCGATACCGCCCCCCAACGCACCAATACGTTCAATATTGCGCTCAGATACAGTTTCGGCATGGTCAATAATAAATCGTGTCGCAAATGGCTGTTTTGAATTTACTTTTTCAAATACATTCAGTAAGCGATTAATACTTTCATCATAAGTTGCATGAATACGGAATGGCCATTTCTTTTCAGCCAAGTGTTCTACAATGGCTTCGAGTTCGCCTTCCATTTTTTCTGGTAAATCTGGACGTGGCTCATAGAAATCTTCAAAGTCACCCGCTGACCACGTCAGGTTCTCACCTGCTCCATTCATTCTAAATAGCTCATCACCATCACCCGGAAATGTCATTTCTGTCCAACGGCGATAATCATCAAGCTCTTGGCCTGCTTTTTGAGCAAATAGGTTATAAGCAATACGTACGGTCATTTGATTTTGATCGTGCAATTGCTTAATCACATCATAATCTTCAGGATAGTTTTGCCCACCGCCACCTGCATCAATTGCTGAAGTAATGCCTAATCGGTTCAGTTCACGCATGAAATGACGAGTTGAATTGACTTGATCTTCAACTGGCAATTTCGGCGCTTTACCTAAAGTCGAATATAAAATCATAGCGGATGGAGTTGCGAGCAACAGACCTGTTGGCTCACCTTTTTCATTTCGTACAATCTTGCCACCTGGTGGGTCCGGTGTATCTTTGTTAAAGCCTAATACATCAAGTGCAGCTCGGTTCAACAAAGCACTGGCATATAGATGTAAAACAAATACTGGAGTATCTGGTGCAGCTTTATTAATTTCCTCTAAAGTCGGTAAACGCTTTTCGGCAAACTGGAATTCAGTCCAACCGCCTACGACACGAACCCATTGTGGAGCTGGAGTATTGTCTGCTTGTTCTTTGAGTAAGCGTAACGCATCGGCAACGGATGGCACACCTTCCCAGCGCAGCTCCATATTGTAATTTAGGCCACCACGAATAATATGCAAATGACTGTCATTTAGACCTGGTATAACGCGACGGCCATTTAAATCTACAACTTTGCTTGTTGGTGTTGCGAGCTTCATAACCTCATCATTTGTACCCGTGCGTAACACTTTACCATCTGCAATCGCAATTGCTTGTACTTCTGGACTTTTGGGGTCTAATGTTGTGATTTTACCGTTTATGAGTATGAGGTTTATTTCGGTCATTCTGAACTCCATTCTTGTGAATTATCGTTCTAAAAAATAAAGGCATATCTGTATTAATATCACTTAAATATTGAATACTAGACATGCCTTTACCTAAATCAGTAGTGTTTTATTTTGCAGGAACTGGTGCAAGTACTTCATGTTTTGATGTTGTACGCTCAGGTGCCTTATGTACCATCGTATAAGCATAATCCACACCCATACCGTAAGCACCAGAGTGTTCACGGACAATCGCCATAACTGCATCATACGTATCACGGTGTGCCCAATCACGCTGCCATTCAAGTAATACTTGTTGCCAAGTTACCGGAACAACACCAGCTTGAATCATACGTTGCATGGCATAGTCATGTGCCTCTTTCGATGTACCACCTGAAGCATCCGCGACCATATAAATCTCATAATCCCCTTCAAGCATCGCACCAAAAGCGAAGGTGTTATTACACACTTCAGTCCACAAACCTGAAACAATCACTTTTTTACGATTATTTTTTGCAAGCGAATCACGTACTTTTTGGTCATCCCACGAATTCATTGAAGTACGTTCTAGTAATGGAGCATCTGGAAATACATCTAAAAGTTCTGGATAGGTATGACCAGAGAAGCTTTCAGTTTCAACCGTTGTAATGGTGACAGGAATATTGAATGTTTTAGCTGCTTTTGCTAATCCTACAGTATTATTCTTTAATACTTGGCGATCTATTGACTGTACCCCAAAAGCCATTTGTGGCTGATGATCAATAAAAATAACCTGACAATTGGTTGGTGATAGTTGTTCTAAAAGTGATTTATTCATGGGTAAACTCCATTATTCCTTATGAGTAATGCATCAAAATTGCTTACTGGTTATTATGAAAACAGATAAAAATGTAAAAGCATAGACAGCAAATCAGCACGAATCTGTATTCTGTACGAATACAATCAAAACAATGATTGCTTTTTAATTTTTATAGTTTAATCATTGATATATATTTTTTTACCTTTCGCTTATCCATGGATCGATTAGACTGTATTTCCACTTTTGTAAGTGTTGTAGAACATGGGAATTTTAGTAGCGCAGCCAGAGCACTCGATATTTCTCGCGACTTAGTTGCCAAACGTGTTTGCTACCTCGAAAATGACCTCAGAACCACACTTTTAACTCGAACAACAAGACAGATGAACCTCACCTCTTGTGGGGAAAAGTTTTATCAACATAGCAAAGTCATTTTAAGTGAGTTCGAATGGGCTGCCTATGAAATTAGCTATAATCAGCAGTACCCTGAAGGCGAACTCAAGCTCAATACACCAATGTCTTTTAGCAACATTTTTCTTCAACATATCATTTCGGACTTTATAGAGAAATATCCCAGCATCAAAATTGATTTATTCATGACTGATCAGCTATTAGACATGAATAATAATAAATTTGATTTAACCATTCGTGTAGATGGCTCTCCTCCTAATTTGGCAAATAGTAAAATATTAAATACCTATCAACGATATTTGTATGCAACACCTGAGTATTTTAATCAGCATGGATTGCCAGATTCATTAGAAGAACTTAAAGAACATAAGTTTCTAATTTACTATCAGGATAGCCGACATAAGAAGTTGATTTTCCAAAAAGATCAAAAAGAAGTGTCCTTTAATTGCTTCCCTGTGATGACCTGTAATAATGGTGAATTATTATTAGATATGTGTTTGAAAGACCACGGCATTGTTTTTCTTCCAGAGTTTATTGCAGAGCCTTATTATAAAGAAGGTAAATTACAAAAATGTTTGGAGGACTACACCAGTCAGCCGCTTCACCTATATGTTACATGGCCAAACCGTAAGATTTTATCGAAGAAAGTAAAATTATTTATTGATTTTCTAACACGTCAAATCGTTCCTATAAAATAACCAATCCGGGCCTTTTCCATAGGAAATTGGCCCATGATTTTCAGTTAGTTTGACTGATTTCAATCTTCTTATTTTTAAATAAATTTAATAAATTTTGTTCTGCTGATGCTGTGCTGTCTTGTTCAATAAATGTGGTCGCGTAGTTTTCTAAATGCTCTTCCATCAATTGAGTGGCTCGTTTTTCATCGCCTTGTTCAATCGCATCTAAAATTGCACGGTGTTCATCTGCCGAACAATTATTATGTTTTGGAATTTCATATAAGCCAATTAATAATGAAGTCCTTGCAATAAGCGTCTGCAAATAACTGGTCATAATCGTATTTTGATTTGCTTCAATCAGCTTTAAATGAAATTGCCCCGATAGCTTAATCCACTCGGCCCAATTACCAGCTAAACGCTCATGAGACTCTTGATCTACTAAGCCTCGAAGCTCACTAAAATCTAGGTTATGTGACTTTTGAGCTAATTTTTTTACAGTGGCGATTTCAAGCATGCTGCGTGCTTCAAAGACCTCTTTTGTTTCATGAGCGCTATGTTTTGCGATGAGTGCCCCACGATTGGGCTGAATTTCGATGACCTTATCATGGGCAAGTTTCACGAAAACACGTCTTAACACTCCCCTCGTTACACCAAATGCCTCACACAAAGGTGCTTCAACTAAACGTGCGCCAAGAACGAGTTGTCGATTTAAAATAGCATCTACAATAGCGTTATATATATGGTCATCAATTTCATCATTGCTCATTTCTACGGCTTTTTTTGGTGCATTTGATGGCATTGATTTCTCCATTTTTATTAACGCCTCCTCTTTCTAAAACTTTATCTAATAACTGTAGTGTAAGTTTAACTTAAGCGTTTTGGAATATTGCTCTCATTTCCAAAACACTAATGTTGAGCTAAACAATTCAATATTAGACTTCTAAATATCCACTTATACACCTAACTTTACTTACTTTTTATAAAAAATTAAGCACTTCTCATTTTATAAATTTGTCTCTTCATATCCAAAATTCATACCAGTTTAAATAACTCATAAGCGCTACTTCTTAAATTTGGCATAACTTTTGCTCAATTAAAATTGTGCACAATATAAATATCACATTGTGCACAATTTTAATTTCATTCTTTTAGCCAGAATTTCAAGCTGCTGAAGAACGTGCCAGCCCAACATAAGGGAAGTGAGTGTTCAAGATGAATAATACCGAAGCAATAATTAAACCTTCTTATGATGCAAAACTGACAAATCAAGACTTAGCTCCTTTAAAGAAGCAAACATGGGGCGCTTATAATATTTTTGCTTTCTGGATGTCTGATGTTCATAGTGTCGGCGGTTATGTCATGGCTGGGGGCCTTTTTGCACTTGGGCTCAATAGCTGGCAGGTACTTCTCTCTTTACTCATCGGCATTGCCATAGTACAGTTTTTTACAAATCTGATTGCCAAGTCTAGCCAACAAACAGGCACGCCCTATCCTGTTATTTGTCGTGCCACTTTCGGTGTGCTTGGTGCAAATATTCCTGCTGTTATTCGGGGTCTTATCGCTGTTGCATGGTATGGCATTCAAACCTATTTGGCCTCAAGTGCATTCTTATTAGTCATTTTAAAGTTCTTTCCAGAATGGTCACCCTATGCTGATGTTTCAACTTACGGCTTTCTTGGGCTTTCCTATTTAGGATGGGTTGGCTTCATGCTGCTTTGGTTACTGCAAGCGATTGTTTTTTGGTCTGGCATGGACAGTATTCGCAAGTTTATTGACTGGGCAGGCCCAGCTGTCTACGTAGTTATGTTTGCGATGGCAGTATGGCTCATCTGGAAAGCTGGCTGGCAAAATATTGATTTAAACTTGAGTGGTGTTCAATACGACGGCTTTGCGGTTGTACCTGTCATGATTGGTGCTATTGCGCTTGTTGTCTCATATTTTTCAGGGCCGATGCTGAACTTTGGTGACTTCTCTCGTTATGGTAAAAGTTTTAACGCGATTAAAATGGGCAACTTTCTTGGCTTACCGATTAACTTCTTAGGCTTTTCTTTACTTACTGTGGTGTGTATTGCAGCAACGCTTCCAGTGTACGGCAAGCTCATTACAGACCCTGTCGAGATGGTCGGTAAACTGGATAACACATTTGTAATCATTTTAGGTAGTTTGACCTTAATGATTGCCACCATCGGGATTAATATTGTCGCTAACTTTGTTTCACCTGCCTTTGATTTTTCCAACATTTCACCGAGCAAAATTAGCTGGCGCATGGGTGGAATGATTGCAGCAGTTGGTTCGATTTTCATTACCCCATGGAATTTGTTTAATAATCCTCAAGTGATCCATTACACCATTGATATTTTAGGCGCATTTATCGGTCCACTTTTTGGCGTATTGCTCGCCGATTTTTACCTCGTTAAAAAACAAAAAATCGTGATAGATGATTTATATACTTTAGATACTAAAGGCTTGTATTGGTACAAAAATGGATATAACTACTCTGCCTTTTATGCCTTAATTCCAGCTTCATTAATTCCTATTCTCTGCGTACTTTTACCACAACTGTCTGGGCTGGCTAATTACACATGGTTTATTGGGATGGGATTCGGTTTTGTCATTTACCGATTTCTTAACCAACCGCTTGCCCATGCTAAATCAGCAATGACTAAGGTAAAAGTACAATGAAAATTAAAATTATTAATCCCAATACTACTCAAAGCATGACAGACAAAATTGCTGCATCAGCAAAGATAGTCGCAGGTTCTGGTACTCAAATTATTGCAGTGAGTCCTCAAATGGGCCCTGCAACGATTGAAAGTTATTATGATGAGGCTCTAAGTGCCTTAGGTGTGCTAGAGGAAATTCGCCAAGGTGAACAGCAAAATGTAGATGCCTATATCATTGCCTGTTTTGGTGACCCTGCACTTTATGCTGCCCGTGAAATCACTTCGGTACCTGTGATTGGGATTGCCGAAGCAGCTATGCGAACTGCAAGTTATGTCAGTACCGGTTTTAGTGTGGTCACAACCTTACAACGCACAGTGAATATGAGCTGGCATCTGGCTCATCGCTATGGGGCTACGCCATTTTGCAAAAATATTCGAGCTTGTGATATTGCAGTTGAAGAGTTGGAGCTTCCTGACTCAAATGCCTACCGAATTGTCCGAGATGAATGCAAAAAAGCACTAGCGGAAGATAAAAGCGATACGATTGTTTTGGGCTGTGCAGGTATGAGTGATTTATGTCTAAAGCTACAAAACGAGTTGGGAGTGATTGTTATTGACGGCGTTGCTGCAGCCGTTAAACAAGCTGAAATGTTAGTTCAGTTAAATTTAAAAACCAGCAAAGTTGGTGATTGGGCCTCACCTCCTGTAAAGAACTACACAGGCATATTGTCAGGATTTGGAATGAACTAAAGAGTTATTGTTTCAATTCCAACTCAAAACGCTACGTTGGAATTGAAACAAAGAATAATTAAAGGAATTAAGCCTCTGCTAACTCTGGCTGTTGTTCTTCTTTATAAAACGGCACATCGCCATTAATAGTTGCGCGGTGCATAATTCGATGGGCGTCGCCATAATCAAATAATGCTTTATGTTGTGTGCAACGGTTATCCCAAATCGCGATATCACCATCTTGCCACTTCCAACGCAAATGAAATTGCTCTTGGGTCGCATGTTCAAACAAGAAATCAAGTAATTGCTCACTTTCTTGTTCAGGTAACTCATTAATGCGAGTGGTAAAGCCCTCACTTACAAACAACAAAGGCTCACCTGTAACAGGATGGGTACGCACCACTGGGTGAACCACTGGTGGGTTACGCTTAAATGTTTGCAAAAGCTTTTCACGTTCTTCTTCGTTATGGGCAAAACGTTCAAGTGGAAAAGACTTACGAATATCGTGTGTTGCAGTTAAGCCACGTAATTTTTGCTGTAACTCAAGCGGAAGCCCTTTAAAAGCTGCTGTATTACTCGACCATAATGTATCTCCGCCTACAGGTGGAATTTTAATGGCTTGCAACACACAACCTAAAGGTGGAGTTTTACTGAAAGTCACATCTGTGTGCCAAAGTTCATTGTCACGCAAATCTTGTTTCCAACTGTCGAGCACCATCACCTCAGGTACATCTTCAATTGAAGGATAAATCGGGTGCACATGTAAGGTGCCAAAACTACGTGCCAAGTCTGCTTGTGCTTGTGGTGCTAATTGTTGCTTTCGAAAAAAAATGACCTGATGATCAAGCAAAGCCTGCTGGATTTGTTGCGTTGTCTGTTCATTTAACGCATTCAAATCAATATCGTGAATAATTGCGCCAATGGTAGGCTTGATCACTTCAATATTTAAGTTTGCTACTACTGTATTCATCTTCTTTACTACAACTGCTGACCATACCAAGGAGAAAACTGTTTTTGCAACCAACGTAAAAACAGCTCAAAACTAACTGCGACAATCGCAATCACAATAATGCCTAGAATCACCGTATCGGTAATTAAGAACTGTGCTGCCGATTGCACCATAAAACCAATACCACGGTCCGCTGCAACCAACTCTGCTGCAACTAATGTTGACCAGCCCACCCCAAGACCAATACGAATACCAGTAATAATATGAGGCAAAGCGGTTGGTAAAATGACATGCCAAAAGACTTGTGACTGACTTGCCCCTAATGACAATGCTGCACGTTCACGATTTAGCTGATGGCTTAATACACCATGCGCACTACTAATAATGACAGGTGCCAAAATCGAGAAGAAAATCAAAAGTACTTTTGTGGTCTCGCCAATACCGAACCAAATAACAAGTAAAGGCAAATAAGCTAACGGTGGAATTGGACGTAATAATTCAACTAAAGGATCTAGAACAGCACGAACCCATTTGTTCAGACCCATCCACAAGCCTAGCGGAACGCCAATCACCACGGCAGCAATCAATGCTAAAAACACACGCGAGATACTAGCGGCCAAGTGTTGCCACAAAGTCGCCTTCATAAAGCCTTCTTGGCTGACCGATATAAATTTTTGCCAGACTGCCTGTGGACTCGGCAAAAACAGTTCAGGTACAACATGCAAAGCAGTAATGAGAAACCAGAGTGCAACTACACTTCCCACACTAATTATGCTGACCGCCACAGTTCGATGCTTCTCAAAAAATGACGATAGAAATGAAGCATTTTCTGTTTGCACATCTGGCTTAAGTTTTAGCTCTGCTTTGTCATATTCATAGACGTTATCTTTAGTGTTCATGTAGGTAACGCCTCCTTACCGCTTTGTTTTTGTGCCCTTAAACTTTCAAATAACTGTTCTCTGAGCTGAATAAATTGAGGGTCCGATTTAATTGAGCGAATAGACTCGCCCTGACGATATCGTTTAGCAAAATCGAGATGTAGAGTTTCTACAATTTTGCCCGGATGCGCTGTCATCAGTACTAACTGATTGCTGAGCAATAATGCTTCTTCAATGTCATGAGTAATCAAAAAGAAGCTTTTATTTTGTTGAATCCATAAATCGAGCACTAACTGCTGCATGTTTTCACGCGTAAAAGCATCTAATGCGGCAAAAGGTTCATCTAATAAAATAAACGGCGCGTGACTGATCAAAGCTCTGGCAATACCAACACGTTGTTTCATACCACCGGAAAGTTCCCAGATATTGGCTTTTTCAACGTGACTTAAACCCACAATTTTTAAAATTGCACTCACTTGTTTCTCGATCTCTGCACGCTTTAAACCTTTTAACTGCAAAGCGAAGCCAACATTATCTGCAACATTCAACCAAGGAAGTAAGGCGTGATCCTGAAATACAACAGCGCGAGTTACATCTGGTCCAGTTACCACTTCATGATTTACAAGCACATCACCTGAACTCGGCTTTTGAAAGCCTGCCAAGATATTAAGCAAGGTTGTTTTGCCACAACCAGACTCGCCCAAAATTACGGTTAAAGAACCTTCTTCAATCGTTAGGTTAATGTCTTGTAAAACTGGCTTTTGCTGTTTAGGAAAAGTCAGATGAATATGTTTGGCTTCTAATACACTCATGACAACTCCTTAAGGCTGCAAAAATGAAGAATTCACATTGCCTTTATAATCGGCTTTAAGTTGATCGACTTTGCCCTGACCTTTTAAGAATTTCGCCGTATCAAAAATATTTTGCGCAAATTCACCATCTAACGTTTGTTTTTGCTGAGCATGATCAAGATAAATATTTCCACTTAATAAAAGCGGGATATCTTTTGGATCAGAACCTGTGAGCTGGGCAATTTTTTGCACGTTATCGGCATCTTTAACGTAAGCGGCTGGGTCTTGGTTATATTTTTCAAGCTGCTCAAGTGTGGTTTGCACAAAAGCTTTTAAAAAGTCAGGATTTTTCTCTGCAAAATCTTTACGCACAACCCATAAGTCATAAGTTGGGGCACCCCATTCACCGACTTGTTTCGAGTCAGTTAAAACCGTACCAGATGCTTTGGCTTTACTTAAAGCAGGTTCCCAAACATAGGCAGCATCAATATCACCACGTTCCCATGCAGCTGAAATTTCAGGTGGACGCAAGTTAATAATTTTTACTTTGTCTTCTGGAATGTTCCAATGTTTAAGTGCAGACAAAAGGCTGTAATGGGTTGTTGAAACAAATGGTACAGCAATGGTTTTGCCAATTAAATCTTGAGGGCTTTTTATGCCTGATTTATTACTTACCACTAATGCTTCAGACCCACCAAGTTTTGAAGTAATTAAGAATACTTCAATCGGTAAATCACGGCTTGCGGCAGCAGCAAGTGGACTTGATCCAATATTGCCCAGTACCACATCACCTGAAGCAAGTGCATTTACAACATCTGAACCCGCATCAAATTTTTTCCATTGAATGGTACGTTGACTATGTTTTTCATAGTCTCCATTCGCCTGTGCAACTTTGCTTGGGTCAACTCCGGTTTGATAAGCAATCACGACAGGTTTGTTGTCACGAACTGAAGCACCCGTATTATTATCTTTCTTATTTTGCCATACGATAAATGCAACAATTGCTACAACCACAATTGCCGTGATAATCAACGGTTTGGTTTTTGTGCTCATAATTTCATGATCTTTCAATAATATAAGCCCATGGTATGCAGCCGGCTTTATAATGAAAAATAAAAAAATATGAGTTGCTTATCTAATTTTTATAAATAACTTTTCCTTATAAGTTTTTATCTTTTGGTAAAAAGCAAATTCCAAGTAAACTTACAGATTAAAATAAAAATTAAAATACTTATATATCAATAATTAAAAACCATATTCACAAATCATATGATTAGGCAAGCCTGACAGACGACCTCTAAGTATTTTATCCTCTCATATTTGATCATTTTTATTTTTGCTTATTGCATCCAGAGTTTTGCATCTAATTAATTTTCTTTCTTTTATATAAAGTTCAGATTTTATTATCTTTTTATCTTAAAACCTCTGCAAATATTAAGATTTGAACAAATCTTTTTCTGGTTTATACATGACGCAAATTTAATTTTTATTTTTAAGAGGAGAAAAATTCTTTTGTTTAAACATTCTCAAATTTTGAAAAAAACATTAATTACAACATCTTTGCTTACATTCAGCTTTTCAAGTCATGCAGCGCTTACCTTTGGCAATGCTGAAGAAGGTGAACTTAAAGTGAGTGGTACTGTTCGGGCTAAATATATTTATGATTTTGACTCTGATCCCACTACCAGTAAATTTTCTTTTAATGACGCCGTATTATGGCTAGATTACAACTCCCCGAAATGGATTGGTCGTTTAGATTATCGGGTTTATGAATATTATGGCCGTTTAGGCGATGCCAATTGGCTTACCGATGCATGGATGGGTTATAAAATTAATGACAACAGTAAAATTATTGCTGGCTTAAACCCCGTTCCTTTTGGCTTGGGGCGCTTTTGGGGAAATACTTATTATTTAGGCATTGCCAATAGTGCTGGTTGGGAAGATGTACACAACCTTGGGGTGAAATATGATTTCAATGATGGAATCAATGAAGCACAACTCGCTTTTTATCCTACCGATGGTGGCACCTATAGAGGTAAAAGCAAAGACTCGAGTCGATTTAGTATCAACCCTGTCAATGCGGATGACTCTGTACCACAAGGCACCAATACTAAAGAAAAGAACTCGATTGTAGTTCGCGGTGCTCATACCTTTAAAAATGTCTTAGGCCAAGAAAATTTCTCTACCCAACTGGGCGCCTCTGCATGGTACTCCACCATTGAAAATAAGCGTTCAGGGCAAGATGGCGATCGCCAAGTCTATTCAGTTTTTAGCAATACCAATTATAACCAATGGAATTTACAGCTTTTGGCTGGTTATCAAGACATTGATAATGCCGACACCCAATATAAAGATCACCTGACTTTGGGCGGTTTCGATTATTCATTTAACTCTGCAACCAAAGGTCAGATTTACTCAGCCGAACTCAGCTATTTATTTCCTCAGCAGTTTGGCCCTATTACCTCTATTCGTCCTTACCTAAACTATAGTTCTTATAGAAAAGAGCAAGATGGCTTTAAAGACTCCACCCGTTTTATTCCCGGCATTGCCTTTAACTATCAAAAATTGACAGTACAAGCCGAGTTGCTGGTGGGTAAACATGATCCATATTTAGGAGACAGTGAAGGTCTTGCGGCTGGCGGAACCAATAATAAATGGAACAAAAAAGCATTTGTGATTTTTGCTTACTACTTCTAAATCCAAGAACAAAGGCCAACAGATGTTGGCCTTTATTTTATTTAGAGATTTTTTTTCACTCTAATCAATTACTGGTGAATTGTTGAGAGGAAGTTCTGTTTTATCTTCATCAATCACATCGACATCTTGGGCGGTAGGCTCAAACTTAATCAGTAGTCTAATCACAATTAAAGGAATAAATGCAAAGATAGAAATAATCAGGTAAACATCGGTTTTATATCCCGCCATCCAGATTGGTAAAACAAACAAAGCTATCGCTTGAGCAACACCTGTTACCGCACGGTTAAAGCCAACACCAACGCCACGAATCGAAGCTGGATAAGCCATGGTTGGATAAACCATCATTTGTGCCCCTGGCCCAAAGCCTTCGGCAAAAAGCCATAAACCGAGCATGCCAATTGCGGTATAGAGTAAAAAGCTATTACCGGGTTCACCAATTAATGCTAAGGCAATAAGGGCTATAAATTGGAGTAAAAAGCCTGTAAGCAACACATGACGAGATTTAAATCTGCTAGCAACAAATACGCCTAACAACCCGCCCGTAAATGCAAATAGTAAATTGAGTCCGAGCGTTGTAGTAATCGTCGTCAAGACATCGGTATGAAAGAAACGCGTTAAAATAGAAGGTAAAAAGAAAGCAATGGTCGTGTACTGAAATGCCACCGAAATGTGAATCACAATTGCCACAATCGTTCTTGGTAAATAGGTTTTATTAAATAAAACTGCAAAACCCTCGCGCTTTTTCTTTTCAGCAGTTCTTTCTACTTTTTCAACTGTAGCAACTGCATTAATTGCATAGGATTCTTGTAGAACTCGAGCAGCACCTTTTAAATCACCTTGGTTTGCAAGCCAGATTGGTGATTCAGTTAAATATTTACCGCGAATAAAAATAATGAGTAACGCTGGCACTGCTCCAAAAATTAAAGATGCTCTCCATATCCAGTTGCTATGCTCAGGGGGTAAAAGAAAATAAAGCGCCAGAACTAGGCCAAAACACACCGAAGAAGCGGCATACCACATTGGGCACCATGCGGCTAGACGCGCTGCCTTATTGCTACTACCATTAAATTTGGAAAACTCAGATAAGTATGACATTGCAACGGGTAAATCAATACCAACACTAATTCCCATAATGAATCTGGCTAAAATCAAAACCCATACATTCGGAGCAAAACCAGCGACAATTGCCGCAATGACAAACAGCACCATGTCCGCCATGAAGACCCGATAACGGCCAATTTTATCTGTCAGCCAACCACCAATCAGGTTACCCACAATGGTTCCGCAGACAATTGCTGAAGCCACCACACCAGTCATCACAGGGCTTAAAGAAAACTCTGAGATAACTTGCTCAATACCAAAGGACAGCGTTGTTAAATCGTAGGCATCAATAAACACCCCAATCAGTGCCAACCAAATAACTTTATTCGATTTACCCTTCCCTGCAAATTTGGAAATTAATTGTGAAACATCATCGGGAGATTTAATTTCATAACGATGGTTATGATCGAGTTCTTGTGTGCTCACTTAATAATTCCTGAATTTTAATAACAGGAACAAAATAATGATTATTCACATCATATAAAAACAAATTAATCTGATGTTTTAATCTAAATTATAGAATTATCTTTTCATTATTTACTCAGCAGTAAAACCGATATAAAAAGACAAAATAAAAGCTGGTATTTAACCAGCTATTTATTTAAAGGTTTTCTAAAATATTAACTCGCCTCAGCAAGTTTTAACTCTTTTAGATTACGATATTTTGCACCTCGGTGATTTTCAGGCCAATATGGCCCAGCACCAAATAGTTTTTCTCTTAATGTTCCTTGTGCATATGAGGTTTGATATACCCCACGTTTTTGCAACTCTGGCACAATAAACTCAACTACATCGGCAAAGGTTTGATGCGCCAAAATATAGGCAAGGTTGAAACCATCAATATCGGTATCTTCAACCCATTGCTGTAGAGCATCCGAAACTGTTTCTGCCGAACCCACTAACACAGGTCCATTACCACCTAAGCTGTTCCAATTTGCAATTTCTTCAATGGTCCAAACACGTTCTGGGTCCGCATTTACATAAGAATCTAATAAAGATTGAATCGCATTGGTTTGAATATATTCAACTTTATCCGTTGGTTGATATTGTGAAAAATCGACCCCAGACCAGCCAGACAGCAAGGTTAAAGCGCCGTCATAACTTCCATAGCTTTGATATTCTTTAAATTTAGCCTGAGCTTTTGCATCGGTTTCATCAGTGACAATCGACAAAAGTGCATAAATTTTAACTGAGTACGGGTCACGGCCTTCCTGAGCCAATTTCTGGCGAATGCCTTGTACCACTTTTTTAGTGGCAATTTTAGACGGCGCTGCAATAAATACACACTCGGCATTTTGACTAGCAAACTTCTGTCCGCGTGATGACGCGCCTGCTTGGTAAAGTACTGGTGTTCTTTGCGGTGATGGTTCACAAATATGGATGCCCGGTACAGTAAAGTATTTACCTTCGTGCTGAATTGGATGCACTTTTTTATGGTCAGCAAAGATACCGCTTTCACGGTCACGAAGTACCGAACCTTCTTCCCAAGAACCTTCCCAAAGTTTGTAAAGGACTTCTAAGTATTCATCAGCAATATCATAACGATTGTCATGATTGACCTGAGTTTTCAGGCCCAAGTTTTTCGAACCACTTTCCAAATAAGACGTCACGATATTCCAACCCACTCGCCCTTTGGTTAAATGGTCTAGCGTGCTAATACGCCTAGCAAAAGGATAAGGATGTTCAAAGGAAATCGAAGTTGTGACACCAAAGCCCAAATGCTTGGTGACTGCGGCCATCGCTGGCACAATCTGTAGCGGATCATTGACCGGAACTTGTACTGCACCGGTTAAGGCATGTTCAGCACTTTGATGATAAACGTCATAAATACCAAGCACATCTGCAATAAAAATACCGTCAAAAAAACCACGCTCAAGAATTTGTGCTAAATCTGTCCAATATTCTAAATCTTTATATTCAACAGATCGGTCTTGAGGATGACGCCATAATCCAGGAGATTGGTGGGCAATACAGTTCATTTCAAAAGCATTAAAACTAATTCTCTTAGTCATAAAATAACAACCAGCATTTTATTTAATTTTTATACTAAAGCAATTTTTAGGTTTTCTTTATAATATAAACCCCAAACAAAATATGATTTTATTCTAATAGGTTTTTATAATTTAATTTAAATAACCAAAATAATATTAAGCCACTAAAAATAGCAGCTTAATATCTAAAACTACAATTTATTGTTTAGCAACATTCCCTATTCGCCATTGATACGGTGGTAATGTGCCGTTCACACTAAAATCACCCACAATTCGATTTTTAAATACTCTCGGGTTGTGTGAAGATAAAGTCCGTACATTACGCCAGTATCGATCTAGGCCTAAATCTTTGTCTGTTGCAGAAGCACCTAAAGCATCAAATAAAATTGTAGAAGCATTTAAAATTAGATCGGTAATAACCGTTTGAGACTGCGCACTTTCAAGTTCGGCAAGCGCATTTTGCTCTTCTTCAAGCTGCTCATCATTTTGAAATGCAGCTAAGTAAGCACGTTGTAAGCTTTGTGCGACTTTTTCAACAATCGCCCCTGCACTGTAAGCCGCGGCACGGATTTGGCCTACTACTTGTAAAATTTGCGGATCCTGTTTTACAAATTGAGCATTCGCATGCGTGTAGTTTCGGGTACGTTTAGCAACAGCTTGAGAAACATCATAGGTTGCAGCACGTCCTAGACCTGTAATGATTGCCAGTTGGACCAGTTGATAGTAAGCCGCTGAATATTTAAAACGATCATCATCAGGTAAAATTTCAGTTTCATCGACTAATACATCATGAAAATATGCTGTACCACTTGCAGTGAGTTGCTGACCAAAGCCATTCCAGTCATCAACAATTTCGACACCTTCATCTTCACGGCGCACAACGACCGAGCCAGACTCACCCTTTAAATCTGTTACTCCCACATCTACCCAGTCTGCATATAGACTACCAGTGGTGTAATATTTTTTACCCTTAACACGAATTTTTCCGTCACTGTCTCGATACAAATGAGTTTCGAACTGATCAATTGACTCTTTCCCACCTTCAGACCATGCACTGCCTACTGTTTCCCCATTTGCAATTCGGCTAAGCCAACGCTGTTGAAACGCTTTGTCTTTACTTACTAAGACATCTTCAGTGAAACCAAAATGCACTCGCAAAGCTTGCGGTAAGTTTGAATCGGCTTCTGCAAGTTCAATGAGTAAGGCAAATAATTCAGGAATGGTTGCATCAAAGCCACCATGAGCTTTGGGAAGTCTTAGCCGTGTAAAACCAATATCCTTAAGCCACTGAAGTTGTTCATAAGGCAAAATATGCTGTTGCTCACGGATTAAAGCCCCTTCTTTAATACGGGCAAAAGTTGGTCTGAAATGTTGTGCCAACTCATCATAACGTGATGTAGGCCCTTCTCCCCACACGCGAGAAATGATTGAAGCTTGACTAAGGGCAGCGTGCGTTAATGAACCGAGATGATGCTCAAAATTTAAATTTGTCATGTAAGTAAAACCAATATTGCTTTGCTTTTACCATAAAATATTTATTTCACATGAAAACGATTATTTTTTTATAACTGTATTCATTCTTTATATAAGAACCTAAACACAAAGATAAAAAGCTCGTATCTCAAAGACTAAGACGCCTCTTTTTGCCGAACGCTCTGCTGGCTTTGGAGAAGTGTTTGTATATATTCTGAATAGACGGATAACTTTTCAAAAATATGTTCTGAATAAAACATATCATCAATTAGATGCGTCATTTGATGTGTCGTGAAAGTGTCACATAAACCAACCAACGCTGCGTTCATTTGAGCAAATTTCGCGCATAATTTGACATAAGTTTCATCTTTATTTTTGAATAATAATTTCCGCATTTCTAAGCTATTTAGGTTTTTTAAGTCATCATCTTTTGTGGTTTTAATCCAATAAATTTTGACCTTTAAAAATTGCTCCAGTGCTTTCAAATGCTCGACATCTACATCTAAACTCGTAATTAAAAAAACGGTAGAGAGATCACTTCGGCACAGTGCCTTGATTAGGCTTAAATAGATAAATTCAACTTCATTAAGCTCAGCCAATTCCAAGTCTATGTAGATTTTTAAGCTGTCTAAAACATCATCTACTTTGAATAGTGCTTTTTTCTCAGCTTGGTAATATTTATTAAGAATAGAAAGCACAGGCGTAGTCGCAGGCGTCGTATAAATAGCAGCCTTGTTTAAGTTGGCAAAAATAAATGGCGAAAATAGATAAGCCACACTACTTTGCTGTGGCTCAATATGAGATTGGATTAAATATACAGTTTCAGATTTAGAAAAGTCTCTGAGTACTTTCGCTCTTAATAAGGTAGCTTCAAAATTAACATAGGTCTGCTCTAACTGAGCCAATATAGATACAGGAATAGGCTGATTTTTAATAATTTTATGCAGGACATTGAGTTGAGAAGTAATAAACATTTTTTAACATCCAAGCTATTTTAGAAGAGCTACACTTAAATCAGGTCTTTAATAACCTACGTAACAACCAGACCTCACGCAAAACAACAAAGGAATAAAAGAGAAGAAACTATTCTGCGCTTATTACCCAAAGTCGCATTCGCTGTATTTTGGAGAGTGATTTTGGCCATTCGTAAATCTTGTTCATTTATTTTGGACTTTTGAAGAATGGATACATAGCTACAGATAATTGAAAAAAAACTATAGCACACCTCATGACTGCTCCAGACTGTTATAGTTTTATAAAAAATTTCTGTATCTACATATACAAAAATAGTAAGTGCATGATTAAGGAAACTTCTTAAGGTAGGTAGTTTTCATGAGACGATCTATTGCATATCGCCAGATATTTCATCAATGTTTCAATGCAACATGCTTTTTTACAAATGCAACATCAAGCATAAACTTTGTTAACAGATTGAGAACAATAAATCAGTCTATTCTCTTGGAATATCAAGCAATTATATTGCTTAACCCTGTTGGCATTTTACTTGCTAAGAACATTTATCACAGAAGTAAGTTTAATCGCCAAAATACTTTGTTGCCTGAAAATAAGTATTTAACTCATTTAACCATCATCAGCTAGTTCACAGGGGGAAAGTTTATGAGCCTCGGTCTAACCGCTCTAGAATTAGCGCGAATACAATTTGCTTTTACAGTATCCTTCCATATTATTTTTCCGGCCACTTCCATCGGTCTTGCCTGCTTTTTAGCAGTGTTAGAGTGGAAATGGTTAAGAACCCAAAACCCGATTTATAAAGATCTATTTAAATACTGGATTAAGATCTTTGCCGTTGCCTTTGGTATGGGTGTGGTCTCGGGCGTAGTCATGAGTTACCAGTTCGGTACGAACTGGAGTGAATTTTCACGTGTCGCCGGAAGTATTACTGGTCCTTTACTTACCTATGAAGTCTTGAGTGCCTTCTTCTTAGAAGCAGGTTTCTTAGGCATTATGCTGTTTGGTTGGGGACGTGTTGGTCCTCGAGCCCATTTCTTTGCAACACTTATGGTTGCCATCGGAACATGTATTTCCATGTTCTGGATTTTATCTTCGAATAGCTGGATGCAGACTCCTCAAGGCTTTGCTATCGAAAATGGCATTATTGTGCCAAAAGACTGGTTTGCAATTGTCTTTAACCCATCCTTCCCTTACCGCTTTGCCCACATGGGTGCAGCAGCTTTCTTAGTTTCATCATTATTGGTCGTCGGAACATCTGCATGGCATTTAGTAAAAGGCCGTCGCGATGAATTGGTGAAAAAATCGTTCTCGATGGGTCTCTGGATGGTGCTTGTGACTTCATGTTTACAAGTGGTAATTGGCGATAACCACGGTTTAAACACCCGTGAACATCAACCTGCCAAACTTGCAGCAATGGAAGGACACTGGGAAACCAATCACAATGAGCCAATGCCATTATTGCTATTTGCAATTCCCAATATGAAAGAAGAACGTAACCACTTCGAAGTAGGTGTTCCTTATTTGGGTAGCTTAATTTTAACGCATAGCTTAGATGGCCAAGTGACAGGTTTAAAAGATTTCGCACCAGAAGATCGTCCAAATTCAACCATCGTTTTCTGGAGCTTCCGTGTGATGGTGGGTCTTGGTGTACTCATGGTCACTTTGTCTTTAATTGCGCTTTGGTTACGTAAGCGTGGAAAACTCTATGAAACATCTTGGTTCCATAAATTTGCTTTAGTAATGGGGCCTTCTGGTTACGTTGCCATGCTTGCAGGTTGGGTAACAACTGAAGTCGGTCGACAACCGTGGGTTGTATACGGCATTATGCGCACAAAAGACGGGCTTTCACATACTGTTTCCGCAGATCAGGTCGGACTTAGCCTGTTTATTTTTGTGGTGGTCTATACCATCGTATTTGGTAGCGGTATCTACTACACCTTAAAACTGATTAATAAAGGCCCTGTATTTATCGATACACCAAATGTTGAAACTGGTGGCGTTGGACACTTTAAAACACCAATGCGTCCACTCAGTGCGGTCGATGAAAACATTGACGATAATCAAAAATCTGGGGAGAAACATCATGATTGATCTTTCTTTAATATGGGTCGGTATTATTGGTTTAGGTGTTTTAATTTACGTGGTCATGGACGGTTTTGACTTAGGAATAGGAATTATGTTCCCCTTCATTAAGAACAGCCAAGAACGTGACGTGATGATGAATACCGTGGCCCCTGTCTGGGATGGTAATGAAACGTGGATGGTGCTCGGCGGTGCTGGTCTATATGCTGCATTCCCACTGGTCTATTCAACAGTTTTATCAGCACTATATTTACCGATCATTTTCATGGTGATTGCCCTGATTTTCCGTGGCGTGGCGTTTGAATTCCGCTTTAAAGCTCATCGCACCAAACACCTTTGGGACTTGGCTTTTATTTGGGGTTCAGTTTTAACTAGCTTCCTGCAAGGGATTATTTTAGGTGCCTATATCCAAGGGATTAAAACCGAAAATGGTATTTATGCTGGTGGTCCATTTGACTGGTTATCTCCATTTACGATCTTTACAGGTATTGGTGTAGTTGCGATGTATGCAACTTTGGGCTGTGGATGGCTGATCTTAAAAACCGAAAAAGGTTTGCAGCAACGTATGTATGAGCTTATGCCAAAACTGATTATTGCACTGCTCATTATTTTTGGTGGCGTAAGTTTATATACACCTCTGACGCATCCTGAAATTGCAGATCGCTGGTTCTCTTTACCAAATCTGTTCTATTTTAGCCCTGTGCCTATTTTGGTCTTATTGTTTGTTGGCCTGATTTTATCGGCATGTAAAAAACAGAATCATGACCTCAAACCATTTGCATATACATTGGCTCTTGTTTTCCTTGCATTTACTGGTTTTGTGATTAGTTTATGGCCATATATTATTCCGCCATCAGTCACAATTTGGCAGGCCGCAGCACCACATTCAAGCCAAATGTTTGCTTTGGTCGGTGCGCTTATTTTGATTCCAATCATTATTGCTTACACCATTGTGTCTTACTGGGTATTTAGAGACAAAGTCCGTGTAGGTGATGAAGGCTATCATTAAGTATGGAGGGTTTTATGAAAAAGTTATCAGTTAAACTCAATCAAACCCAATGGTTTATTCTGCTATGGCTCGGTGGTTTTTTAGCCTTAGCTGTGATTGCAGGATTGTTTAAAGTGATATTGATTTATGCAGCCCCTTACTTAAAGTAATTCCAACTTTCTAAACAAATGCCGTTTGTAGATTCTACAAACGGCATTTATTATTGATTCAGTGCATCTTTTTTTATTTCGTGCAGCTCATACATGTATAAATCAGAACAACTCGCTCATAGCATTCGCCAACTCATTGAAAGTGGCACTTTAAGTGCGCATGAAAAATTACCGTCATTGAGAGATCAGGTACAACGCTCTGGCTTTAGTTTAATGACCGTAATGAATGCTTATCAAGAGCTTGAATCACAAGGTCTGATCTATTCAAAAGAAAAGTCTGGATACTTTGTTGCCGAGCAAATTGCACTAAAGCCACTCGAACAATATTCAGTTGTTTCACTGAACTCTAAAATTGAAATTAATTCCTTAGTTTTTAAATATCTTAAATCAATTCAACATGAGTCTATCGTACCTTTTGGTTCAGCTTTTCCGGACAGTCAGCTTTTAACAGCACCCAAACTCATTCAAATTATGGGACAGCTTGCGCGGCAAAGACAAAGTTATGACCAGACCACAAGCCTACCGCCAGGTAATTTAGCCTTAAGAAAACTGATTGCTCAGCGCTACTGTATGCAAGGCATACAAACTGACCCAGATGACATTGTCATTACATCGGGAGGGTTAGATGCACTCAATCTTTCGCTGCAAGCTGTTGCTCAACCCGGTGATTATATTTTATTACAGCAAACCGTGTTTTATGGCGCTTGGCAAGCTGCAGAGCGTTTAGGACTTAAAGTAATTACCATTCCTGAACATCCTCAACATGGTTTTGACCTAGAAGCTTTTGAACAAGTCATTCAAACCTATCCTATCAAGGTGTGTTGGCTGATGCTGAATGCCCATAACCCGATTGGTTTTACTGTTAGTGATGACATTAAATATAAAATTGCCAAGTTGCTTCATGAACACCAAATTTATTTGATTGAAGATGATGTCTATGAAGAGCTTTTTTATGGCGGCCAAAAACCACTCTCAATGAAGTATTTTGACCAACAAAATCTGGTACTTCACTGCTCGTCTTTTTCTAAAACATTAGGTGCCGGTTTTCGGGTCGGTTGGGTCTATGCGGGTAAATTTTCAGACCATATTCAACACTTGCAACTCATGAGCACCATTTCAGTAAATGCTCTCATTCAAAATGCATTGGTTGAGTTTTTGTCTCATCATCATTATGAAAAGCACTTGCGTACACTTAGACTTTCACTTGAGCGTTATAAAAAGCAGTTTTATCACTATTTAAAGCAGCATTTACCGAGCTCTTGCGAAGTGTATTACTACCCAAGTGGCTATTTTCTATGGGTCAAACTTCCTAGTACGCTAGATAGTATGCAAGTTTATGAAGAACTCATCCAACAAGACATTGGTGTTGCACCAAGCCCTCTGTTTAGTGTTTTACCCGCACAGCAGCATTATTTGAGAATTAACTGTTCTTTTGAATGGAACACTAAAATTCAAAGCGCATTAGATCAGGTTATCAAAACCATTCAACAAAGAGTTGAAGCAAGTCTCTAAAGAAATGCTTCGACCTAAGCACAATTTTATAGACTTTATTTTGTGGTAACTTTATAGCTCAAATCTATAGTGTTAAGGGAAACTGGTTCAAGGAATTAATATGGAAATTGATGAAGAACTCACCCTTAAAAAAATACAGATTTTTTTAGCTTTTATGCGCTGTGGGAATTTGTCTAAAACAGCCACAGAAATGCAGTTGAGTAATGTCAGTGTTCATAAAGCCTTACACTCTTTAGAAAGTGCTTTACGTTGCCCTCTTTTTAAAAATGAAGGCCGTAATCTCATTCCTTTAAAAAGTGCTTATGTCTTTGAAGAACGGGCACAAAAAATCGTACAAGACATTTTTATCACCGTAAATAAAACCAGAGAAGCCGCTGGCTTTGCAGCTAAGGTTTTACATTTAGGGTCTCTTTATTCTTTGACAGTAAATACGATTCCAAATGTGATTAGCGGTCTTAAGCTCAGACGTAGTGAGCTTGATATTCAACTGTTGCTGAGTTCAAATCAGGATCTGGTGAAAAAGCTTAAAGCAACTGAGCTTGATGCCATTATCGTGGCTTTAAATGAAACTACTCAATATGATGACTTTGAAATTTTGCCGATGTTTTCAGACGACATTTTTCTGGCAGTCAATAAAGATTCAAAATATGCCGATTTTAAAGATATTGATTTAAGCCTGCTAAAAGAAGAAACTTTTTTAACTTTAACTAAGGGTTTTGCAACTCATAACGACAGCGACATTATTTTTAAAAAAGCAGGTTTTTCACCAAAAGTTGCTTTACAGGTCAATGATATTTTTACCTTAATTAGTATGGTCAGCTCAGGTGTCGGTTTTGCTCTACTACCCGGCCGTATTTCTGCAGTTTATGAAAGTTCAGTAAAACTTATTCCACTAAAACAGCAATATCACATGCAACAAGAAATTGGCTTGGTCTTCTTAAAAAGTAAAGAGCGCGACCCTAACTTACTTGCTCTGATTGCTGAATGTCGAATGTTTGCCTCTAATTTCAAAAATAAAAAAGACCGTTGTTAATAGCAACGGCCTTTTTGACTGAATATTAAATACTGATTAACCGACTAAAGCTTTAACCGCGAAGAACAAAACAGTCGGTCCCATTAAGCAGCCAAGACCTGTATGGAACGTTGCTGTAAGCGCACCGTAAGGAACCAAACGGCGATCTGTAGCTGCTAAACCAGCCGACACACCACTCACAGTTCCAGCTAATCCACCAAAAATCATGGCAGAACGTGGATTGTCTAATCCCATAAATTTTGCTGTAAGCGGTGTTGAAACCATTACACAAATTGCTTTCACCAGTCCTGTTGCAATTGAAAGCGCCATGACATCAGAACTTGCACCAATTGCAGCTCCCGTCACTGGTCCCACAATGTAGGTCACTGCACCCGCACCAATTGTGGTAATACTTACCGCATCGCGATAGCCAAAAATCCACGCAAACATACACCCGACAATAAATGGCAAAATGGTTCCGAGAAATAAAGAGAAGGCGCCAATAAATCCGGCTTTTTTCGCCTCAGTCGCCTGTACCTCAAATGCAGTTGCGACAATGGTAAAGTCACGAAGCATTGCACCGCCCATAAGCCCGACACCGGTAAAGAGTGCAAGATCAGTAATCCCTTTTTCACCGCCTGTCATTTTTCCGCCAAACCATGCCAAGATCAAACCAATCACAATCGCAATTGCTGAAGCATGCACTCGTCCCTTGGTTAAATATTTAGATAGCTTGGTCGACAACCACATAATTAAAGCAATTAAGGCGAAAGCTGTAATTAAACCTAAATGGGTTAAGTCCTTTAATAATAATTCAACCATGAACTTTGCCTCCAATGCGGTTTAATGTAGTGTCTTCTTCCTTCGGTAAAGGGCTTGCCTTGTTATAGCGGCTTAAACCTGCAATGGTGAGTGTGCAAACAATAACTGAAACTACCGCCGCAAACAGTGCCATATGTCCACTAGATAATGCTGTAACCACATTTTGTTGTGCTGCCATGGCAACAACAACAGGAATATACATGGTGCCCCAGAATGAAACGCCTTTTTCGGTTTCAACTGTCATGACACCACGTTTTTCCATCCATAACCGTATACAAATGAGTAAAATCATGGCGATACCCACGCCACCAACATTGGACTTTACACCCAATAAAACGCCCAACAAATCGCCGACAATAACACCCACCAAGGTGCAAAGTGCGAGTAAACCAACTCCATATATAATCATGACAATCCCTCATATCCTTGGATCATTTATGCTTTTGTAAAATTTGACTCAAAAAGAAAAACTATTTGCCTGTTCTTTTTGCATTGCCATCTGAATAGTGTCTATGCGTGTCCCTTGAAATGACAATACAGTTCCTTCTTTAAACGTTCGACGTGCAAGTGTAGTAAGTACCGTTCCCGGCAAAGCTTCGATCTGTAACCTCACACCTCGCTCCCATGCAGCTTGGATGGTACTTTCCCAATCTACAGTTCGACTCATATTAAAAGCCAAGTCATCACCAATCTGTTCTGGCCTGCTAAGCGTACGAGCCGTTGTACCACTTAAATAACGTATTTTAGGCTGCTTTAAAGTCACTCCCTCCATAGACGTTGCAAGTTGCTTTGCTTGCTGACTTAATAATTCACAGTGCGATGGCACCGATACATCTAATTTTTTTGCCACCACACCTTGTTGCTTTGCCAAAACAGCAACTTGGTTCATGGCCTCAAAACTTCCTGAAATAACGATCTGGTTATGTGCATTAATATTTGCGACAAACACCTCTGGTGTTATTTCATAAATCTGTTTGACCCATACATCGACAGCTGAACGATCTGTACCAATCAGAGCTGTCATGCCATATCCAGTGGGGTAAGCGTTTTGCATAAGTTCACCTCGATAGGCAACGAAACGGACTGCATCCTCAAAGGCTAAAACTCCTGCTACAACCGCCGCCGACCATGCACCAATCGACAAACCCGCAACATAATCTGGTGTTAAGTTTTCAGCAGTTAATAGGGCTGAACTCACCACACCTGAAATAAGTAAACACAGCTGTACTGCACGTGTCGACTGCAATGCAGCCGGACTATCTAGCATCAAGACATCTTCTTTGAGTGCATCCGATGCACGCTCAAGGTATTCTTTAACCAGAGCGGTTTGAGGTAAATCGTGCAACATATTGCTTCGTTGCACCCCTTGCCCCGGATATACCCAAATTGAAGCCATGATATCTATTCCCTAATTCCATGGGTTTTCTACTAAAACAGCACCATCAGGACGTTTCAATAGAACTTTTCCACTGTTCCCAGCCCATTCTTTTAATGCCAAACCGCCTTGTGGAAGTTGAAGCTGTATATCCACATTCAGCCCTGCTTGCTGAAAATTTTCGAGTAGCTCAACCGCCTGCTTTTTGGCAAAAGACTGTTCAGCTCGAATCAACAGATCTATGTCACTTTGCTCGGTTACTGTTTTAATGCCCGTTGCCAGTTCAAACCCGAAACTTCCCGTATATCCCCAACATCCTGAAAATTTTTTCATAATGCTGGAAATGCTCTGTAAACGTTCTGCCAAGTGTGCAAACTGTTTCGTATCTATGCGAGTCAGCGCTTCTGGCTTAAGCTGATTGCTGATTGCTGATAGTCGCATTTGAGCTGCATATCGTTGATAGCGAAATTGTCCTCTTATACCCACAGCCACCTGATCTTCAGGAGTAATTTCCCGTCGAACTACAACGGGATCACCGCGTAGTAACACCTCTTTCACCCAAAGTGGGGCATCATCGACCAAGCAATCGACCGTCATACCCCATAGTAAATCATGGGCTTCAAGCTTAAATTTCATGACCATTGCTCACGCAATAATTCACGGACTTTTTTAGACATTTGACGGTTTTGGCCGTGAAGTCTTTGTCCCAGTCCTTTAGATTGATCGGCATTAATTTCTTTAAATGCTTGTGCAATTGCCTGTTTTGCTAATGAAAGATCATCATTTGTCGGTTGTTCAGGGTTTTCGACAGATAACAGTTCAGATAACAGACCAAGCGTGGCATAACTTTCAATGTCATAGGCCATTGGAGGAATGCTTGAGGCCAATTGCTCTAACTCATCAACCGAGCGCAAGGTAACGCGTGCGGCAGATTCTTTACCCATTGCATGCACCATAACACCTGAATCTTTTAAGGCAATAATACGATTGGCTTGGTATCCATGCGCCAAGAAAGCACCCGACATCGACTTACCAACCAATAAACTCACAATAGGATGACCTGCTAATCTGGCTCTAGCATAGCTATCTACTGCACCCGCTAAAGCTTGATGAATACCTAATAATTCTTCACGGCGACCATAGGCCTGACTTGGAACATCAACCAGACATAAAATACCGCGTTTAGTTTCAGCCTTTGCATCAGCTTGAATCACATCATCAACCGCTTTTGCCAAGCTCCAGCCTTCTAGCAGCCCAACTTCACCTTGTCTTGCCCGTGGGAACAGATTATTACTGTCTTGGACAACTGCAATCACACGTACCGGTTGCTGATCAATCTGACCATCAGCCACCCAAACCGAAGCTGGAAAACCTTCAATTGTCTTAAAGCCTTGTGTCAGTGCTTTAAACCAATGTGCACCACGAGTAGATGCTTTTAATGTATCAACGGCGATATTCATGCTTGCTCTCCTTGATACAAAGCTTGAACTTGTGCTGGGGTAATCTGCTCAGCAGTATCAATTTGTTGCAGCTTTTCTAAATAGAATGTGTAATTTGAACTACGATGCTGATGAGGTACGCCTTGAGTTAAATAATCGATAACTTGCTGGCGAATTTTCTGACGATCATCGTCTACAAAAGCATCTGCCAAACCACTAGTGAAGCGCTGATTACCACCCGTAATACTCCATATAAATGGACGATCTTTGGCGTTATATTCTTGTACACCAGCTTCTTGTTCTATCACTTGCGGGCCATTTAGACCTAAACGTCCTTCTTGTGTCATTACAATATAGCTACATAACCCAGCCGCAATTGACATGCCACCGAAGCACCCTACACTGCCTGCGACCACAGCAATCACGGGTTGATACTGGCGTAAGTTCACAATTGCAGCCTGAATTTCAGCAATTGCAGCCAAACCCAGATTTGCTTCCTGTAAGCGAACGCCGCCCGTTTCCAATAATAAAATTGCCGCAGTTGGAATACCTTTCAGATTGTCTTCAACTGTAAGCTCTAAGGCACCCGCAATTTTGGCACCACCCACCTCACCTAAACTTCCACCTTGAAATAAACCTTCAATTGAAATTAAAACCACCTGGCGTTCTTGAATAGATCCTTTTGCAACCACTACACCATCATCAGCTTGCGGGACAATATTTTGCTGAACCAACCAAGGCGACATAACACGGGCAAATGGGTCGAGTAACTCTCGAAAAGTCCTCTCATCTAACAATGCTTTGGCACGTTCTCTTGCGCTGAGTTCAATAAAATCTTGTTTATTTAACAAACTCTGAATATCAGTCATGAGCAATTTCCTCCAATGCTTGTTCTAGACGTAAGCGAACGACACCGGGAGTTGCACCAAAGTCATGAATATCAATATTGACCGCTGGCGGTATTTGCGCAGTAAAAATCCGTTCAAAAAGATTGTGCCAACGCGCCGCACTGCCGTCTACCGAAGTCACCACTTGAATAGAAGCTTTGCCTGTTTCACCGGGTTCCATCAAAATTTCTAAATCGCCCGAGCCAACACATCCTACCAACGCTTTTTTTATAGGCGGCTTTGTCGCCACAAATTCAAAATGAAGTGTTTCCATAATCAAAATCCTTCTTTATTTTTTGACAGATGTCTGCTCAGCACGATCTATAAACAAGGTTGCTGCCAACAAGTCTGCAGCACCACCAGCTGAAGCTTTCATCCGAAGCAGATCAATCTCTAAAAGATGCAAAGCACGTCGACCTTCCAAGCTTGAACTACCGCCCAAATCCAGTACTTGCTGAGCACCTTGTTGCATACGCTTTAAACCCGAAGTTCCAGAGCGATAAAGCACACAGGTATCGGTCAGGTCAGTCATCATGGCAAGTAAGGCATCTAAGCGAGCGAACTCTTCTTTCATTGGTTTACTACGGCTTTGATAAAGTTGCTTTAAACCCAAATTCACAATAGTTGGAAAACCTTGTTGAGCCTGTTCTTTGGCACCTAAGATGCCTAATTTCTTTTGGACTTGCTGACCATGACTTAAGGCCTGCTCTGGAATAAAACGATCTTCAAGCTGAGCAATCTGGCCTGCTAACTGGCATAGCTCAACAGCCGATAAATATTGCTGAGTCGTGCGCGCCAATGCTGCTGCCGTAACCATCAAACCTAAGGCCCAAATTGCACCGCGGTGTGTGTTGACGCCATCTGTCGCCAACATCATGGTGTTTTCACCTTGGCGACCAATTTCACCAATGTCTTCGCGTAAGGCCAAACAAACCTCACCATGATATATGGCTGCTTGAGCCATTTCTTCAAACATAGGCCCTAAACTTTTCGCAGAGCGCTCCATTAATTCCAAAGTCAGGTCATCGTGTGCACCACTGCCACGCCGATCAACCAAAGCTGGTTTAGGTGTCAGATTAACTTCATCAATTAATGCTTCGACCGCTAAACTTGCCAAAATCTGACTATCGCTGAGCGTTTGATATTTAACTTGTGCCATCATTACCAACTCCTGAATTTTGCAGGTGGTTGATATAAACCATCTGACCATGTCACCAAGTCGGCAATATTTTTTGCAGCTAAAAGTTCACGTGTTGCATCGGTGCGGCGAATACCTAAATCTTCAGGAAATACCACCAAACCTTCACGTCTTAAACGTGCTGTTGTTTTCGGGTCTTGGTTTAAACCAATGCTAGTCACACCTGCCACCGCAGCAATCATGGCTTGGCGCTCTTCTTGGCTGCTTGCTTTATATAAATAAGCAATGCCTTCTTCGGTGAGTAAATGGGTGACATCATCGCCATAAATCATGATCGGAGCTAAAGGTAGGCCTGCAGTTTTAGCAACATCAATCGCATCAAGGCGATCTACAAAAGTTGGCTTGCCACCCTCTTGGAAGGTTTCCACCATTTGCACCACCAGCTTTTTACCACGTGCCAAATAGGTTTCTGTTTCATTGGCACCTTGCAAGCGCATATCTAGCCATGCTGGCGTATCGTGACGACGGCCACGCGGATCATGCCCCATGTTTGGTGCACCACCGAAACCAGCCAAACGACCTTTGGTGACAGTCGAAGAATGTCCCATGCCATCAACTTGCAAAGTTGCGCCAATAAATAGATCAACAGCGTATTGACCTGCAAGCTGACACATCATGCGGTTGGAACGTAAAGCGCCATCACGACCTGTAAAGAAAACGTCGGGACGAGCAGCAACATATTTTTCCATACCTAGTTCGGTACCAAAACAATGGACGCTTTCAACCCAACCTGTTTCAATCGCTGGAATTAAGGTTGGATGCGGATTCAGAGTCCAGTTTCGGCAAATTTTTCCTTTTAAGCCTAAAGACTCACCATAGGTCGGTAAAATCAGTTCAATTGCCGCAGTGTTAAAACCAATACCATGGTTTAACGATTGCACATTATGCTTTTCATAAATTCCGCGAATTGCCATCATCGCCATAAGCACATGCACTGGCTTGATATGTTTTGGGTCACGAGTAAATAACGGTTCGATATAAAATGGCTGATCTGCCACCACCACATAATCAACCCAAGAAGCAGGAATATCGACACGTGGTAAATCTGAAACGTCATCGACCAGTTCATTGACCTGAACAATCACGATACCGTCACTAAAAGCAGCAGGTTCAATAAGTGCTGGAGAATCTTCGGTACTTGGACCTGTATAGATATTGCCTTGGCGGTCTGCCATAAACCCCGCCGAGAGCACCACATTTGGAATGAGGTCGACTACTAAACGTGAATATAGTTCGATATAGGTATGAATGGCACCAATCTCTAGTAAACCATCTTCAATTAACTGGCTAATGCGTAAACTTTGTGGGCCAGCAAAAGAAAAATCGAGCTTACGTGCAATGCCTTTTTCAAATAGATCAAGATGTTCTGAACGTCCAACGCTTGGCATGATCATATGTAAATCATGTAAAACATCTGGATTGGTTTGTGCTAAAGAACGCGAAAGGAAATCTGCCTGCTTTTGGTTATTCCCTTCGAGTACAACTTTGTCGCCCGGTGTAATTAAGGTTTCTAAAACTTTAATAATGTCTTGAGTTGGAATCACCACACCATCGGTATATTGATTTGCCATCTCTAATTTTAGTTGTTTGGCATGACGCCGCTTTGTCCATAATCGTTCTTTATTCTGAACTGATCCTTCCATGTGCTTACCTATATAGATCGCAGTTTTGTTCTGTATCTATAAAAACGCTTTATGGAGTTTCGATCAATCAACCTACATCAATGGTTATTAACCTCAGGTTAATGATTTATTTTAAGGTGGCTGAAAAAGAATTTGAGAAAATAGACATATTAAATGTCTTAAATAAATAGACTTATTTAGAAAACTGGTACTGCAACTGTTTTGTATCAAATTATCAGATGATAGAATATTAAGCCTGATTATTCAGCTACAATTACTTGATAAGAAATAGTTTATGCCAAAGAAATATTGTTATGCCTGCCACCAAAAAACACTTCAACATTTTCAAGCTGAGCTGTTAATACTTTCTTCCTATATAAAAACTCAGCACCCAAACTCATCAATTAACACATATAATTAAAGGCTCTCATGCTTCAAAATACGATGCATCGCCAAGTTCTTATTTTGACGAGTTCTCAGTCACTTTACCAAACCGTATCGATCATGGTTATGACGATTGGTGGTTTGGCTGGGGCAAATATTTCTAATACACCGATACTAGCAACTTTACCCATCGCATCTATGTTTTTGGGTACAGCCTTAATGATGTTCCCTGCCTCAATATTAATGGCACATATTGGACGGCGTAACGGTTTTCTTTTCGGCGCTTTTTTAGGTGTAATTGGCGGTATTATTGCCGCAATTGGTATCTTTTATAGTTCACTTATTCTCTTAGCCTTAGGCACGCTAGGTGTTGGCGCATATCAATCCTTTGCTCAGTTTTATCGTTTTGCTGCCAGTGAAGTAGCAGATGATGCATTTCGTTCACGTGCCATTTCTTGGGTTATGGCAGGTGGAGTTGTTGCAGCACTGATTGGCCCGACTTTGGCGCGCTTTGGTGGACCTTTATTCCAGCATTTGGAATATATCGGTTCATTTTTAATTATTAGCATCATTTCACTTGTCGCAATGGGCATTTTATCTAGCCTACATATTGCCAATACAGTTGAGCAAAAGTCTGACTTTTCTGCTGGTCGCCCATGGCAACAGATTGTCTTTCAGCCTACCTATTTAGTTGCTTTGTTTAGTGCCGTCACAGGTTATGGCATTATGATTTTAGGTATGACTGCAACACCCATAGCCATGCGCCATTCACATCATGAACTTGGAACGATTACAACCGTCATTCAGCTTCATGTGCTTGGTATGTTCCTACCTTCATTCTTTACTGGACATTTAATCGCCCGATTTGGTGTGCTTAAAATCATGTTTGCCGGTCTTATATTATTTGCTTGCTATATTGGTTTTTCCCTCTCGGGTATTCAGTTCGCATCGTTTGCAATCTCACTCATTTTATTAGGTGTGGGATGGAACTTTTTATTTATTGGCAGCACTTCTTTACTTACCGGAACGTATACAGCGGCTAAAAAAGCCAAGGCTAAAGCCATTAACGACATGACTGTTTTTGTTGTCGGCTTAATTTGTTCTTTTAGTGCAGGTGCTTTACTGGATTTATTTGGCTGGAAAGCAATGAATATGGCTTTAATACCATGGCTGGTGATTGCTGCAGCTTCTCTCTTCTGGCTAAGCCAAAAAAGAGAAAAACAGCTTGCTTAAAATTCCTTTTAGCGCGGTTTATTCAACATCCATTCCAGATTTTGGCGAACCGCAGGCCACTCATGCTTCAAAATGCTGTAAACGTGAGTGTCCCGTAAAATATCATCTTTTACAATTTGATGGCTTCTTAGCACACCATCTAGCTTTGCACCCAAGCGTACAATCGCGGCTTGACTTTGAACATTTAAAGAAGATGTGCGTAACTCAACCGCAATACAGTTTAAAGTCTCAAATGCGTGGGCCAGCAATAGCTTTTTAGACTCAGTATTTACAGGTGTACGCTGTGCAGACTTTCGGTACCACGTCGAACCAATTTCTACACGGCGATGTGCTTCTTCAATATGCATTAAAGTTGTCATACCCAACGCCCGACCTGTTTTTCGATCTTCAATATAAAATGGCAACATAGAACTAGAACTTTGTAAACCGAGACGTCTTTCAATTTCAGCAGCCATTTGTTCAGGTCTTGGCACACGGGTATACCAAAGATTATAGAGTTCCCCATCACAAACAGCCTCTGCCAGTGATTCAGCTTGAGTTAAGTCTAAGGGCTTTAAAATAACGTGCTCACCTACCAACTCAACAGGTGTAGTCAAAGACATCTTTATCTCCTCAATTGATATTAAAGTTTTATATTTTCAAAATTATTTATTTAACTTAGCGACACTATACATAGCGTCCGCTATAGTTTGATGACCAGATTTTGATAGGCCATCTGCTGCACCTAAAATGTCTCGGCGTTCTTTGTTTTGCCCAAGTTTTGATTTTCCTTGCAGCTTGGTAATTTCAATTTCTATTCCCACAATCGCCTTTAACATCGGTTCAAGATAGTCTTTTGGTGCATCGGACATTTTCCATGGTTCAGGTTGAGATGCCTCATGAGTACGGGTTAAACGAGCCACCACGCCACGGACAAATCGCTCATCATCTCGAATCGTCACTTTGCCATATGCATGCACAACCCTATAGTTCCATGTCGGTACTTGTCTGTGCTGTTCATGTTTGGATGGGTACCAGTTTGGTGAAATATAAGCATCGCCCGCTTGAAACACGACGAGTACCTCATCTCCATTTTTAATGTTCTGCCAGACAGGATTAACTCTTGACACATGCGCATGTAGCACACCCAAGTTCTCTTCATTTAGCAGCAATTCAAATGGAAGATGATTTGCATCTAAGCCATTACTTCCATGCGTAAAAAGCACCCCAAATGGATATTCGGTAATAAGAGAATGTAATACATCCAAACGGTTTTCTGCATAATCATCGGGGATATACATGGCTCAAAACCTCACTGTAAATATCAGGGTTATTTATATTTTGTGTTGTAAATTTTCTGGTTTATGTGGTTTATTAAAAAGAACCACTTTGTATTTTTTTAAGTAGACCAGAATTATGGCAAGAATGGCAAAAGTTGTTGAACTTCCGTCTATTGCAAAGATTAATAAAAGCCAAGGAAAGATAAGTGCTCAACTGACGCAAGCTTTGCGTGAAGCTGTACAAAGTGGTGATTTACAGCCTGGCGATCCATTGCCTTCTTCACGAGAACTGGCTCAAACACTTGGGGTCGCACGAGGAACGATTATTGAAGCTTATGATCAGCTTTTAGCTGAAGGTGTGTTTGACTCTCAACCACGAACTGGCACTTATGTGTCTCATGCTTTGGTTAAAACGTCTGGAATACAACATTCATCAAAAGAAAATAAGCCTAACTCGATACCTCTGACCAAATCAGCACGTTCTTATGCCAAAGTACTTGATGAATTTAAGCCACTTCCCCATGTTCCTTTTGCGGTATCTGTCCCCGTCGGTCGTACTCAACCAAGTGATATCTGGCGTAAATTTGGTAATAAATATAGATCACGGGGAGCAGGTGTTCCTTCAGGATATGGTGAACCTCAAGGGGTATTATCACTAAGAATTGCTATAGCCGACTATGTACGTCGATCCCGCTCTGTCCACTGCGAACCTGAACAAATTGTAATTACTCCCGGTATTCAGCAATCACTTTATATTTGCAGCCAGATTTTATTTGAAGCAAAAGATGAAGTTTGGATTGAAGATCCAGCTTATCGGGGGACAACGGCCATTTTTGAGCATACTGTACAAAACATTCGTATGGTACGTGTTCCTGTTGATGAAGAAGGCATTCAGGTTGAAACCGGAATTAGATTTTCGAAAAATGCACGTGCTGCTTTTGTGACACCGTCTCACCAATATCCACTTGGCATGCCGATGAGTCTTGCAAGACGTACAGCTTTATTGGCTTGGGCAAAACAGCAAAATGCTTGGATCATTGAAGATGACTATGACAGTGAACTTCGCTATAACGGACAGCCCTTCCCATCTTTGCAAGGCATGGCACCCGACCAAGTCATTTATCTTGGCACTTTCAGTAAAGTCCTATTTCCATCACTTAGACTTGGTTATGCAGTATTGCCTAAAGAGTTGGTAGCATCTTTTTGTGGACTCAGAGTATTAATTGATCGACACCCACCTGCTGCCGACCAGCACGTTTTGGCAGCTTTTATTCAAGAGGGTTATTTGGAACGACATATTCGACGCACTCGAAATGTCTATGCAGAAGTCCGAGAATACATTATTGGCTTGATTGAAAAATACATACCTCAAGAACTGGCTTGGTTACAGCCGGGCGATCAAGGCATGCATATGGTGTTATGGCTT